>DDLU01000279.1 GCA_002340305.1 Desulfovibrio sp. UBA2564
CCGAGGGCCAAAGAAACTTTTTTATTGCGCCCGTCCTGGGGCTCACCCCTTCGGGGCGGTGCTTTTAGGCACCGGGCAAATCCGCTTTCCTGCGGATTTGTGAAAAAAGTTTCTCTGAACTCTTCAAAAACTTTTATCGAGCTTCGCAACGGGTTTTGAAAATTTTCTGCAATCCATTTCTATTCCATCCCTATAGATTTCTGTAGCTCAATTCGGAATGGAAACACAACTAAAAAATCAAATATTTCAGATAGAAATTAAAAAAACGGGAGCCTGTAA
Organism: Desulfovibrio sp. UBA2564; assembly: GCA_002340305.1. Taxonomy (GTDB): domain Bacteria; phylum Desulfobacterota; class Desulfovibrionia; order Desulfovibrionales; family Desulfovibrionaceae; genus Maridesulfovibrio. The sequence continues at coordinate 280 of DDLU01000279.1, forward strand.
ACAGGCTCCCGTAATATTTTCTTGAAGCTTGAACCTACTAGAGGATCTTGAACTTGTGAACTTCGTTGGTCTTTGCATCGATGACGTGTACGCCGCAAGCGATACAGGGGTCATATGAGTGAACAGTACGCAGGATTTCAACAGGACGCTTGGGATCAGCAATAGGTGTTCCCATGAGTGCTTCTTCAACTGCGGACATTTTGTTCTGGTTACAACGGGGGCCGAGGTTCCAAGTGGAAGGAACAACCAGCTGGAAGTTCTCGATTTTGCCGCCCTTAATCTTGATCCAGTGAGACAGACCACCGCGAGGTGCGCCAACAAAACCAACGCCTTCTGCTTCATCAGGCATTTCCCACTCAACCGCGAGGTCAGTGTTGCCGGAAGCAACATTGTCTTCAAGATTATTGACCCATTCAGTCATCTTGTTACCGGCAACAACGGTTTCTATACCACGAGCCGCGGTTCTACCAAGAGTGGAGAACAGGGCTTCAGGGCCGACACCGAGAGTGCTGAGAACATGGTTAACAACAGGAACAACATCTTTGTTGCCGCGAGCGTAAGAGACTAGCATCTGTGCCAGCGGACCGACTTCCATGGACTCGCCTTTGTAGCGGGGAGCTTTCATCCAGGAGTATCGGTCACGGTCTTCATAGTTGGTGTACTTAGGCTCGGTTTCACCTTCATACGGATGCAGTGAGGAATCACCATCATACCAGCTATGGCTGATATCTTCTTTAATGGAATCAGGGTTGAAATCCATGACGTTACTGAGATCACGGTTCATGATAACACCCTGCTCAAGGAAGCGGCTGTTAATGTCTGCTTCAACATCCGGGAATTCACCGAAAGTCAGGAAGTTGGTGGTTCCACCGATTCCTGCCCAGTCTTTGTAGTAACCGGCAACCATCAGCAGGTCAGGAATGTAACATTCGTTAACAAATGCCATGGTTTCATTATAAAGATCCTTGAACTCCTGAATGCGTTTCGGAGTCAGGGAATCGTAACAAGTTACACCACCAACGATGGTGAACTGGGTATGCGGGTTTTTAGCACCGAAAACAGCCATTGCACGAGCTGCTTTAACCTGCAAGTGTAGACCTTCAAGGTAGTGAGCAGTTGCAATAAGGTTTTCTTCGGGGTTCAGGTAATAAGCTTCGTGCCCGCCGAGGAAGTAAGCGTTGGTGAAAATACCGAGCTGACCGGAATCTACGAATTTTTTCAACTTTTCCTGAACAGCTTTCAGATCCTCAGGCTTGGTAACGCGGGGGGACTGGCTGTTAGCGATTTTAGCTGCTTTAGCAGGATCAGCCTGCAGTGCGCTGACAACGTCAACCCAGTCAAGGGCATGCAGATGATAGAAATGCACGATGTGGTCATGCAGGTACTGGGCACCCAGTACGAGGTTACGGATAAGACGTGCGTTTTCAGGCAGATTCTTATCTACGCCAACAGCATTATCCACGCAGCGGGTGGAAGCCAATGCATGAGTGTAAGTACAGACACCGCAGGAGCGCTGGGTGAAGTGCTGAGCATCACGGGGATCACGGCCTTTCAGGATGATTTCCAGACCGCGGAAGAGCTGAGAGCTACTCCAGACATTGCTTACTTTACCGTTTTCGACTTCCACTTCAATCTTGAGGTGTCCCTCAATACGGGTAAGTGGATCGACAATCACCGGACCGGTGTAATTTTTATCGTAAGGGGTCGCCATTACAGCGGGGCCCGATTTAGCCTTGCAACCAGACATATACAATCCTCCAAAAGAATTGAAAGTTAGTTTAATTAACTTTTAACTTACCGGGAATACTAGCTCTGCTCGTAGAACGGGCTCATTTCATCCCAGAAATCAGGCTCACTGCAACCAATGCAGGGGTGACCAGCCTCAATAGGCCAGTTGGTCTGATTAAACTTGACTTTCGGACAGTTATTGTAGGTGTCCGGTCCTTTACATCCCAGCTCGTACAGGCAGTAACCTTTCTTAGCTTCTTCGGATGAGAAGGAAGGTGCAAATTCATCATTATCAAAATGTTTAAGTCTCGGGCAGTTATCATGCACGGACTCACCATAGAAAAGTAGCGGACGACCATCATCATCAAGCTCGGGAACACCCTTGGTCAGATAATGTACAACAGTACCGACAAAGTTGAACGGGTTGGTCGGACAACCGGGCAGGTTAACGGTAGTCACGCCGCCAAGAGCTTCGGAAACACCTTTTGCCTGCGAGGGGTTAGGTGCTGCAGCCTGAACGCCGCCGTAACATGCGCAAGTACCGATGCAGATGGTTGCTTTTGCTTTCGGAACAATTTCCTCAACAATTTCAAGCATGGTTTTACCACCGACTTTACCCCAGGCACCACCTTCAATAGTGGGAATGCCACCTTCAACAACGCAGATAAAGCCTTCAGGAGAATGAACTGCTTCGTGCAGAGCTTCTTCAGCGGCATGACCTGCGGCAGCCATGATGGTTTCATGGTAGTCGAGGGAAATAGTGTCGAGAATAAGAGCATCAATATAAGGCGAAACAGTACGAAGAACAGCTTCTGAGCAGCCTGTGCATTCAGCTGCATGCAGATAAACAACAGAAGGACGCTTTTTCTGAGTCAGGGCTTCCGCTACGGTCGGCGCGAACGCAGGTCCCATACCCATAACAGCGGCGGTTGTTGCGCAGAACTTCATGAAATCGCGGCGGGAGACGCCATTCTGCTCAAGGCGTTCTTCCGCTCCATCCTTTCCGAGTCCCACAGAGAATTTCATAAAAACCTCCATCCTCTAATTAAAGATAGCAGGGTTTATCCCCTGACATTGCAGTCTTCAATAAAGGCTGGAAACGCTCCCGCCCCAAAAGGCCGCAATGCAAACTAATTTTTTATCCATCAGCTCTGGCCATACAGCATCAGTCTCACCTTGATACTCGCTCTCACACAGACGCTAATGTATTGAAAATTCTAATTACTCTTAAACCATTTTACTATGGGAGCGTCAACCCCAAATGCTAGATTATTGTTTTTGATGCTAATTTCACTTCTTCATAGAGAAAAACAACTGTTCGTGTTACACATAATAAAATCTTATTACTACAAAACAAATCTTTTCAAGATTAATAGTCTCGCACAATAGAAACATGATCTATAAAATAACATAGACCCGTTTTGACCTATACCTACGGTGGGAGATATAAAAAAAGCACAGCCCTTTCGGACTGTGCCTCGAAAAAATATGGATTAATTGTTACTAACCGTTTGTTACATAATCCCCTTTTATCCGTTCGACCACCTTCGCTTTAATCTCTTCAAAGATTTCATCAGGTGTCTGGTCGGCATTTACAACTACTATTCTATCATTATTAAGGGCCGCCCATGTCAGATACCCCTCACGTACGCGGGTATGAAATTCAAGGGATTCAGCTTCAAAACGCCCTTCTGCCTGCATCTTATTCTCTTGCAGATTACGTGTCATAGCCCGTTTGAGACCAATTTCCGGCTCAATATCAAGAAGAATAGTCAGGTCAGGCCAATTTCCGGAAACTGCAACATCATTCAGCTCACGCAAAAGCTTGGGATCAAGTCCGCGCCCATAGCCCTGATATACAATAGTAGAATCAGCAAAGCGGTCAGAGATGATAATCTTTCCGGCATCCACAGCAGGTTTAATCACTTGCCCTACGTGCTGCGCTCTGTCGGCAAGGTAAAGAAAAAGCTCGCACTGCCCAGTAATATCAGTACTATCCATATTAAGCAGAATCTTACGCAATTCTTTACCGATACGGCTGCCACCCGGCTCAAGGGTTACTTCAACGATGTGCCCGATTTCTTCAAGAAAAGCTGTAAGTTTCTTAATCTGGGTAGTCTTGCCGGTTCCTTCTATGCCTTCAAAGGTAATGAACATTGAGCCTCCGATTTTTTGAGTTCGCACTTGCTCGACGGATTGTCCGGCGATTTTTCAGCCTTGTATAAGTACCTATCCAAAAATCGCTGATACGGAGTCCAGTTACTTTCCGAGCCTTCCAACTTACCTAATTCTGCGAAAATTGTATTCATTTTTGCATCAATGTTATCCGCGAAATGCAGGATAAACGCCTCAGGAGTCTTGGGGCGCTTAGGAGCACCGTATTCATATTCACCGTGATGGGAAAGGATCAAATGCTTCAAGTGAAGCTTTAACTTTGGATCGAGGTCCCTTGATCTTTGAAGGAACGGCTCCAGAATTTCCACACCTATATGGATATGTCCAAGCAAACGCCCTTCGTCGGTGTAATCATTGGTCAAACCGCCGGAAAGTTCCCAAGCTTTGCCAAGATCATGAAAAATTGCAGCTGCAAGTACCACCTGACGATCCACTTCAGGATAGTTATCGCAAATGGACATACACAATTTGGCAACAGCCAAAGTATGCTCCAGCAATCCGCCCACGTATGCATGGTGAACGGCCTTTGCTCCAGTAGCGGTCAAAAGACGGTTATAAACAGTTTCATCTTTCAAAACCTTGCGGCAAAATTTTTTCCAAGGAATATGGACCATATGTTCAGCAATAAGGTAATCCAGTTCCTGCATTATGTCTTCCGGCCTTTCTTTACTCGAAGGGAGAAAATCAGTGATATCCAGTCCGGCATATTCAGGATCAAGGATATCAAGTACTTCCACAGTAAGCTGCGGCTTATCCCGAAAAGAGCCTACCATCCCTCCGGCTACAACAAACATCCCAGCTTCAAGTGTTGGAAAAGACTGACTTAATGGACTCCATATTTTTGCTTCAACCGCACCTGAGTTGTCCTGCAAACGTAAATTCCAAAATGGACCATTCCTTGATTCACGCAGTTGGGCATCGCCGATGAGAAAGACATCTTTGACCCTTTCTCCGTTTATAAGATCTTTAATATATGTATATTTTTGTGACACTTCTTGCTATTCCTGAATTGCTTTGATACCTCGCCCTCAGGCGACGGATTTTTTCACACTTGTAACGGCGTTTTTGTATAACTGCCCGGAATTTGTATTCATAGTCAACCCATATGAAGACTGTCCAATTATTTTTGAAATGTCTACCGGAGAATACTGATGAATATACTTTTGACTAACGATGACGGCATTCAGGCTGTAGGCCTGCGTGCCCTTTATCACGGCCTAAAAAGAGCCGGAATGAAAGTCCAAGTGGTCGCCCCTGTTACGGAACAATCCGCAGTAGGACACGCCGTATCGCTCTATTCACCCCTTCGAGTCAAGAGATTTGAAGAGGACGGCTTTTCCGGGCTGGGTGTTTACGGTACTCCGGTTGACTGCGTCAAACTTGCTTTGACCACTCTGCTGGAGAATAAACCGGACGTTGTTGTTTCCGGCATTAATAGCGGAGCAAACACCGGCGTTGATATTTTATACTCAGGAACAGTTTCTGCTGCAACCGAAGGTGCGCTCATGGGTTATCCGGCAATGGCTGTCTCATATGATAGTTTCAAACCGGAAGAACTCACCGACCAAGGTGACTACTGCGCAGATCTGCTCAAAAAAATGCCTTGGAAAAAACTTGGTGAAAAAACAGTTGTTAACTTAAATTTTCCGGCGGTACAGGTTAAAGAGGCCAAAGAACTCAAGATCTGCCGCCATACCCGCGTATCATGGCAGGACTGGTACGAAGCACGGGAAGACCCGCGCGGTCATAAATATTACTGGCTGGATGGTGTTATGCCAAAGGAAAAAATCAGTCCGGGCACAGATAGGGATCTGCTGACCAAAGGACATATCACCATGACACCATTACATTTTGATTTTACTGACCGGAAAGCATTTGCAGCTCTGGAGCAGAGCTTCGGAGTATAATCCGTATACTTTTAAAAGAGTATGTGGACATTTTGTTTTGTGATAGGGTATATAAGATAGTATTTGGAACTAATTTGCGGCAACGACAACTGAATAAGGGAAGTATGGCAGACATAATATATTATTTGTCTGGTGTGAATTTCAGGGAAATGCCGCGTCATCATTTAAGTATAGTTATCCACTAAGGAGGATTACATGCCACTAGTTTCGCCCAAGGAAATGTTCGAGGGAGCCTATGCCGGCGGCTATGCCATTGGTGCGTTCAACGTAAACAACATGGAGATTATTCAGGGAATAATGGAAGCGGGTAGCGAGGAGAAAGCTCCCCTCATTCTTCAGGTTTCCGCCGGTGCTAAAAAATATGCCGGAATGTCATACATTACTAAACTGATGGAAGCAGCACTGATTGAAACAGATCTTCCGGTTGTTCTTCATCTCGACCACGGCGCAAACTTTGAAATCTGCAAAGAAGTAATTGACGGCGGATTCACATCCGTAATGATTGACGGTTCACACCTTCTTTTCGAGGAAAACATAGCTGAGACTAAAAAGGTTGTAGAATACGCTCACGAAAGAGGCGTATGGGTTGAAGCGGAACTCGGTCGTCTCGCCGGTATCGAAGAAGATGTTGTTTCCGATGAACATATTTATACTGATCCCGATGAAGCAGTAGAATTCGTAGAGCGCACAGGCTGTGATTCTCTTGCCATCGCCATCGGCACCAGTCACGGCGCATACAAATTTAAAGGCGAAGCAAAGCTTGATTTTGACCGTCTCGATAAAATCGCATCCCTGATGCCCAACTACCCCATCGTACTTCACGGTGCTTCCAGCGTTGTTCCTGAATTCGTAAAAATGGCCAACGAATTCGGCGGCGACATTGCCGGGGCAAAAGGTGTACCCGAAGATTTGCTGCGTCAAGCTGCATCCAAGGCGGTTTGCAAAATCAATATCGACACCGATATTCGTCTTGCAATGACTGGTGTTATCCGCAAATTCATGGCCGAGAACCCCACAGTATTTGACCCCAGAGGCTATCTGGGCGAATCCCGCAAGGCAGTTAAAGAAATGGTCCGTCACAAGATCATCAACGTGCTGGGTTGCTCCAACACCATCTAAAAGATTTTTCTTACAGGCCGTTTATTAGGGAATTAACGGCCTGTATTAAACAAACCAGGGACCCGCGTCTTTGTTTATAAAGATGCCAAAGGGAAGAATGTCTCAGGGCACAGAACACGCCGTAATAAGGGAAAATCGCGGCGCATTGTGTTCAGCCCCTGAAATTTTGAATAGAACCGGACATGCCAGGGAAGCAGTCCGGGTTTTCGAGATTTCTCAGACAAATAAGGAGAAAACAAGTAATGGCTGTAAAAGTTGGTATTAATGGGTTTGGCAGAATCGGGCGCTACCTTGTCCGCCTGATTCACGACAGTAAGGATTTCGACCTCGTCGCAATCAACGCCCGAACCTCTAACGAAGACCTCGCTCTTCTTTTCAAACACGACTCCGTTCACGGAACTTTCAATGCAGATGTAAAAGCCAATGATGAAGGTTTCACCATCAACGGCAAACAGATCAAAATCACCAGATGCGCTCCCGGGGAGTGGCAGTGGGCTGATCTCGGCTGTGATATGGTTGTTGAAACAACAGGCAAATTCCGTGACCGCGGCAGCTGCGAAAAGCACATGGCTTGCGGAGCTAAAAAAGTCATCATCAGCGCCCCCGGAATTGATGCTGACCTGACTGTCGTGATGGGTGTTAACGATGCTGACATTAAACCGGAGCACAACATAATCTCCGGGGCATCCTGCACCACCAACTGTCTTGCCCCTGTTGCCAAAGTTATTAACGATGAGTTCGGCCTCGAACGCGGCCTGATGACCACTGTTCATGCGTACACCATGAGCCAGAGGGTTCTGGACGGTTCCCACAAGGATATCCGTAGAGCGCGTGCCTGCGCAGTCAACATGGTTCCTACAACCACCGGCGCAGCTAAAGCTGTGACCATGGTTATTCCAGAGCTGGAAGGTAAACTGGACGGCATGTCTATCCGTGTTCCCACACCTAATGTCTCCCTTGTTGACCTTACTTGCGACCTCGGTCGTGAAACCACCAAGGAAGAAGTTAATGCTGTACTCGCTAAGGCTGCTAATGAGCATATGGGCTACACTGAGATGCCCCTTGTCTCCACTGATTACCTTGGCGACACTCATGGCGGTGTTGTTGACGGTCCTCTGACCGAAGTCATGGACGGCAAAATGCTTAAACTCATCATCTGGTACGACAATGAAGCAAGCTTCACCAGCCAGCTCGTTCGTTTGATGGATAAAGTAGCTGGGATGATCTAATTCAGCATTCCCATTGCATAGAAAAATCCCTCTCATTCTTTTTGGATTGAGAGGGATTTTCTTTTAAAGAATAGAAGAGTACTAATAGATAATCCAAATTTTCATCGGCCTAATTAATTTCATAACCTTCTGGATTTGTATTTAATTCCATAGTACCTCATAGATATGTTTGAACCTGACGGCCAGCGGATACAGGCCAATAATAAAAAAAATTTCCTGATTGATTCCCTGCTCTTCTGCCTACTGATTCTCGGATTCTGCTACCTGCTCTATAAGGGTACAGAGTCGCTGGGATATAACTGGCAGTGGTTCCGAATTCCGGAATTTCTCTTCAATTTAAATGACGGCAAATTTAGTCCCGGTATATTGCTACAAGGTCTCGGTGTCACTCTTGAAATAACAGGTCTGAGCTTTATCCTTACTTTTGCGATCGGATTGGGAACCGCAATTATGCGACTATCCAATTCCTTCACCGCTAAAAGCATGGCCCGGATATACCTTGAAATTATCCGCAATACTCCGCTCTTGATTCAACTATTTTTCATTTACTTTGTAATAGCACCTATTGTCGGGATGAATGGATTCTGGGCTTCGGTCATCGCGCTCAGTCTGTTTGAAGGTGCCTATGCATCAGAAATATTCCGGGCCGGGATTACATCCATTGACAGGGGACAATGGGAAGCAGCCTACAGTCTTGGGGGCGACCGAAAATTCGCCTACATTAATGTAGTCCTGCCGCAGGCTGTGCCCCGTATCGCTCCTCCCCTCGCCGGACAGGCAATCGCGTTGGTTAAAGATTCCGCTTTGGTAAGTACTGTTGCAATCTACGATCTGACCATGCAGGGACAATCAATCATTTCTGAGACCTTCCTAACTTTTGAGATTTGGTTTACTGTAGCTGCCATATATCTTTCAATTACGCTTTTGCTTTCATGGGCACTTGATAATGCAGCCCGTAAATTCAAAAGCGAATGGTAAATTACAACCAACAATCTGGAGGAAAAAATGACTTTATGGAAAACAATCAGCGTCGGTATTACTACCGCGATCATGATCATGGGTCTCTCTTCTGCTGTATGGGCCGGAGATGCCAGACAGAACCTCTCTCAGGACAGTACCCTCGAAAAGGTCCTTAAACGACAGACTATCAGGGTAGGTTTTTCTACCTTCAAACCGTGGGCCATGAAAGATAAAAATGGCGATTTTATCGGATTTGAAATCGATGTTGCCAAAAGACTTGCATCCGACATGGGTGTAAAGATCCGCTTCATTCCCACCAAATGGGACGGCATCATCCCCGCTCTGCTGACCGGTAAATTTGACATCATTATCGGCGGTATGGGCATTACTCCCCAACGTAACCTTAAAGTTAACTTTTCCGATCCTTACGAATTCAGCGGAATGTCCATTGTTGCCAACAAAGACGTAGCCGCCGGTAAATCATCACTTGCCGGCTTCAACACCCCGGAAACCCGTGTTTCCGTCCGTCTTGGAACCACAGCAGAAAAGGCTGCAAAAAACTTTCTGCCTAAGGCTGATATCCTTAAATTCAATGATGAAGCAGCATCCATTCAGGAACTTCTTAATGGCAAAGCTGCATGCCTCGTAGCTTCAAACCCTCTGCCGGATACCCTTGTTAAGAAATACCCTGAAAAGCTCTACCTGCCCTTGCAGGCGGACTTTACCAGTGAACCTATCAGCTTCGCGGTCCGAAAAGGTGATCCTGATTTCCTGAATTTCCTCAACAACTGGATCAGGGTCTGCAACTCTGAAGGCTGGCTTGAAGCCCGCTACAATTATTGGTTCAAAACCGATGACTGGAAATCACAGGTAGAGTAAACAAAACTAAATTCAAACGCATAATACAAGCTCCTTTTACGAC
>DDLU01000116.1 GCA_002340305.1 Desulfovibrio sp. UBA2564
AGCAGGACCATTATCAAGCCATACCTCGCCAGTGACGGCAGCCTGCCCATCCTTACCTTCGGCCCCACTGTGGATGCCAAGCTCAACGATGCAGTCCGGGCTTCCGAGAACGGCGGTTTTCTGGCCCTTGATCCCGGCAGTGCCCAACAATTGATCCAGAGCGTCAATACCGTAGCTGAAAATGTACTGGAAACTGACGGTCAGCCCGTGCTTTTGTGTGCCCCTCAGCTGAGAAGTCACTTGGCACAACTGATGGTACGCTTCTTGCCTACAATTCCTGTAATATCGCAGGCGGAGATTCCTGCGAGTGTGAGAATCATGTCTGCGGGTACCGTAGAGTTCTAAAAAGGTTGGTAATATGCGGGTAAAAACATTCAGAGGCAACAGCACTGCAGCGGTCTTCGCCGAAATCAAAGCGGAATTCGGTGACAACGCTATCATACTCAGCAACAAGTCAGTTGAAGAGAACGGCCGTAAAATCCATGAGATTATGGTAGGCGTTGATGGACAGGAAGAATCCGTTCCAGTCCAGGAAACACGCGAAGAAGTTATTGATGATGCCATGAGCAACATCCCTGACTGGAATCAGGAATGGAACCAGATTAAAGGGCATATGATGGCTTTGCTGAAGCCCCAGATGAATTTAACCCTGCTTGCCCCCCGCCAGCGTCTAGCTCTTGAATACCTTGAGCGCGAGGGCGTTGAAAGCAAGGTAATCCTTGATCTCTTTCAGCAGCTACGAGGCGATAAGTCCAAGGCAATCCTGCCTGAGCTTGAAAAAATCGCCCCGGTTCGCGCACTGGATTCCAATAACTGGCCCCAGAAATTCCAGGCCCTCGCCGGACCGCATGGTGCAGGCAAAACTTCCACCATTATCCGCCTTGCACTCAAAGAAAAGAAAGAGAATCCCGCTGCCCGAATCTGTCTAGCTTCTGCTGATCAGGGCCAAGGCAAAGGCCGTCTCGTCCTGCGTCATTATGCCGACCTATCCGGAATCGACTTCAAAGAACTTGCTACCCGCGAAGATTTTGCAAGACTGATCGGCGAGAGCCAAAAATATGACAGGCTCTTCATCGACCTGCCCGGGCTATCCGGCAATGCAGAACTTGAAGGCTGGCTCGCAGCATGCGGCATGCACGGTCCCTGTGACCTTGCAGTACACTTGGTACTTAACCCTTACTACTCACCTGCGCAGTACACAGCATTCCTTAAAAAATTCAAATCTTCCAAAGTTAAAAGCCTGATCTGGACTAAACTTGATGAAGCATGCAACTACGGAGCACTGGTTAACACTTCCTACGAAAGCGGGCTCCCGGTTTCCCTACTTTCTTATGGATCAGGACTGCGCAACAGCATGAAACCGGCATGCGAAAAAGATTTCTGGAGACTGGTCTTCAAACACCAGCTCCCCGTGCAGGAAAAGATGAAATTTGCCAAAGCGGTTTAAACGTCTTTTCTCAAAAAAATAAGATAAATCAGGCACAATATTCGTTGCATAATTATCGCTGGCAACGTAAACAATACAGATAAATAAGAACAGGGTGAATGAAATGAGTTCCAATCTTCCCATGGTATTTTCAGTAACCTCCGGTAAAGGGGGCGTAGGCAAGACAAACATCTCCGTAAACTTGGCCTACAACTTAAGCCGCATGGGCAAGAAAGTCTTGCTGCTGGATGCCGACCTCGGCCTCGCCAACGTTGATGTATTGCTGGGAATCGCTCCCCAATACAACCTTTTCCATCTCTTTCACGAAGGGACTGGTATCAGGGAAGTTCTGCACAAGACCGATTATGGATTTGACATCCTCCCTGCATCTTCCGGTGTAAGTGACATGGTATCCCTGTCCACGGGCCAGAAACTGGACCTGCTGGAAGCAATGGACCATCTTGAAGACGAGATCGACTACCTTATCGTTGATACCGGTGCCGGCATTAACGACAACGTACTTTACTTCAACCTTGCCGTTCAGGAACGCCTGCTGGTGCTGACCCCGGAACCCACATCCCTTACAGATGCATATGCACTTATAAAAGTAATGAAATTGCATCACGGGGTTGACAAATTTAAAGTTCTGGTAAACATGGCTCCTGATATGAAAGGTGCCAAGGAAGTGTTCAGGAAGCTTTACATGGCCTGTGACCATTTCCTGAGCGGTGTTTCACTGGATCTGGTGGGGGTCATCCCCCGCGATCCCAACATGCGGCAAGCTGTTATCAAACAGACCCCGCTGTGTAAGATTGCACCCTCAAGCCCGGCTTGTACCCAGATTAATGAAGCAGCGAAAAGAATAACCAAATGGAAAGCGACATCCGAGCTAGATGGTAATATCAAGTTCTTCTGGAAAAAACTCCTCTTCCAAGAACAGTCCGTGGCTTAATTTAGAGTCCGGCGACACTGGTTGGGAAAATTTTTCGCCCGCAGATCAAGAGGCGATAGTACGGCATTATTCACCCAAAATCCGTATTATCGCACTCCGCATGAAAGCCAAGCTCCCGCAGAACGTGGAGCTGGGAGAGCTTATCAGTGCCGGTAGCCTTGGACTCGTGGAGTCTCTTGGTAAATTTCGGCCTGAGCGAAAAATAAAGTTTGAAACTTATGCTGAGAACCGCATCAAAGGTGCCATGCTTGACGAGCTGCGCCGTATGGACTGGTTTTCGCGTGGATTGCGCCAGAAAGTAAAAACAATCGAGAACTGCATACGCGAGATTGAGCACGAAACAGGCACGAAGCCCACAAGTGCGCAGATCGAAGAAGCGACCGGATTCTCCTCCAAAGAGGTCCAGCAGGGTCTTGAAGCTCTTCAAAACCAGCTCTGCGTCAACCTTGACGCTTTTAATGACAATATTCCCAGCAATAGTGACCCGCAACTTGATGATGAGCCTTTCCAATCCGCTGTTTTTCAAGAAACAGTGGACAAGGTAGCTGATCTGATTGATAATTTGACGCCGAGAGAAAAACTGGTATTATCGCTGTACTACGGGGAGGAACTTAATATGAAAGAAACCTCCGAAGTAATGGAAATTACAGAAGGCAGGGTATCCCAGCTGCATTCTCAGGCTTTGAAAAAATTGAGAAAAATGTTCCACGATAAATATCATACGGAACCTTAAGGAGAAATAAATGGCGATTGATTACTCTATGAAAGTTCTTGTTGTGGATGACTTCGCAACCATGCGTCGCATTATCAAAAACATCCTCCGCCAGATCGGCTTCACTAACATCGTGGAAGCTGACGATGGCACAACAGCATGGGAAACCCTGAATAAAGACGACAGCATTCAGTTTATCGTTTCTGACTGGAACATGCCGCAGATGACCGGTATCGAATTGTTGCGCAAAGTAAGGGCCAGTGAGGAATTCGCCGATATCCCCTTCCTGATGGTTACTGCTGAAGCACAGCAGGAGAACATCATTGAGGCTGTACAGGCCAAGGTCTCCAACTACATCGTTAAGCCTTTCACTCCCGATACCCTCGGTCAGAAAATCAATAAGATTTTTGAATAAGAATTCCTGTTCAGCGGACATGCCGGGCATGTCCGCTGAATCTCATTCAGGCGGCAACTAAGTCTTTCCGCCCGGAACCTTGTCTATCAGGATACGTGCATGCTCTTCCTCGCAGTTGATGATATTGAAGACTCTGAATCCGGGGAAGATACTCAATCTTCAGCCCCTGCCGGCAAGGCAGCTCAAAAAGTAGAGCTGGACCTTGATGATGCACCTTTCCTTGAAGACGAAGACGAGGAAGATGATATTCCGGAAGAGGAACCGGAAGAACTGGAAGCTCTTGAAGAAGAGCCGGTTGAAAAAAAATCCAAGACCAAGCTTTTCATTTTTATCGGAATAGGAGTCATCATACTCCTGCTCAGTGCCATTCTGGTAAAACTATTCTTTTTCGACTCCGCCCCACCCCCACCAAAAGAAGAACCGGCTGTAGAGGAAACCATGGAAGAAATCCCCATGGAAATCCCGGAAGAAGCCCCTCCACCTCCACCTCCACCTCCACCGGAAGAACCCGGAGTCACCCTTCTACGCATGGATCCATTCTGGATTGAGCAAAAGGACAAAGACAGCCGGACAAGATTTCTTATTGCCCGCTTTGCTTTAACAACTACTGACCCGCAAGTCGTTGCAGAGTATGGACGCAAAACTCTCATCCTGCGCGATGCTGTGTACTTCTACCTCAAAAATAAAGATTTACAGTTTTTAGCCGATAAGAAAAATGTAGAGAAATTAAAAAAAGACCTGCTTATGGTAATCAACCAATACATTGTTGCAGGTGAATTTGAAAAAATCCTGTTTGAGGAGTATCTCGTGAGGTAACGATCATGCCCAGTCCTGTGGATATGCCCCTGATCATTTCGCAACTTGCGAATGTACAGAAGATTTCCAATTCTGAAGTGACCAAATCCGGCCTTCAGCAGACCCTCATGATTAATCCCGAAGAGCAGGAAAAGAACAAGGATTCCCAAAAACAGATTCAGAAGACAGAAAAAGACGAAGCTGCCATCTCCGTGCGCGATGACAACGGTAGCAAGGGTGGGCAGCATCACCATCCGCGTAAGCACCAAAAAAAAGAAGAAGAGCCGGAAGAAGAACAGCAGCCCAAAAAGTCTCCGTGGTCTGGAAATATTATCAATGTAAAGATTTAATCCCCTGCGCCTATTGCCCTTCTCCTGCAAACAAGGCAAACTGTTACGGATTTAACGAACCTCTACCATAGCGACATTATGACTGTATTTCTGCTCATTTTCTTTTCCGTAACCGAGATAGCCCTGCTCATAGCTGTTATCTTTTTTTTCCTCAGACTGCGCAAATCCGAAGAACTGGTAACCAAACTTCAGGTCAAACAAGAAGAGTTTGTCAAAAAACTTCAGTTTAACACCCAGCTTGAAAATGAAATGATGAACACCTTTGCCGAAAGACAGGAAGAGCTGGCACAGCTTGATATGCTGCTTGACCGCAAATCTAGAAAACTCAAAAAGATACTTTCGCAAGCTGAGGAGTTTTCACGTTCACCGCAATTCCTGCGTCAAATTATTCTGACCGGACATAGAGAAGGTAAGCCTGTAAGCAGGCTCGCCAAAGCTACCGGACTTTCTATCGAAGAAGTAGAACTGATTATTGATCAGCATAGTTAAAATTTGATGCGCTGACGCACTTTTTATAAAAAGATTTAAGAATCCCAAGAACTTTTAGTAGGGCTTCGCCGTCTGGTCATTCGAAGGTCGTCATGACGCGCTAGATGTGAAGCTTATTGAAAA
>DDLU01000189.1 GCA_002340305.1 Desulfovibrio sp. UBA2564
TGCAATCTGGCAAAAAACAGTAATCCCGCCAGTAGCCTTACGAACCGGAGGTATAAATATATATGTTTTCATAGTTTGTTTCCTCGAAAGGAACATACAACTGATCCAGAAGATTGAAAAGCTCTCCCGAACAAAGCGGCGAAGCCCTGCTAAAAATTTTTTGGAGAGACCAGAACCTTTTTTCAATAAAAGCTTCTCTGGTCCCGCTGAAAGCGCCGCCGGAGCATCAAAAAGCACATAGCGCATCAAAACCATTCATGTTATTAAATTAACGTGTTATTTGAAGATCAATATATCGTTCACGGCCTGATGGGCCAGCAGTTCATGCTCCCGGACCTTTTGAATGAGGTTCCGATCGGTATTGCCGTGCTGGACATTGAAGGCCGCATCAAGCTGGTCAACCGGGCATGGCAGACCCTTACAGGAGTTGCACCGAACTCCATGCAGGGCTTGAAATGCTACCTCGGCCTGCGCTGCGATTATTGCTTCAAGGGCTGCCCGGTCATGGCAGATAAAGCGGACTTCCAGACAGTTTCCGTTGATGCAGACATCATTGACCGTACCAGAACCAAAATCCCTATCCGACTGAACATCTCGCCCATTGTTAACAGCAACAACGTTATCTCAGGCTACATGGAAACCATTCAGGATATCCGGCAGGTTGCTGAACTGAGCAGCACTGCCAGCAAGGCTTATTCGCTGGGTGGACTGATCGGAACCAGTCCGGAAATGGTCAAAATTTTCAGCATGGTTCCCTCCATTGCCGGAACAGATTCATCTGTGCTGATCACCGGGGAGACAGGAACAGGTAAAGATGTTCTGGCAGAAGCCATCCATAATGCTTCGGACCGTGCAGGTGCACCGTTTATCAAAGTAAACTGCGGTGCTTTGCCGGAAACATTGCTGGAATCAGAACTTTTCGGACATGTAAAAGGAGCTTTTACCGGAGCCAACGAAGATAGACCCGGACGCATCAAGCTCGCACACAACGGTTCATTCTTTCTGACTGAGATTGGTGATCTGCCGCTACCTTTGCAGGTAAAACTGCTTTCCTTTCTTGATGATAAAGTTATCCAACCACTGGGCAGCCCGCGGGGATTTAATGCAGATGTGCGCGTAATTGTTGCCACCCACCGCGATTTGAAAAAGATGGTGCAGGAAAAAACATTTCGCGCAGACCTGCTCTTTAGATTGAACGTAGTACATTTGCACCTGCCGCCTCTTCGTGAGCGTGGAGATGACATTCTGCTGCTCAAGAATCACTTTCTTATGGAATACTGCAACAAGTTCAATAAGAAAATTAAAGGCTTCTCCAAAAAAGCTGCAAAAATTTTATCCGCCTACCGCTATCCCGGTAACGTGCGTGAATTGAGCAATATTGTGGAATACGCGGTCAACTTCTGTGACCGCGACATTATCAGCTCCAGCCACCTGCCTGCTTATCTTACAGAGCAGGACATTCTGCGCCCGGTGGCGGAATCTGCGTATCCCGCACAGGAAAGGACTGTTCCACTTGAATACTCCTCCGCCCAGAGCTGGGATGATGCAGAAAAACAGATGATCATGGACACCCTGCTCAAATGCGGTGGACGCAAAGGGGAAGCGGCAAAGATTCTAGGTTGGTCCCGCTCCACCCTTTGGCGCAAAATGAAAAAACACTCCATCACCGGATAAGCCATGTCGCATAAGATCATGATCCCGCTTTTCAACGATGAGGTTGCACCCCGTTTTGACCTTGCCACAGACGCTCTACTGGCAAAATTTAAATCCGACGGTGAAATCAGCGAACGTATCATTGTTCTGCCACAGGCTTCAGCCGACGACCTCTGCGCATTGGCAACATCCGACAATACCGATACCGTAATCTGCGGCGGCATCGACGACGAGCATTACCAATACCTGAAATGGAAAGGCATTGAAGTCCTCGACGATGTTATCGGTCCAGTCAAAACAGTTATCCAAACTTACAGGGAAGGAAACCTTGTCGGTGGTGATAATTTTTACATCTCCTAACCCCACTCACTAACCCCCTATATATTCTGCATCATTCTAACGCTCAACTCTATTTTGTTTCTATTTGTTTCATTTTGTTTCTTGAGAAACATTTCACAATAATTCATTTTGTTTCAACAAAAAGAGACAAAAAACCTTCCTCCAAAGTTAAAACTCTGTTATACATGGAATTATTTTATATGGCATACAGAGTGCTTTGTTGAGGCGGGTGCTGCAAAGGCCGAATTCCCGGTCAGTAGCAAAGACAACGTTTGAAGCATGAAAATAATGATTGTTGAAAAGGACCCGGAATTCCGTGAACACCTTGTACTGCGACTCAGGAGTGAAGGCCTGACTGTCGCGGAGTCCGGCAACCTGGACAAGGCTGAAGAATTCATCCGTGAAAACGAACTGGACGGCATTGTGCTAGGGTTGTCCGGTTTCGGTCGGAGTTCCCTGAAATTCATGGAGGATATTTCACCAGTCGTTCCTGATTTGAAAGTTGTTTTAATTAATCGGCACAATAAGATTCCGCTTTCTATTGAAGCAATGAATCTGGGGGCATGTGCTGAAATTTCAGTTCCGGTGGATATTGCTGCGTTGGTCAAAACATTGCGTAGGTTTTGCGCACCGGCAAACTAACCGCGTTAATCCAATCCGGGAAACCTACATAGGGGGAAAATGTGAAAAATTTCAAAGCCAAAGATCTGATGATTCCTGTTGAGGAATACAACCGGGTCACAAAGGACACCACACTGTTCGAAGCATTACAGTGCCTTGCCATTCAGGGAGAAGAAGACAACCTCCCCCACCCGCACCGTGACCTGCTGGTTCAGGGTGAAGACGGCAGGGTCGTTGGCAAAATTACCATGCTCGACATCTTCAGACACATGGAACCGTCCTACTTCAAAATGGACGATCGAGGTCATCCCAACGCCCTGAGCCGAGACTTCGTACAGAAGGTCTACCGTGACTTCAATCTCTGGGCGGAACCTCTCAGCGATGTTTGCCGCAAAAGCGCAATCGCAAAAGCTGAAGAAATTATGCACACACCTAAAAAAGCAGAATTAGTTGACGAGGACGACACCCTCGACAAAGCGATTCACGCTTTCGTGCTCGGGGTTCATCAACCCCTGCTGGTTCAGAAGAATGGCATCATTACAGGGGTACTTCGCCTTGGGGATGCTTTTGAAAAAGTAAGAGCTGCAGTCCTCGCCTGCGAGATCGAAACTGCCTAATTGCAAGGAGCAGAATATATGAGTGCTGAAACTGCAACCAAGCCCGGATTTGATTTCAAGAGGCTTTTCTTCATGCTACTGGGAATTTCCCTGTTCGCAATCGTCTACTACTGCCCCGCATGGCCTGATGCTATTGATCCCGGCGGGCAGCATTTTGAACTTAGCCAGCAGGCCAAAGGTGCCATCGGCGTATTCCTGCTGGCTGGTATCTGGTGGGTATTTGAAGTTGTACCCATCGGCGTAACTTCACTTGCTATCGGCGTATTACAGGTAATGTTTTTTATCCGTCCGGCCAAGGTGGCCTTCAAAGATTTCATGGACCCCTCCGTCCTGTTTATCTTTGCATCCATCATGATCGGACTCGTGTTCACCAAAACCGGACTCACCAAACGCCTGGCTTACAAGATGCTCATGATCGTCGGAGAAAGAACCAGCCGCATATACTTAGGTGTATTCGTTGTAACCGCCTTGTTGACCCATATTATGGCTCACACCGCTGTTGCGGCGACTGTTTACCCGCTGCTGCTGGCTATCTACTCCCTGTACGGCGAAGGGGACAAACCTACCAAGTTCGGTAAAGGTCTGTTCATCGGCATGGCTTATGTTGCCGGTGCCGGTTCTATCGTAACCCTGCTCGGTGCTGCCCGTGGTGCGGTTGCCCTTGGTTTCTACAACGAAATTCTGGGCAAGGACGTTACTTTCTTCGAACTGACCTACTACATGGCTCCCATCGGCTGGGTAATGGTCTTCCTGCTTTGGGGCTTCTTCATGGTCTTCCTGAAGCCTGAAAAGGATGTTATTCCCGGCCTGCGTGAAAAAGCCCGTGACCTCAACGCCCAGATGGGCCCGCTTACCCGTGATGAAATTCTCGCGGCATTGCTGGTCGGCGGCGTTATTCTGATTATGAGTCTCAGGTCTTTCATCCCTGAACTGAAGGCTATCGATAAGACCGCAATCATTCTGGTCTCATCCATTTCCTTCTTTATATTTAAAATTCTGGACATCAACGACCTTGAAGATATCCCCTGGAACATCATCCTGCTTTTCGCCGGTGCAATGTCCATCGGATTCTGCCTCTGGGATACCGGAGCAGCTAAGTGGATGGCTGTTAACTGGCTCGTTCTCTTTCAGGAGTCAAGCGGCTTTATCTTCATCATGTCCATCGCCTTCTTCGTAATGATGATGACCAACTTCATCATGAACGTGGCGGCAATTGCCATCTCGCTCCCGGTTGCACTGGTTATCGCGCCTTACCTTGGCGTTGCACCGGAAGTTATCCTCTTCGCGGCACTGGTTGTTGCGGGTATGCCCTTCCTCCTGTTGGTTGGTGCGGCACCCAACGCAATCGCCTACGACTCCAAACTGTTCACCACCGGGGAATTCTTCATGTACGGTATCCCCGCTAGTGTCCTGCTCATGGTCGTAACCGGCATCTTTGTTAAGTTTATCTGGCCCATCATGGGAATGCCTGTAAGCTTGCCCGGTTAGCCGTATAGGGTTATAAGGGACTATTAAACATAGGGCAGGACGGTCCCGGCAAGGCGTGCCGGGACCGTCCTATTTACACCAAAAAACCCTGTTGCCGGTTTCCGCCTACGACTTCCGGTACTCAAATAAAAAAGCGAGAAGGATTTATGAAACAGCTGAACAAGCTTATTGACCATATCGTCAACCGTGTGAACATCAACCTGCGTGAGCCACTTGTGGATGTCGGTCCCTATATCAAGGACCTCATCCCCGAAGACAGCTTCGCCCTCTACTACGCGTTCTACTCCCTGACCAACAACCATCCCCTCATGTTCAACTTCCGCCATTCCAGCATCGGCGGCACCTACTTCCTCGGAAAATGCAAGGTGAACCACTCCATCCTCTATAAGAGTGATATCCGTGGTGACGAACTGAAGAGAAAAGGCAGCGTAGTAGAGCTAAACGGCCAGACTATCAAACTCCGCGATGACGAAGTCATTAAGATCCGCGACAGTTTTCTAATGAAAACTCTCGTGCACAACAACTCCCACGACCCTGAAAACCTTGAGTGCTTCAAAATTTCAAACACCGTGTCTTTGCATTACGCAAACATTCACGGCACTTCCGTGGAAGGCTGTTTCCTTGAGCCTTTCTCCTCCGTTGACCTCTCCATCATGCATGACTGCGCAGTAGGCGCATACTCTTACGTGCAGGCTGGAGAACTTTCCCACAAACGTATCAAAGCCGGCCGTATCTGGGTCAAGGCCGATGGTGCTTTTGAATTCAATTACCAGTATCCTGAAGAGATACTTAAAAAGTACATCCGTATGGAAGACAGCCGTCCCAAAGGAATCCTTATGGACTTCTTTGACGACCGCAAAGAAGACTTTGTACCTATTTACTCCTCAGTTAAGCCTGAACTGAGCATCGACATTCCCGAAGGCGCTTCCGTAAGTCCGTATGCAGTATTCAAAGGCGACTGCAAAGTGGACAAGAATGTTCTCGTGGCACAGAGATCATACATTGAGAACTCCACACTCGGACCCGGTGCCAACGCACAGGAAAATTGCTACATCATCAATTCCGTATATGATGGAGAAGTTGTTACACCACACGGTGGCAAGGTAATTTACACTCATATGGGCAAACGCTCCTTCGTAGGCTTCAACTCTTTCCTGAACGGTAAAGAGAATGCTAAAATCGAAGTAGGAGCGGGAACCATATTAATGCCCCACACTATTATAGACGCGGAAGAAACTATTAAAATACCTGACAACTATCTCGTTTGGGGCTATATCAGCAAGCAGGAAGATCTCGAAATGCACTCGATTCCTCTTTCTGACTTCGCTGCACTCAAAGGACAGTTCCGTCTCGGAAACATGACCTTTGAAGGCATCGGAGCTAAATTTGTTGATGGATTCCGGCACCGTATCGAACATATTCTCGAAGCTAACGGTGCATTCTGGGATGGTACTGAAGAAACTGCAGGCCACTCCCAGCAGACTCAAGACATCTCCTTCAACATCCTTCAGCCTTATCCTGAAGGAGAGTTGCAGGGACTTTATCCGGAACTGACAATTGACCCGTTGGTTCCCAGTGATCTGTAATGCAACTTCGCCGGAATATTTTTTATTCCGGCGATTTACATCCAGTTCATACATATCAATTGGATGTATACTGCGTTAAAAACCGCTGATCACCAGGTTCCACACAAAAGGCAAAAGGAGTAACCCGTGCCCAAAACAATGTCGCAGGCGTTGCAGAAAAACCTACTTGGTAATTCTCCTGACTGGTACAAACTGACCATTATCGGCTTTCTCATTCTCAACCCCATCCTGCTGGCAGTTGCCGGCCCGTTTATTACCGGATGGGTACTTATCGGTGAATTCATCTTCACTCTGGCCATGGCTCTTAAATGCTATCCCCTGCCCGCAGGTGGTTTGCTCGCTGTTGAAGCAATTGCACTGGGTCTGGCATCCCCCGAAACAGTCTATAACGAAACTGTATTGAACTTCCCGGTAATTCTGCTGCTGATGTTCATGGTCGCGGGTATCCACTTCATGAAAGACATGCTGCAGTATGTTTTTACAAAGATTATCACCCGAGTGAAATCCAAAATTGTCATTTCACTGCTCTTTTCCGTTTCAGGTGCTGTTCTGTCCGCATTCCTTGATGCTCTGACAGTTACCGCTGTAATCATTGCTGTGGCTTACGGATTCTACGGAATCTACCATCGCTTTGCATCCACAGGTAAATGTTCTATTTCTGATGACACATTGCTTAAAGGTGAGTGCGTAAGTCACCTTGGTGAATTCCGCGGTTTCCTTAGAAACCTGATGATGCACGGTGCTGTAGGTACAGCTCTCGGCGGCGTTTGCACCATCGTCGGTGAACCCCAGAACCTGCTTATCGGTAAAACTATGGACTGGGAATTCATGGAATTCTTCTTCCGTGTAGCACCGGTTTCCATGCCTGTACTGGCAGTAGGTCTCGTAACCTGCATCATGCTGGAAGTAACAGGCATCTTCGGTTACGGTTACCAGCTGCCTCAAAACGTTCGCGAAATCCTCGAAGAGGAAGACCGCAAAAACGATGAAGAAATGAGCCTCAAAAAGAAAGCAGCCCTGTTCACTCAGGCATGTGCGGCTGTATTCCTCGTTCTTGCTCTGGCATTCCACATTGCGGAAGTTGGTCTCATCGGTCTGACCGTAATTGTTGTGCTTACCGCACTTAACGGCATCACTGAAGAACACCAGATCGGACATGCTTTTGAAGAGGCCCTGCCCTTTACCGCCCTGCTGGTCGTATTCTTCGCAGTCGTAGGTGTTATCCACGAACAGCATCTCTTCGCCCCGATCATTCACTACGTGCTTGGCCTTGAAGGTAAAATTCAGCTTGCTGCCTACTACCTCGCGAACGGTATTCTTTCCATGATCTCAGATAACGTATTTGTTGCGACAGTATACGTTTCTGAAACCCTGAAAGCATTCGAAAGCGGCGTTATCGGGCGTGAACAGTTTGACCTGCTCGCAGTTGCTATCAACACCGGTACTAACATTCCCAGTGTTGCAACTCCTAACGGTCAGGCTGCATTCCTGTTCCTGCTGACCTCTGCCATTGCACCGCTAATCAGGCTCTCATACGGCCAAATGGTTAAGATGGCTTTCCCCTACACCATCACCATGTCAATCACCGGCCTCGCCGCTACCTGGTACTTCCTGTAGGATCAGGCTTAACCAGTCTCACAAATAAAAGCCCCTGCCGGATATCCGGCAGGGGCTTTCTTATACACTAGTTCCGGGTGTATTTATATATCAGCTAAACTTACCCAACATGAGCACTACACATGTTTACATACTGCCACTACTGCTATACATAGCGGAGATGAATTTAAGATCAAAAGAACAATAATTTAAACCTCTGGTCATAAGATGAGACTAGTAATACCAATCATATTGGCAATCCTTTCGCCTACGCTAGCTATTTCGGCAGCAAACACAAGCTTTTTTTCCAAAAAGCAAATCCTCAACTCAATTACACTAGCGCTAGCTATAGGTTTTTTGGTTGCCTTTGGATTTAACTTTATTATTCAAAATCATATCGCCCCATTACTCGGATATACACCCGAGCCCCCCGGAAAAAGTACAGATACAATAGCCTGCCTTTCAACACTTACAATTTTCTTTTTAATCAGCGAACAGACTGTTGTTGAAATATTTAGAAAAAATGGATCGTTATACAAAAAATACTTGTTATATATATTCTTTTCATCGCGATCACTTATTACATATCAATAAATGTATTAACATCTATCCTTGCTATATATTCTTTATTTTCTATTTATGATTTGATCACAAGAATTGACCTTAGTACATTTAATAAACCTGACGCAACATACCCAAATGGGATAAAATTTAAGCACAAGCCCAATATATATATTCTATTTATCGAATCGTTACATTCTTCAAAGGCCTTAAAAGCACTATACCAAATTAACAGTCAGGATTTTGAAGATAAGATCACCCAAAAAGGGCTCACTATCTACGAGAACACATATAGCAACAGGACAGCAACAGCGACTTCATTTTTAAGTTTGGTCTGGCCGCAACTACTTTACGATTCAATTCACTATATCCATGATCACAATGAATATCTCCCCAGTGCTTTTTCTGTTTTAAAAAGCAATGGCTACCGCCTAAACCTATATTCATCTGAGCATCTGATAGGAAACTTCCCGAAACTATTTCATAATACTGGAGCCAAGTTTTCTCCGTTAGGAAATAAATTGGAAAGACTGTTCTCTCCTATTCTTTCGCAAAATGTACTGTTCAGAAAAGCCTTGGGTACGCCGGACATTTTCAAGGCCGAAGAAGGTTTCACTGAAAAATTTCAGGCAATGCAAGAGCAAATGCAAAGACATAAAGAGCCTCAGTTGCACTTTATCCACTACGGATCATGCCGATTCTATCGGGCACTTCACTAGAATTAAAAGGTTCATCCGGCTAGAGCGTA
>DDLU01000061.1 GCA_002340305.1 Desulfovibrio sp. UBA2564
TTACAACTCCGAAAGTCGAGTAGATTAATATAAATGATCCCTTTTAAGTTTAAGGTGGACCAACTAAGCGGGAAAGGATAAAGGCGCGGATAAGCCACACGCACTGCGGTAGACGGAGCAACGTGAGGATGATAAAGGATTTATTCCAGTTAAAAAAATAAAAGATGTATGGAGAACGTTTGTTAAGTACAAACAAAAAGAATAACCGGACTCTACCTCAAAGAAAGGGACCAGAAACAGAAAAAGGCGCATGGTGTTCTTTGCAGAATCGCCATAACGCCTTGAATTTTCTGGTAGGCCACCAAGGACTTGAACCTTGAACCAACGGATTAAGAGTCCGCTGCTCTACCAATTGAGCCAGTGACCCGTGTCGTGAGAAAGGGTTTAGAAATATTCATTGCAGATGTCAATCTGTTTTTTCATTTTTTTATTAAAAAAGGCAACTAAATGCGTTTTAAGCTAATTTGTTTAATTTTATTGAGTTTCGTCTCTTCATTTACAGCTATCTGCCCGCAAACGGCTCTTAGTGCCCAGAAAACGAATCCGAATCTGGATACCAAATGGAAAATATTCGGCCTCAGTCAGGAAGATCAGAAACAAGCCGGATTATCGACAAAGATTCTAGCCGCCCTCATACTTGAGCCTAAGAACGGCTGGTACACCTACTCCAACAATCCGGGCAAAATGGGCCAGCCTACAACGCTGAAAGTCACCCTTACCCCGGATAACACCGTCCTTCCGGTCATCTATATGCCGGGAAAACCCAAGGATGATCCCTTTAACAAAGGCAAGAAGATAGCGGCCTATGCGAACGCAACTCCCATTCTTGTTCCGGTTCCGAAATCTTTGAAATCATTTACTCTCAAAGGCAAACTCTCCCTGCTCATGTGTTCTAAAACAGCCTGCCAACCCTTCCGCACGGATCTCAGTTTTTTCGGTATGGCGGTTTCCCCGGATAAACTTCCGCAGGCCAGCCAGCAATCATGGTGGCCTGAGTTTGTGGAATCCCGCAAGGGTGCCAAAACAGTTAAAATTTACCTGAAAGAAATCGCGGCCAAATCAGAAGGGAAGGTAGCGGCAAAGGCAGCTAAATCGCAGCCGCAAAAAACAGCCCCGCCTGCGCAGGAAAACAAAGTCTCGCAAGAAAATGGGAACGATTCCAAAGCATTATTTTCTTTTGGTTCCCTTAAACCGCAATCTTTCACTCCGGGCCTTGAAGTAACGGACCTGACCACTGCGCTCCTTTTCGGACTGCTGGCGGGATTCCTGCTTAACTTCATGCCCTGCGTACTTCCGGTGATCAGCCTTAAGCTTTCCACCCTGCTTGCCGGAGCAGGACACGAAAGCACGGCAGAACAAAAACGCAGCTTTCGCGAACACAACGTGTTCTTTGCACTGGGTATTCTGCTCTATTTCGGGGTCCTCAGCGGAATACTCGGTATGACCGGGATGGCCTGGGGGCAGATTTTCCAGAGGCCTCCGGTCGTCATCGGATTGACCGGGGTTGTCTTCGCACTCAGCCTGAGTCTGTTCGGCCTGTTCAACCTGCCAATCGTTGATCTAAAGCTCGGCTCCGATAACAGCGGACCGCGCAGGCAGGCCCTGTTCACCGGAATACTTGCCACCCTGCTGGCGACCCCGTGCAGCGGTCCTTTCCTCGGCGGTGTGCTGGGCTGGGCCATGGTCCAGCAACATTATGTGATCAGCTCCGTATTCCTGAGTGTCGGTGCCGGTATGGCACTTCCGTATATCCTGATGGCCTTATTCCCCGGTCTGGGCACCAAATTTCCCAAGCCCGGAGCATGGACCATCTGGATTGAACGGGCCGCAGGTTTCTTTCTTGCCGGAACCTGTATCTACCTGTTCAGCATCCTGCCCGAAGACATGTACATCCCGACCATGATCTTCCTTTGGTTCACCGCCGTGGGAGCATGGATGTGGGGGCTTGCCGCTGGAACGGACAAGAAATCCAGTATGTATCTGCTGCGAATTGCCACGCTCGCAACCTGCATCACAGCCGGAATCTGGGCCGCAACTCCGCAGGAACGCACTGCACACTGGATCAGCTTCGAGCAACATGATTTCTCCGCCCGTCTGGGACATGAAGCCATGCTGGTTGAATTCACTGCTGATTGGTGCCCGTCCTGCAAGGTGCTGAAACAGACAGTACTCACTCCGGCAAACCTCAACCGTTGGCAGGCAAAGTACAACCTGACTTTCATAAAGGTTGACCTTACCGCACCGGATAAAGTGGCAGATAAATTCCTGCGTGCACTGGGCAGCCGCTCCATCCCGCTGGCAGCCATCTTCAAACCCGGAGAGGCCCCGACATCACCCACTGTGATTCGTGATCTCTACACTACCGGACAGATGGATGAAGCCCTTAGTCAGGCCTTGAAATAAAAAAGACTGCGAGCCACCCTTTACGACCGGCGCACAGTCAGTTATCACGTGCTCGACACAACTTAAAAACCATTACATATAAAAGGAAGCGCATGCTCAATTTTCAGATATTTATTCCCACACGCATTGTTTTTGGTCCCGGCAAACTTACAGAACTTGGAACCATGTCCCTGCCAAAAGGCAAAAAAGCCATGATCGTTATCGATAAATCCGGTGCCATGATCGAGCACGGCTACCTTGATAAGGTTCAGGCCCTTCTCGCCAAGCAGGAAATTTCCACCGTGGTTTTCGATAAAATTTCCCCTAACCCGAACTCCGATCAGGTTGATGAAGCTGCGAAGACCGCCCGTGAAAAGGGAATCGATTTCATCGTTGCCCTTGGCGGCGGTTCCACCATTGACGCGGCAAAAGCAATCGCCCTGCTGACCACCAACGCCGGCAAGTGCTGGGACTACATGCAGTCCGGTTCCGGCGGCGGAGTGAATCCTGAAAACCCGGCAGCACCGCTCATCGCCATTCCAACCACTTCCGGTACCGGTACCGAAGCCGACCAGTGGGCAATGATCAGCAAATCCGAAGGCACGGAAAAAATCAGCCTCGGCAATGATTCCACTTTCCCCGCTGTCTCCATCGTTGACCCGGAACTCGTGGTCAGCGTATCCCCGCGTATGACCGCATACAACGGAATCAATGCATTTTTCCACGCTGTGGAAGCTTTCCTTTCCACCCAGCACCAGCCCATGAGCGACATGCTCGCACTGGAAGCCGTGCATCTGAGCAGCCACTACCTGCCAATGGCCATTGCAGAAGGCGAGAACATCGAAGGCCGCACTGTTATGGCTTGGTCCAGCACTGCCGGCGGCATGTGTGAAACCCTTTCCAGTTGCATTTCCCTGCATGCCTTTCAGCATGCCCTGAGCGCAAAATATCCCGAACTGCCGCACGGACTTGGCCTTGCAAAGCTTTCCGTGCCCTACTTCAAACGTCTGATCCCGGAAAGCCCGGAACGTTTCGAAGACCTCGCCATGGCAATGGGCTACGATACCCAGCAGTTTGATGAAAACATGCGTGCAACCGTATTCCTTGAAGGTATCCGCGCCCTGCTCGAAAGGACCGGATTCGACGATGAATCCCTCAGGAATTACGGTGCAAAAGAAGAAGATGTTGCAGAACTAGTCGATATGACAGAAAAAACCATGGGTAGACTTTTCGAGCGTACCCCCGCTAAAATGGAACGCGAAGACCTCGAATGCATCATTTCCGAAGCTATTGCCGGATAATTGTTTTCGCGCTGCAAAATATGATTACTCAAGGGGGAACTCATTGAATGGGTTCCCCTTAATTTCGTTGAAACTGCTAATTGACATTGCTGTGTGGTCTTTTATAAGTATAACCACAGACAATTAAAGAATTTTGACAAGCTTCAAAGTGTAGGTAGAGGGGATCGGAGGAAATTACCGCACAATGACTAAAAAGCAAAAAAGAATAGTTCAATGTCCGTTTTGTGACAGCAACCGCCTCTATTTCAGGAGGGGGCTGGTTTCTGATGTGCTCATTTCACTGCTCGTCCCGGTAAGGTCATACTCCTGCGGGTCATGCAGCCGCACTTTCCGGCTCTACGGCAATTACTTCACCAGCAAGCAAGCTTTGATTCATATCTTCGGCGCGCTGGCGATACTCGCTTTTATCAATCCGCAACTGCTGCTTCCTGAAAGCTGGCTGCTGAAGGAAGAACCCAAGGTCGCGGAATCTGTGAAGCAGGAAGAAATCGCAATAGCAGAAGCCGAACCGGAAAACGAACTCCCTCTGCTGTCCATGGCTATTGCCAATGCAACCAACAGCACTATCAAAGAACAGAACGGCACAGTCACCATTGCTGCTGCGAACAGTACTCTGATTGCTACAGGGAATGCCAGCCAGCCCAATGCTACGATGACCAACACAACTGCAAAGACCATCCTTGCTTTTAACGGCACAGAGGTAGCCAATGCCACTGAATCCGCAAAAACGGTTAAAG
Source organism: Desulfovibrio sp. UBA2564 (assembly GCA_002340305.1). Classification (GTDB taxonomy): domain Bacteria; phylum Desulfobacterota; class Desulfovibrionia; order Desulfovibrionales; family Desulfovibrionaceae; genus Maridesulfovibrio. Next base: position 4,421 of record DDLU01000061.1, read on the forward strand.
CCGCTAAGCAGGAAGAAAAACAAGGTTTGCAGGAAGGTAAGCTCAAGTCCATTTACTTTAAAGCAGTGGATAGCAAGACCAGAATCAGCCTTGATCTAGGTGGTTCTCCCCTGTCATACACATCATTTTTCCTGCAAGAACCAAACCGCCTTGTGGTCGATATCCAAGGCAAATGGGATTACTTCGGCCCCACAGTGCTCAAGCCGGAAAATCCGATTTTCTCCCGCTTCAGAATCGGTATCTATGATGACAAAATCCGCATGGTCATGGACCTCAAAGGCCAGACACCGGCCCCGGTCATCACCAAGACCGCCAGCGGACTTGATATTGATGTGAAATAATTTTGAGACATAGAATATAAACAAATCCCCGCAGCCATATGGTTGCGGGGGATTCGTAATTCAGAACTTTTACTTCTCTACTCGATACAAATAATATCGTAATCATCACCGGTCAGGCTCTCGGGGCCATCGGCGGTGATTTCAAAGGTATTTTCTACTCCGACCATGCCGATTCCAGGGAGACCCTGCTTCGGCTCAAGCGCGAAGACCATGCCTTCCTCCACAGGGATATCAAAGCCCTTGGCAATGGGCGGGAAGCCATCCACAGTTAGACCGATGCCGTGCCCGATAAATGGGACCTTGCATTCACCGATGCCCATGAAACCTTCTGTGAATCCTTCCTTCTCCACCTGTTCCATGACCTTGGCATATACCTCGCTGACCGGGGTTCCGGGCATGAGATGATCAGCAGCAAGAGCCTGCATATCCTGACAGAAATACTGCGCATCCAGCACTTCTTTGGGAATGGAGCTTTTGGGTCCGGACCAGTAAACCTGTGTCTTATCGGTGTGGTAGCCCTGCATGACAAATCCGCAGTCAACGGAAAGGGGCGCGCCCTTCTCCCAGAATTTATCGCCGCTGCCCATAAACGGAGTAGCCGGATGCACCCCGCGCAAGCCCAGCGGACCGTTAAATGAACTGGGATAGATGCCGGAATCCCCGGCGGAAATATGACCGAGAAAAATTTCCTCATTAAAGGTCTGCATACGCATATGCCCTTCGTGTCCCAATTCGAAAAAGACATTCCAAAGATACTTTGCGATATCCATTTCGCTCATACCTGTTTCAAGCAACTCCGGCAGTATTTCATATAACGCGGTATGGTGCAGGAGCCCAACCTCGCGCATGATTTCCAGTTCCCATTCGGATTTCACGGCCCGGGATAAGGCCAGCACCTTATCACAGGGAACAAACTTATATTCGGGCATGCGCATCGTTAGCATTTCACCCAGCTGCCATGTCAGCCCTGCTGTTTCTGCGCCTATGACCTCACTCAAAGGCTGCCCCAATTCCTTGGCAATGGGCGCAAGGTCTTTAAATGACCTGAAACTGATAATATTTCTCATGGAACTTTCAATACTTGCCCTGTCGCAAGATTTACGGACAAAAAGAATCGGCTCACCTTCAAGCGGAAGCCATACTGCACCGTTGACAAAGGAGCCGGAGAGGTAATAAATCTGCAAACGCGAAAAGCAAAGTATACCCCCGGCCTGCGGAGCTACTTCCGGCAAAAAACGGCGACACTTTGCCCAACGGGCTTCAAGTTCACTGCGCGGTACTACTACGTTGGATTCCAGATCAGACATGGGAAATGCTCCTTGGATTTATCGATTTCGCATAAATGAGATAAAAGAGAACTTTGCAAGTAACCGGGCTTTACTGTAGCATGCTGAAATCAATTGCCCGGAGAGATCAAAATATGCTTATAGTTGACGAAAAAAAATTAGCTGCACTTCTTAAGGAGGTCAAGGTCATAGCCGTGATCGGTGCGGTTGATAAGCCCGGACGGCCAGTGGACAGAGTCTGCCGTTATATGATGGATATGGGTTATGAAATCGTCCCCGTTCATCCCAAAAGAGAAAACGTCTGGGGCCTTAAGACATATAAATCAGTCAAAGATATCCCAGTCCCGGTTGACCTCGTAAACCTTTTCAGAGCTTCCCGGTTCTGCGCAGACCACGCCCGTGAAGTTATGGAACTTGAAGCACTGCCCAAATGTTTCTGGATGCAACAGGAGATCTTCAGTCCCGAAGTTCGCGAACTTTTCGCAGGTAAAAACATCACCGTAATTGAAGACCGTTGCATAATGGTTGACCATAAAAATTTAGTAGGCAAAAAATAATGAGCAAGGCTTTTGAATGCCGTATGTGCGGTCATTGCTGTCAGGGCGAAGGCGGAATTATCATGACCGCCAAAGACCGTAACCGTCTCGCCGATCATCTCGGCATTTCCGAACAGGAATTGATTGAAAAGCACAGCGAAACAGTAAACGGTAAAATCCGCCTCCAATCCCGCGAGGATGGATACTGTGTATTTTTTGATGAAGGATGTGGAGTCCATCCCGGCAGGCCGGACATCTGTCGAGCATGGCCCTTTTTCCGGGGCAATCTTATTGACGAGATGAGCTGGGAGATGATTCAGGAATACTGTCCCGGCGTTAACAAAGAAGCCGGACACGCCAAATTTGTTGAAGAAGGCAAAGAATACATCCGGGCCGAAGGACTGCGCCAGCATGACCCTGATGTCGCCCCTAACGCACTGATCACTGACGAAGACTAATTTCTGCTATGAACACAAGACAGGCACAGAGTATTCTAAAGGTCGGACCGGGAGCCAGCGAGGAAGACATTAAACGTTCTTTCCGCAAGCTGGCGTTCAGCATGCACCCGGACTTGAACCCCAGCCCTGATGCTGCCCAAAAATTCCGAGAACTTAACGAGGCTTACGTATTCCTCAAGAATGTCGCAGGCAACACTGGAAAAGCTTCCAAGGAAAAACGTTCATACACCCGCAAAAAAACAAACTTCAAATCCGAATCCGACCGCAAAACCGCCCGCGAAGGTGCCAGTGCCTACCGGGCCCAGCAGTCACGGTCCAAAACCGATGCACACAGCAACGGAACCTCAAGTGCCCGGCAAAGCCGCTACTTTTTCCAGAAGGAAGAAGATGTACTCAAGGACATTTTAAATGATCCATTTGCGCGGCAGGTATTTGAGGACATCTACAGCCAGATCAGTAAAGACAAGCCCTTCAATAAAACAAACGCTCCCATTAAAGAACGTAAGCTCAACGTAAACTGGGGCGATAAAACCACATCCGTTGATGTTTCTTCCGGGCTTGGTTCCGGAGTAAAAGCCTGGTTCAAAGGTCAGCTGGATGATGAGCAGACTGTATATTTCCCTGCTTCCGCTCTCCATCCGGGCCGTACAGTACGCATTACTCTGCAACAGGGCATCCGCAAGAAAAGCAAAACCCTTGAAATCACCCTGCCCCGAGATTTCGTAATCGGCCGCCCTATCCGCCTCAAAGGACAGGGCCGCAAGCTCGGTCCTTTCAAGGGAGATCTCTACCTGCGCGTAATGGCAAAGTAGTTTTTCGCACCTATTAATTTTCTTTTTTTGAAAAAAACATATTCCCTCTACATTTTTTCTTGTTTTCCTTCGTTTTTTTGACTAGCTCCTATATATAGAACAGAACCGTTATATACTGCCGCCTTAAGGCAGCCGTTCTCCTGAATACATTTCTGTATCCGGGAAATATACCCTCATTAAAGTTACAGACTTCTGCGGTTCAATAAGTATTTAACAAACGCAAAGGGGGCCCCTCTCATGCTGGCTATTCTTGACTATAAGGCCGGAAACCAGACCAGTGTACAGCGTGCGCTGAACAAACTGGGTATTCCTAACCAGATCACTTCTGACAAGGAAGTACTGGCTAACGCTACAGGCATCATCTTTCCCGGTGTCGGTGCTGCAGGACAGGCCATGGATGAACTCACATCCGGCGGACTGGATGAACTTCTCAAAGAACTCGTGCAGCAGAAAAAACCGCTGCTCGGTATCTGTGTCGGTTGTCAGATTCTGCTCGACTACAGCGAAGAGAACGACACTCAGGCACTTTCCGTAATCCCCGGCGAATGTCGCCTCTTCAACCCCTCTTGGGAAGATTACGAAGGCGTTGCCATCCGTGTTCCACATATGGGCTGGAACCAGATCGAACTCAAACAGGATTGCGTACTTTTCAAAAACATCGATCCTGAAGCACATTTCTATTTCGTACACAGCTACTACCCTGCACCCGAAGAAAAATACATCATCGGTGAAACCATCTACGGTCGCCCCTTCTGCTCCCTGCATGGACGCAAAGGCCTCTGGGCTGTTCAGTTCCACCCGGAAAAAAGCGGACGGCCCGGCCTGAAGCTACTTTCAAATTTCTACGAATACTGCAAGGAGGTTTCCGATGCTTAGCAAAAGAGTCATCCCCTGCCTTGATGTAAGGAACGGAATCCTCACCAAAGGCATTAAATTTAAAGGCAACGTTGATATCGGTGATCCCGTTGAAACCGCACGCCTCTACTATGAACAGGGCGCGGATGAGATCGTCTTCTACGACATCACCGCATCATCCGAAGGCCGCGGCATCTTTCTGGACGTTGTTGAGCGGGTTGCTTCCGAAATATTCATCCCCTTCTCCGTCGGCGGCGGCATCAACTCCGTGCAGGATATGCGTGACGTACTACTCGCAGGAGCGGAAAAGGTTTCTGTGAACTCCGGTGCGGTCAAGAACCCGGATATCATCAGCGAAGGAGCCGCAGCATTCGGTTCCCAGTGCATTGTGCTCGGTATGGATGTTAAACGTGTTGAAAAATCCGAAAAGATTCCTTCCGGTTTCGAAATAGTCATCAACGGCGGACGTAAGTACATGGGTATTGATGCGCTAGAGTGGGCCAAGACCGGTGAATCCCTTGGAGCAGGTGAAATCTGCCTTAACTCCATTGATGCCGATGGCGTAAAAACCGGGTATGATCTTGAGCTGACACGCCTTGTAGCGGAAAGCGTACGCATTCCCGTAATCGCTTCCGGCGGTGCAGGAAACCCGCAGCACATGGTTGAGGCCGTAACCGAAGGCCGCGCCACTGCCGCGCTCATCGCATCCATCGTCCACTACGGAGATTACACCATTCCGCAGCTCAAGGAGCACATGGCTTCCAAGGGCGTTCGTGTTCGTAATAGCTGGTAGTTTTAAAAGTCAGAAAAAGAAAAGGCGAAGTTGATTGCTCAGCTTCGCCTTTTCTTTATTTATTCAAAATTTCTTCCACTAGTTCCAGATACGGCTCGGTACCGCAGAGAACATTGTCGGGCCACTCA
>DDLU01000093.1 GCA_002340305.1 Desulfovibrio sp. UBA2564
ACAACGTAGTCGCAATCTGGGCCCGCCGTTCTGCCAAAGGCAAGCAGGACCTGTTCTACTCTGCACGCCTAAGACCGGAACACAGCAAGGCCGCCGAAAGCTGGGAGCACCCCACGGAAATCCCCAAATTAACAGACCCGCAATTTACTGAAGCGGAACAGGTTGCCGCAAACTCCCTGCTTACCGAGGTCGGAAGCGAGTCCGCCGACATTGAAACTTTCGTCCCTCAGCTCATGCAAAAACTAAAGGATTCATACGCCAACCCGGCAGCTGAATATCTGCTACGTGACAACGGTACCACACTGGGCGCAGTTAATATGGCTGTGCGTTTGCTGCATTTTTCCGGTATCCCGGCCCAGTCAGTGCATGGCATTACCCTGACTACCTCCAACAATGCCGGGATCAAACATTGGCTGGAGCTGTACCATAATGAAAAGTGGCATATGTTTGACGTGACTAAGGGAGCCTTCGGCACTCCGGTAAATTTCGTGACATGGTGGCGCGGCAATGCACCGCTGGCAACTGTCAGCGGCGGCAACAATCTTAGCGTCACCCTTTCAGTTGTTCCGGCAACCGTAAGCACCCTCGGAAATGTAGTGGATTGCCTGAAAAACACCGCACCTACAATTCTTGAATTTTCCCTGTTCAAACTTCCGGTGCAAGCGCAGGCAACCTATCGGGTCATCCTGCTTATCCCCATCGGCGTGCTCCTGCTGGTTTTCCTGCGCAACGTAATCGGCATCACCACTTTCGGGACATTCATGCCCGTACTGATCGCCCTGTCATTTCGTGAAACCCAATTGCTCTGGGGACTTTGTCTTTTCTCTATTGTCATCATCCTCGGGCTGGCAGTACGCCTCTATCTTGAGCATTTGAAACTATTGCTGGTCCCCCGCTTAGCCTCTGTGCTCATTGTTGTGGTGCTGCTCATGGCTGGAATCAGTATCGTCAGCTTCAAACTGGGATTCCCACGCGGAGTTTCGGTAAGCCTCTTCCCCATGGTTATCCTGAGTATGACCATCGAACGTATTTCTGTCATGTGGGATGAACTTGGTGCTGGTAAAGCTATTCAGCAGATCATCGGCTCCATGGCTGTGGCCGTGCTGGCATATATCGCTATGAGCAACCTGTTTATTGAACACCTGATTTTCGTTTTCCCGGAACTTTTCCTTGTGCTGCTGGGACTCACCCTGATGATCGGACGCTATACCGGATTCCGCTTACTGGACCTGATCCGCTTCCGCGCATTCCTCAAGGAAGTTTGATATGGGCTGGTTCAGTAAACTAAAAGAAATCGGGGTCATGGGCCTTAACGCTCGTAACGGAGCTTATGTGCTGCCCAACAACCCGCGAAAACTTTATCCGCTGGTGGACGATAAGATAACCACCAAGGAATTGACTCAAGCCGCAGGCTTGAATGTCCCAGAATTGTACGGTGTATTCCAAGCCCAGCACGAATTGAAAGCACTCCCCCAACTACTCCAGAAGCATGATTCATTTGTTGTAAAACCAGCTCGCGGAGCCGGGGGAAACGGCATTCTGGTCATCACCGGAAAACTAGGGCCGCGCTTCCGCAAACCGGATGATTCACTGGTTGCTGAAGATGCCATATCTTTTCATATTTCCAATATTTTAAGTGGCATGTACAGTCTCGGAGGTATGCCGGATAAAGCCATGGTTGAGTACTGTGTGCAATTCGCCCCGGTATTCAAGGACATCGCCTACCAAGGCGTTCCGGATATCAGAATTATCGTTTACAAGGGCATTCCGGTCATGGCGATGCTCCGTTTGCCGACCCGTGAATCCGACGGCAAAGCAAACCTGCACCAAGGTGCTATGGGCTGTGGGATAGACATATGCACTGGTAAGACCACTAGCGCAGTCTGGAAAAATGACAACTGCACCCACCATCCTGACACCCTCCACCCCATTACCGGAGTAGCTATCCCGGACTGGCCGGAACTGCTTAAGCAGGCAGCACTGGGCTACAGCGTAACCGGGCTGGGCTACCTCGGTGTAGATATTGTTCTGGATAAGAATTTAGGACCGCTGATCCTTGAACTTAACGCCCGTCCCGGACTGGCCATTCAAGTTGCCAATAAATGCGGACTGCAACACAGATTAAATGAAGTCGATAAGGTTCATCAGGACCTACACTCGGAAAATGAACGTATTAAATATGCCATGGCTAATTTCGGAGCGTAAATCCATGAAAATACTATCAGCTATATTCCTTGGGATGAGCTTATGTCTGGTCACCGCCTGTAAACAGCAACCAAGACTTGTTGTACCGCCCGTTGCCCCACTCCCGGCAAAAATAGCCAAGAAACAGGCCCCCCTTGGCAGAAAAGAAGTGCGCCTGAATATTAACCTGATCCGGGAACCGGAAATACGCAAGGTACGCAAAGTACGTTCGCAGAGCATGCCTGCCGGAACAAGAATTTCCTATCCTGCGGGGGCGGACATCCTCCGTTTTCTGCAATATGATGAAGAAGTCATCACCCTGCCTAAAATGCAGTCCACACGCGATTTTGAGATAATGCTGCTGACTAGGGACCAGAATCCGCCACAGACTGTGAACGGCTATTCCAATGTAACTTACGAAAAAGTGGAATCATCACTGCCTGAAAGGACAATCCTGCTGGATTCTTTTTACGGTACCCTGAAAAAAGACGGCACCCTTTCCACGACAATGCTTATTCCCACAGACAGAAAAGATGTCTTCAAGAAAATGCAGGCGGAGATTAGCCCGAAAAAAGTACGTTTCAAACCGGTCATCAGAACCGACGTCCTACCGGGATCAGAACGCCATTACGTGATTAGATTTCTGGGAAAAAAAGGAATGACAATACTCTTTGAAATCCGACACCTTGCAGGCGGCAGCCGCCCCAAAGTAGTCAATCGCCAGACCATGAAAATCCCGCTGGGCACTCCGCTGATTGAAATCAACGGGCACAGATTCAAGGTTCATACAGCGACTACGGAGTTTATAGATATCGAGCGGTTAAGTTAAAACTAATTCCTAACTTTTACGCTTGCGGCGTGTATAATCTCGAATGGTAAGCTCAATGGTCGGGATACCGTTAAACTTGTCGATCTTCGGGGAGAAAGCGAAACGCATGGTTGTCCCGATCAGTTCGGAACCCAATTCTTCGCCCATACGCCATGCTTTAGCTGGCATTTTACGGGTCTTGTCCAAATCTGTGATGGTGAGCTTCGCGTGGGCCTTACCCATGGGTCTGCGCTCCAGAACCTCTACCATAGGAGTGGTAAAAACAGGTTCCGGGTTGCCCATGCCGAAAGGTTGCATAAGTTCCAATTCTTTAAGCAGCACGTAATCGATATTTTCCAGCGGTAATTCGCGGTCCACTTTCAGTGAAGCTTTGAGCGGCTCAGCACCGATCTTATCAATAACCGCCTGATCAAAGCGTTCTCGGAATTCAGAAAGCAACTCAGCTTTAAAAGACATACCTGCTGCAAGCTTATGCCCACCGAAGTTGAGGAACAGCTCGGACATGGAGGTCAGCCCTTCGTGAATGTGGAACTCCTTGATGGAACGGGCCGACCCTTTGACCACACCGTCTTCCTCGCAAAGCATGACCGTAGGACGATAAAATTTTTCTACAACACGCGAAGCAACAATACCTATGATACCCGGATGCCAATCCTTGGAAAAAAGAACCAATCCGGCACGCTTATCGCGTTTAATATGCTCTTCTGCCTGCGCAATGGCTTCCTGTAAAATACGGTCTTCTTCAGCACGGCGCTCAGTATTTAAGTCATCAAGCACTTTGGCGATGGGCCTTGCGGTCTCCATATCTTCCGCCATGAGCAGCTGCAATGCGCGACCGGGATCGCCCATACGCCCGGAGGCGTTGATACGCGGTGCCAACCCGAAACCTACCTGTCCGGCACCGATAGCTGCAAACATATCGTAGCCACTGGCAACTTTCAGCGCAGCCAGTCCGGGACGCTTGGCTTCTTTAAGAAGTAATAATCCATTCTTGACCAGAATACGGTTCTGGCCTTGAAGCTCAACGACATCTGCAATGGTACCGAGTGCGACAAAATCAAGATATGCCCGCACGTCTATAGGCTCACCGGGCAGCAGCCTGTTCAACTGGGCCATAAGCATGAAAGCAACGCCGACCCCGGCAAGGGTTGCGCAGGGGCAATCTTCGAAAGTCTGTCCGTGGTATTCGCTAAGACGGGGGTTGCAGATACCGGCAGCCGGAGGAAGTTCATCACCGGGAAGATGGTGGTCGGAAACAACTACGGTCATGCCCAGATCGTTGGCTGCAGCAATTTCCGCGTTGTTGGTAATACCGCAATCCACGGTCAAAAGCAGGCCGATGCCCTGTTCGTGTAATTTCTTAATTCCGTCCACATTCAGGCCGTAGCCTTCCTCCAGACGGTTAGGCAGGTAATGATCACATTCATAACCGCGATCAGCTAGAAAGGTCTTTACAACAGCGGTGGAGGTCACACCGTCCACATCATAATCGCCCCAGACCGCCATTTTTTTCCCGGCAGTAAGACCGTCAACTAAAACCTGCGCAGCATGTTCCAAACCTGGGATTTCCTTAGGCTGGCAGAGATTGCGTAAGCCCGGGGAGAGGAATAGATCCATTTCCTCGCGGCTCTGAAAGCCTCGGTTCCAAAGGATTTCAGCCAGCAACTCAGTAATACCGAGTTCTTCAGCAATAGCAGGTATGGAGGAAGGCAGTTCTTCCTCACTTCTCAGCTTCCATATTTTAGGCAATTACAATCTCCGTGGAGCAATTTCAGGACTAGAAATCCAGCTTGATAGGTCCAACAGGCTTCTTGATTTTCTGCCCGTCACCATTATTGGTTTCGCTGAACTCAGGAAATTCATCTTTGGTAACTTTACCGTAACCGAAACCACCGTTGCGTAACTCCGGAACCTTCTCATGATATTTTTCAAGATCATCAGAAGAAATAGCAGGCTCAGCATCATTGTTCATGAAACCATTCACCAAAAGAAAATCCCTGAATAATCCGGCTTCATCAAAGTCCTGATTTAAAATCAGGGATTTTTCTAAATATTTGACACAGCCATTGAGATCGCCCTTTTCAAAATATGCCCTTGAAATATTCAAGAACAAATTCTCGTCATCATCGCAAATCTCTTCAGCCCGGTGATAATACTTAATGGCATGCTCGAACATACCGTTCTTACGCATGCTGATACCGAATTCATTAAATAGGTGTTTATGTTCCGGAGCATAAATAGCATTCAGCCTAACGAGACGTTTAAAGACATTCTCAGCCCGCTCGACTTCACCGCGCTCAAGATAGGTCAGTCCAAGACCGAAATTTGCACGGACATTCTCTTCATCAACGGCTACGGCCTCACTGAATTCATACTCGGCACCGTAAACTTCGTCCTTATGCCGATGCCCTTCTCCGCGCTGAATACGCTCGTTCTGCGCTTGAACACTCGGCAAAACCACATTGGCGTAGAACTCAGGTTCAGGATTATAGTTGGACAAAAACCTTTCCCTATTGATGGTCAGCTTCGGTCCTGCGGGAATATTATTACTGTTCAAAGCCTGAACTTCCACGCTGCCACTCTCCAACTCCTGGACGGACCAGTAGGATTTCTGCGTATCATCCCGGAAGATGTCATCATCTCCGGTACGCGAAGAAAATATCCCTTGAGCAAGAGTGTCAATCATGGCAACAGTCTCTACCCGTTCATTTCAGCAACAATTCTGCGGGCGGCTTCAGCCGGATCATCAGCACCGGTAATAGGTCTACCAACGACGAGAAAGTTAGAACCGCGCTCCACAGCCTGTGAAGGGGTAACAACCCTGCGCTGGTCATCAGAGACAGAAGCAGGACGGATGCCCGGAGTAAGAGCCAGAAAATCCTTACCGCATTTTTCCTTAATGGCTTCCACTTCCAAACCGGAGCAGACTACGCCGTCCAGACCTGCCTGAGACGAAGCAAGTGCCAGATCAAGCACAGCGGAGCCAAGTCCATCGGGAACCGGGAAGGGAATGTCATTCTCATCCATACTGGTCAGAATAGTAATCGCCATGAGCAGTGGACCTTCATTTCCGCCAGCACCTTCAGCACGTCCTTCGCGGGCGGCAATTGCCATACGCTCGCCGCCGAGTGCGTGCAGGCTGATCATATCAGCACCGGCACGGGTTGCGGAACGAACAGCACCTTTAACTGTGTTGGGAATGTCAAAAAATTTCAGGTCCACAAAAACCTTGAAACCCATTTCTTTAAAACGGGTGATGATCCCGGGGCCTTCTGCACAAAAAAGCTCAAGACCGACTTTCACCCACGGAGCTACTCCGCGAACTTTTTCAGCCATTTCAAAGGCAGACCGCGCATCTTTAAAATCAAGGGCAACTACTAATTCAGACATATTACTCCCATTATTCCCATGTACTTAAAATACTTTCAAGAAGTCCCGGATTACTGCAGGGACGGTTTTTTCCGGCAAGGTAGATAGCCTTAAGTTCTCCATAAGCCTTATCAAGATCATCGTTAACGATCCAGTATTCAAACTTCGGAGCAGAGGCCATTTCCTTCATGGCATTCATCATCCGACGGTTGATGACATGCTCTGTATCGGTATTACGGCCTTCAAGACGCTTGCGCAATTCACCGTAGGACGGTGGCATCAAAAAGACAAAAACTCCGTCCGGCATGGATTCCATCAGCTGCATGCAGCCCTGAAAATCAATATCGAAAAGGATGTCCATACCCTTGAAGAGCATTTTTTCCACCGGCTTTTTAGGGGTACCGTAAAAGTTACCATGAACCTCTGCCCACTCGGCAAATTCCCCGGCTTCCAGCTTTTCGTTAAATTCATCAACAGTCAGGAAAAAGTAATCCTTGCCATCCTCTTCACCTTTGCGCGGCTCGCGGGTGGTGCAGGAGATGGAAAATCCGATCTGCGGAAACTCTTCACGCAGCTTTTTAACCAGCGTACTTTTTCCGGTACCGGACGGGGCGCAGAGAACCAGCACCTGTCCTTTTTTTTCCGGGATAAGTTTATCAGTCATTATCTACCTCCTCGGAAGTGTAACGATGTCCGATGGTTTCTGCCTGAATTGCCGAAAGAATTACATGGTTGGAATCGGTAACAATGATGGAACGGGTTTTACGGCCCTGAGTGGCATCCACCAAACGCCCTTCCTGCCTAGCATCTTCACGCAATCTACGCATGGGAGAAGAGGAAGGGTTCACGATGGTGATTACGCGGCTGGAGACCACGAAGTTACCGAAACCGATATTTAATAAAGTCTGCTTCTGCATCTTTACGGATTACTCGATGTTTTGAACCTGTTCGCGGCATTTTTCGAGTTCAGCTTTGAACTCAACCACAACCCTGCTTACTTCAGAATCCTGACACTTGTTACCGCAAGTGTTGATTTCCCTGAAGGTTTCCTGCAACAGAAAGTCAAGACGCTTACCTGCGTCTTTGTTACCACGCAGAACTTCAAAAATTCTTTCCAGATGTGCATCAAGTCTGGTGATTTCTTCGGAAACATCCAGCTTGTCAGTCAGGATGGAAACTTCCTGCACCATGCGGTCTTCAATGTATTCCGCACCGAGTGTTTCCATGTTGCCTTTGACTCTTTCGATCAATGCTTCACGCTTGGTTTCAAGAATCTCAGGAACTTTAACCTTAACCTGCTCGGTGTATTCCTTGAGCAGGGTAAAACGCTCTTCAAGGTCACGCTGGAGGTCTTCGCCCTCGTCTTTTCTGGATTCTTTCCAGTTAGCCAGAGCTTTTTCAAGACCTGCGCTGATGGATTTAGCCATATCCGGGTCAGGTTCGCTGGAAGCGTCACGCCAGAGACCGGAGATATTGAACAGACGGTTGTAATCAGGGGTGAATTCCACACCATCGGCAGCAGCCATATCTTTTAGCTGATCAACCATGGCCTTGGCCTGAAGCTGGTTCAGGCTGATCCCCAGCAGTTCGGTGCAGAAAACTTCGAGATTAAGGGAAAGGTCCACACGACCACGGGAACCGTATTTACGGACAATCTTTTCCCAGCGGGATTCATAACCGCGCAGGGAGTTGGGCAAACGCCATTTCAGGTCCAGAAAACGGGAATTAACACTGCGGATTTCCCAAACATGGCTCCAGTTATCTTCGGTGGTCTCAGCGCGACCAAATCCAGTCATACTTACGGGCATTGGTTTATCTCCTTGCCTTCGGCGACCCTCCGGGGGCCAAAGAAACT
>DDLU01000201.1 GCA_002340305.1 Desulfovibrio sp. UBA2564
TCAATTCTCCTCAGCTCCACCACTAGAAAGTAAAAGAGGCTATCCAGATTTGGACAGCCTCTTTTTTTGTTCGGTAACTGTCCTGTTGTTCACTTAATTCTGGTAGGTGTAAAGCGTAAGAAGTGTGCATTTGCGGTGGGCAACAGTGGCAACGTTTCTATTGAGAGGGTTGCCCGGTATGTACGTTTAGTCCGCCAGAGATTTCCAGATTGATGCCGTTGCAGCTTCTTGATGCATCCGAGGCCAGAAAATACATTGCCTCAGCTACTTCTTCCGGGGTGCAGATTCTTTTGAGCGGATTTGCTTCATTGAAGTTCTCTACCACCTCTTGAGGGTTGGCTTGAAACATCGGAGTTGCGCATGCCGAGGGGCAGACATTGTTTACCCGGATATTGTACTTGCCGTAATCAAGTGCCATGGCTTTTACCAGATTGACCACCGCGCCCTTTGCCGCGTTGTAGGCAGCCATTCCATAGTCCCCGTGAAGTCCTGAAACCGATGCCGTATTGACAATCGTTCCTCCTCCGTTTTCTATCATGTAGGGTACAAAAAATTTTGTGGTCAGAAATATTGATTTAACGTCAACGTCGAATACACGCTCCCATTCGTTTTCACTGGTCTCATGGAGCATTCCGCCGGTCCAGACCCCGGCGTTGTTAATGATGCTGTCTATTCCGCCCAACGTTTCCATTGTGTATTGGTAAAGACGTTCCACCTCATCTGTTTTTGCTACATTGCATGCGCAGAAATACGCTTGCCTGAAGCCTTTGCGATGAAGTTCGCTTACTAGCTGGTCTCCTTTCTCCTGACCACTGGAGACGATCATTACCTTCCATCCTTTTTCCAGAAAAAGCCGTACTGCACTCAAGCCTATTCCAGATGTGCCACCTGTAATTAATATACGTTTGGTCATATCATATTCCTTTTGGGTTTATGTGTTCTCTTTTGGTGACACTCATTGTTTTTATTACTGTTTTCGACCTGTATGCAGGCAAAATGAAACAAGACAGGTCCGCTCAGCCGCATGTGCCAAACGACCATGTCTCAAACAGTGGGAGTCTATAACCAAATTGCATGAACACACTGACTTAATTTCGGAGCGAGGCCGCAGCGAGTTGTGCCATTTTTTCATCGGCTTCAAAGGTTGCGCCTGCAACACCGATTGAACCTATTACCACATCATTTCTGTCACGTAGCACAACTCCGCCGCCAAAACTTATCAATCCTCCGTTAGTGTTTTCAAGAGTGTAGATAGGTCCGCCGGGTTGGGCCAGTTCACCGAGTGCCAGGCTGTCTGTTTGAAAGAGACTCGCGGTCCGGGCTTTCTTCATGCTGACATCAATCGGTCCTATGTTGGCACCGTCCATTCGTGCAAAAGCAACGAGGTGGGCAGCAGCGTCCATTATGGTGATGCAGACAGCAAAGTTGTCTTTGCTTGCTTCGGATTTTACAATCTCAATAAGTGAGTGGGCTATTTCGATGTTCATTGGTGTCTCCTTGACATTATGGGTTATTGAATGCCGAGGGTCTATAATTCGGAATAAATTTAGTCAAGAGCTAATTCTAGTTCATTATTATTGAACTTTTATTAATTGAAAGCAAAGTACTTTGGCCGGAGGGTGGGTAATAAGGTTGCTATACGGCAGTGGAGTTTATTCAAATAGGAGATATGGAAGGAAATTTTTTTACAGGGGTAGCATAAGTAAGATAGGGATGCAGGGGGCTGCAGTACCGGGGCTGATGGGAACCGTTGGACTATTTGTTAAGGCAGGATTCATCCAACATTATTTGGGCTGCTTCCTTTAGCCGTTCTTCGGGCAACCTGAAAGCCGGACCGCTGAGTCCGAGGCAGGCCCGGATGTCGGCATTTTCTTGAATGGGGATTGCAACGCAATGAAAACCTGCTGTGTGGTTTTCCAGATCAAGAGCATAATTATCTTCAACCACAGCCTGTATTTGATTTTCAAGGTTGGAATCCAGCAGTTCGGGATACTTTGCAATAAAACGCTGCCGGAAACCCGACATGAAAGCAAGAAAGACCAATCCTATGGCCGAGTCTTTCATGGACTCGCGTGTGCCGGCCACGCAACCGGTCCTGAGTGTCAGGCTTGACTCAATGGCATCAAGATACAACACCTCATCCCCGCTTGGCACAGCCAAATATACCGTCTCTCCCGTGATCTGCGCTATCCGTTCGAGAACTGGGTGCCATCGCAGGCGTAGCTCGTTGTCATCCCCCATCACTCTGGCCAGATTGAGTATGCGTCCACCAAGGTGATAACGCATATCTCCCTGCTGTTTTTGCGCATACCCCAGATGTAGGAGCGTATTTACGATGTTATGCGCTGTGGTTTTGCTGATACCCACTTCGTTTGCTATCTCAGTCAGTCTGGCTGCACCGCCATTGCTGGCGATGAATTCTAGTATGGCAACGGCACGTTCTATTGACTGTATCATGTTTTTTTACCTGCTTGATTGTGACGGCATGAGGAGTTGTCAGTGCAAGACTATTTTGTGGTCATAAATCTGTCAAATAGTCGCAGCAGATAATTTTAGGGAAAGTAACTCAACACTGGCTGGTAATTGGGTAATCATCCATCCCCGCGAATACTGGAAAAACGCCAAAATGTGCTCCCAAGGGGTAAAATTGATCCAAGTTCTTCATCCATTAAAGAACTGTCCCCCGTATGACATTTGAGAGGCTGGAAACAATACTTTTCCAAGCTCCACCAAATAGTCCTGAAATAATTATAATGAAACTTGTTTACTTTTGTTAATGGCAAGTAAGTCAAGGATAGATCTGCTCGCTCGGCAGTGTTTGTTGCCGGGCGAGCAGACTTATGGCTCCGGCTGGTATGTCAGCCTTATTAAGTGCTGTTGCGCTTAAAAGCCAGGGGTGTGTTATTTAATTCAACAGCTATGGATGCTGTCGATTTCCTAAGATAATGCCGGATTTTTTTGACAATACAAGTTAATCATTTTTATGCATTCAATAAGAATGGTTAATCAATTTGTCCATAGCTGTCTTTTGTTAAGATTTGCAATTTAGATTTGCAGGAAAGGTGCTGATTAAAATATAAATTTAAAGAGGCTACACCTTGTGGATGTAGCCTCTTTCTATGTTTAAGATAGGGTAAGTTGTTGCATTTGTGTCTTAGGTCCCTTCAGCAAGGGTGGAACCCGGACCAGCCAGTGGCCGGAAAGTTTTTTTAGATGATCCGCAATGCGGACACTTCCAGTCGTCAGGAAGGTCGGCGAACGATGTCCCGGGAGCGGTTCCGGTTTTCGGCTCACCTTTGTCGGGGTCGTAAATATAGCCGCAGTTGCTTACCTGACACTGGTACATATCTTTGGGATCAGCCATAAATTCCTCCTGCAATGACAATGTTTTTAGGTTTTGTGATTTATGATATTTTTAGATTAACATAAATTGGACACTGCGGGTATGCTTTTTCAGCAACTAGGAATTATTGGCTGATGATTACGCAGGGCAGCACCATCGGATATTTTTCATGGACTCACGGTGAAAATCTTGAGCCTTTTTTATCGAATGTTGAGATGGACTATTTTTTAAAATGCTCGTCAACATGCTTTAAAAAGCGCGTAATCATTTCTTCTGCGGATGCTTTTGGGCGCGGGAAGTAGTTTAATAAACCATCAATTAAGAAGATTATCGGCAAAGGTATCCCGCGTGTCGTTATTGCTTCCTCTCCATCAAATGAAGCAGCGGCACTGGCAAAGTCATGGGTCAAAGGTATACGGGTGACGAGGTGGTCATTTTTGAAGCTTCCTTTGCAACAGACCGGATCGGAGGAGACGAGATATTGGCGGCAGATAAGAGGCCGGTATGGATAAATACTGCATGAATTATCGAGCAAAAAAGGACAGCTCAGTTTAAGATTCCAATATTCTTTTTGGATGCTGGATATGAGTTCTTTGTCGCCGAAATGGTTGGTGTGAAAATCAATCAGGTCTTTAAGTAAATTATTTTTCTCAAGTGTTATTAAAATATTTGCAAAGGATGTCTTTAGCCTTTCCTTTTCGGCGGAATCAAGATTATCGACAATATATGCCAGTAGGATTGCTTCGTGTATTGAAACAGTAATCAGCTGATAACAGCAGATATCACAGCCATTCGAGCAGCTTGGGACGACTCCTTTAGTACTTTGCTCCGCTAGGGTCGATTCAAGAACCGTAGTATATATCGTGTAAATTTCCGGTAAGATATCGACGAATGAAACTTTGCCATCGGGCGGTGTTACAGCACAAGAAAGGGAGTTTGTTTCTGTGAGTTCTATCGCTAGCTCAAGGTGTCCGTTTCTATTGGATGTGTTTATTTTCATCAGGCTCTCCCGGCGTTGATTCGCTGTGGCTGTGTATAGCGAAGATGTAATCAGATTCAATACATATTATGCAGCTTGAGTCTAGGACAATAACCTGTAAACTATCAAGTAATTCAACGATTTTGATTAGATCTCTTTTGGTATAAGCTCCAGAGTTGAAGCTTCGTGCTTTGCCCGGTCGTAGGTTAGGCGCATCAACCAATAGACTATATTTATCTTTTTAAAATATGCTTTGTTGACTTTGGGGTTGATTACGTCCAAATCTTTTGGAACTACTCCATCGATTGGAATAATTGTCTCATTGATTTTGATTTCCCCGTTAGGATTTTTAAGAAACGCATCGTACCAGCTGCTTTCACCGAATTTATATTGCCGTACGAAGAATCTTCCATCCGTTTCAACAATTAAAATGTCGATAAAGCGTTGTGCCTTGCCTGATCTTATCTGGTGAACCCATTTTGAATTGATGAGTTTTGCTAGCTCATTAATGTTCATATCATTCTCGTTTTTAATTACTGTAAAGTGTGATTATTGCGGTATTCTGATGGAGTCATTCCCAGCATCTTTTTGAAGAGTCGCGAGAAGTACTGCGGGTATTCAAATCCTAGGTTATAGGCGATGTCTGCAACTGTTTTATCCGGGGCAAGCAGTAACTCTTTGGCAACATCAATAAGATGCAGGTGAATATGCTCAAGGGCGGATTTACCGGTCTCAATCTTAAGTGAATCACTTAGGTATCCGGGTGAAATTCCAAGTTGTCCGGCGAGACTGGATACGCTTGGGAGTCCTATTTCCTCCAGCTGCCCAGCACTATATCTCTTGACCAAAACATTTTTGAAACGGTCATACATATTTCCGCTCATCTCCTGTCTGTAAAGAAACTGCCGTCTATAAAATCTTTCAATGTATTGTAAAAGAGTTTGGAGATGTGAAAGCAAAATCCCCTTGCTAAGCGAATCATAGGAAGTAGTGTACTCAGTATGCATCGTGTTTAGCACTGCGTTGATCAGTCTTTCTTCTTTTTCTGAAATATGCAGGGCCTCATTTACTGAGTCTGAGAAAAATTGATATTTCGAAATACCCGTTGCCAGCTGGTGTCCCGTCAAAAACTCTTTGTCGAAACTGATGTGAGTCGCATTGGAACTGACCACGAGTTTATCAAAAACTATGCGCTGACCGGGAGCAGTTAGAAGTATGCTTCCATTCTGGCAATCGTATTTGGAACGACCGTAGAACAATTCACCACTGACTATTTTTTCAAGGAAATAGTGTAAAAATGAGAGGTTATGGCAATTGGATTAGTGCTACAATTACGGGTATCTCCATCGGTATCCCTGACTTGGCTGATTGCAAATAGCGGGTGCGTCGGTGCTGGTTTCCGCATGAACCCATAAAGTTCGGTAATTGTTTGTAAATGAAGTTCAGTCATACCTTCCCCGTTGACTTGCCTGCCCCCGGAGAATCGGGAGCAGGCGATAAGTATTACCCTGCGTATTTAAGAAAGAAGTCGGTCATTCTGGCGACGGCCCGGTCAACGTCTTTATCGATGTCGTAAAGGGAAACATGGCTGGCCTCTTTTACCTCGTATAACTCTTTAGGTTCGCTGGCAGCTTCATAGAATGCGACGGTAAGGGGACCATTGCTTTCCATTGCTTTACTTCCGTATATTCCCAAGTAAGGTGTGTACAAATTAGGAGCCATGGTTACTGCATTATAGCGAGGATAGTCCTCGTTTACAAACATAGGGGTCATGTGAGTGTAGTTGGGGTAGGTTTTCCTGCCCGCTCTTTTAGTCATGTAGTAGTCGTGGCCCTCCTTATTAACGTTAGGCGCGTCTTCAGCAGGCTTGGTGCCCAAGCCGAGCAGGCCCACATTTTCCTGAACACCGGTTTCGTAGTATTTCTGGCGGGCTTCGTTTGCCGTTTTCAAAGTAGCCACAGCCTGTGTACGGTTCATCGTACCGAAGAAGCTCCTCTGGTTATTGAGCATGCCACTGACAGTCGCGATTGCAGCAAATCTCTTATCAGTTAAAGCTGTTGCCACGATGTGGGTGGCTCCGACACAAATTCCAAGGCCGTAAACCCGGCTTATATCCACGAAATTATGCATTCGCAGAAAACTTACTGCATCGGCAATGCCTTCCAGAAAAGCAGGAGTGTATTCGTATGAGCGCAGTTCTCCTTCGCTGTCTCCGTAACCGCGATGATCAAATGCAAGGGCGATGAATCCTTGTTCTGCCAGCTTGCGTGCGTAAACACTTCCGGCTTGTTCTTTGACCTGATTAAAGGGTGGGGTGATGACTACTGCGGGGTATATCTTATCCGGGCTGAACCCTCCGGGCAGAAAAAGCAATCCGGCCAGCTTGTAGCCTTGGCTTTGAAAAGTAATATTATTTACGCCGGATTTAAGCTCTGAAGTCTTCATCATGAACTCCTTGTTCGGGTTCTGTGCGTAGGCACTGGATGCAAGTATTAAAGTCAGGGTAACGGTTACCAGATTCGTTAAGTGTTTCATTTCCGGTCCTCTTTTGGGTTTTGGTGTAATTCGGTTGAGATAAAATTTATCTGTATTAGGAATTGGAAGCGATAAACAAAACCCTTGGATGCGAACACAAATCACATATTGCGGTTAGAATACCAGAAATGATTATGTCCATTCAGATGATGCAAAGCATCAAATAAAGCAATTTTGTCCAAGATTTTTTCTTACATTTAATGGATACTGCTAATCTGAAAGGAGGTTGAGACATGGCAGCGACAAAACATAACCGTTTTGAATTTATGAACGCAGAGAATGATTCGGGTACAACTGTGCTCAATGCCGTCATGTCTGATTTTTCCTATGCCAAACATGCGCATGAAGAACTGGCGTTGGGAGTTACAACCTCAGGTGTTCAGGAATTCGATTGCGAGGGCAGTCAGTTCAGGAGTCAGGCAGGAGATATCATCCTGTTTAATCCCGGCGATGTGCACAACGGGAACCCCGGAGATGACGAAGCCCTCAAATATACCATGATATATCTGGATATTGAGGATTTTTATCCGCTGATCCGGAGTTCAACCGAAGGCCAAAGCAAGCAGTTTCGAATTTCTGAAAACCATTTCAAAGACCCGGTTTTGCAGTTTTTGATTTTGGAAATGGCTCAGGTTGTTGCCGATGGCAGGCGAATGACTGTTGAGTATGAGCATTGCCGTTATAAAATTGCGAAGCAACTCGCTAAGCGGTTGCGGCTTTCAAGTGCTGACTCTTGGGTGGGGAATAAGGATACGCTTCTTTTGAAGGTCAGGGACTATATCCACGACAATATCAAAGAAGATATTTCCATCGAAGAACTCAGTCAGGTCGCTAACATTTCCAAATATCATTTTATCCGCTTGTTTCGGAACCAGTTCGGAATGACACCGCATAAGTATATTCTTAACTCTAAGGTGAACAGGGCCCGTGTTCTTCTTAAGAGCGGTATTCTTTCATCAGCGGTAGCCCACGAACTGGGGTTCTTTGATGTCAGCCATTTGAATCGTCATTTTAAACGTTTATTTGGACTTACACCGAAACAGTATCAATTACAGTTAAAAAGTCAGGATTAATATAATGCTTGGAATCTTATTTTATTGCTTTGGGGTGATGTATACCCCCGGGCCTGTGAATGTACTCAGTTTAAATAGGGGAGTGCAAAGTCCATTCAGTGCCCATATCCCTTTTTGTATTGGGGTTGGTACTGCATTGACAATTCTCTTTTCACTTATCGGCTATGCAGGCAATGCAATCATGAACGATATGATGATGCCGATCCTTTCAGCTATGGGTTCTCTTTTTATTTTGTATCTTGCCTACAAAATAATGTTTTCAAATGTTGATGGGTTACTGGATGGGGAACAGACCACCTCACTTAAATTCCGTGATGGATTGTTCATGCAGTTGCTTAATCCTAAATCTATGCTGGTTGTTCTTCCGGTAACAGCTGTGCAATTTCCTGCTGCGGGGATTGACGGTGTTCAGATAGCGTTATGGTCTGTCGGGCTTGGAATATTAGGTTTCGGAGCTCCTTTGTCCTACACATTCATTGGTGCAAAAGTTTCCAGATATATTGAAGATCCATTTTATTTGAAGTGGTTCAACTATCTGATGGGAGCAATATTGATTTTGGCTGCTCTGGATATGGCTTACAATCATGTGTATCTTTCTTTAATCTAGATTAATCTCTATAATTATTGAAATTTTATTGCTTATTCATTCTGATTGTTGCTCTTATATCTGCTTTGTCGTAAAGTGCCTGACTAATAAAAAAGTTTAACTTCAGGTGCATCACAGGCATTCCTATAGGCGACTTAATGAATATGAGCGGAAAAGTACGTGGCGTACGTACTGGAAGAATATCTGAGCTTAACCTGCGGGACTCTGACAAACAGAGTAATCTGCTTACTGCGCTGGCGCGTGGTGCTGAGGAGTTCAGCATTGGAAAGGGCTGGCCGGATGGTGTGGCTGATCTGATCGCTGACCTTGGGCGTATCACCGGGGTTAATCGTGTTTGGCTGTTTCAGGTTTTGGAATTGAGTGACAAACATATGCTCATGAACTTTCCTTTTGAATGGGTGGATGCGAACACCCGCGCACTTAGAAAAAGTTCCAAGTACGACACAACGCACTGGGATTTTGAAACCTGTTCGGAAACTTACCGCACCCTTGTTGAAAGCCGCAGGCGTGGCGAATGGCAGACTGTCGTTATCCATGAACTGGAAGATTGTGATTTTAAAGACTATCAGGAAGAACAGGGCGTTCAATCCACTGTAAGTATGCCCGTTTACGTTGAAGGGAAGTGGTGGGGGCTGTTGGGTCTGGATGATTGCACCGCGCCAACACGTTGGAGTGATGAAGATATCGCTTTAGTGCGTATGACAGCACATCTTATTTCCGGTGCGGTAATTCGAAACCGCTTGGCCTCGGCAAATCGCCAGTTTGAAATTTTATCCGGCCTCACCGAATCCAGTGCATGGGAACTTGATATCAGCAGCGGTTATTGCTGGGGAGATTCAAAAATTCTTTCGCGTATCAGTTGCTTGAGTGATAATGTGCATTTGTCTTTGCTGCAGACTTTGCGTCTTATTCATCCGGATGACCGGGAAAAAATGTTCAGCCATTTGCGTAATCAGATTAACAACGGAGAACTAAATTTTCGCAAAGATCTGCGCATCCTGCGTGATAAAGAGTTCGTCTGGAGCGAGGTCATAGCCAAGATTGTTTTGGATGATAATGGGCAGTTGCGCAAACTGGCCGGGATTATAATCGACATTCCAGAGCGAAAGGAAAAGGAAGAGAGGCTGTTCCGCAAGGCAACTCTTGATCCGTTAACGGGTATTGCCAATCGTGGATCGTTTGATCACCGCTTTATGCGGATGCTGTGTGATTTTAAAAATGGTGGGCCCGAATTCAGCTTACTTCTTTTGGATATCGACCTTTTTAAAAATGTTAATGATACGTGGGGGCACGGTGTCGGTGATCAGGCCCTGAAGCATGTTACACAAATTATGCAGAAAACTTTGCGGGAAGGTGATTTCGTCGCCCGTATCGGCGGTGAGGAATTCGCAATGCTCCTGCACGGCGATACCCCGGATACAGCAGAGCGGGTAGGTGGGAGGATTCGCCGCAATATTGAGAATTCACCGTTGTTCATTCCCGGGGAGAAGGTCCCGCTGACTATTTCAATTGGTATTTTTAATGTCTCGAAAGGGACAGCGCATCTTGACTGTAAGGCCATGTTCGGCAGGGCTGATGATGCCTTGTATGAAGCCAAAAGTACCGGTCGAAATAAGGTTGTGATGAAATGATACCTTTTACGTTTGCTGAGATTGAAAAGGACTTGCAAGATAATTGTAAGTCCTTTTTTTTGTATGAAAATGTGTATATAAAGGGAGTCTATTAATAGGTCCGACTTTTAAAAGGGTATTATATGTGTTAAGCTTATCCATGGTTTACTTTGTTTACACAGGGCTATGCATTGGGATTTGGGGTGAGCAATGTTTCAGGAGCTAGTGGATGATTTACTCAGATTACTTGGCGGTGTTTATTCTTCTGCTTTTTTTTGTTGTCGCATATTTGATTTTTCGCCTAAGAAAAGAAGTTGAAGAGCGTAGGAATGCTGAAATGGCGATTGCCGCCAGTGAAGAAAAATTCCGCATGGTTTTTGGTTTCAGCCCGAACAGTGCAAGTATAGCAACTCTTCCGGGCGGCGTTTATGTAGATGTGAATAAGGCATTCAGCGAAGTGACCGGATATTCCCCGGAGGAAGTTTTAGGTAAATCTGTTCCAGATTTGAAATTATGGAAGGATGAGTCCGTCCGGGTACGGATGCTTGAAGAGTTGCGGACCAATGGAAATGTCAAAGAATTGAGAGTTGACTTTGTTTCAAAGAATGGAGGGACCGTTCATGGTTCCCTAACGGCAGGCATTGTTGAGTTGGAGGGTGTTCCCCATGTTATAGCCATGATTCGTGATATCTCCGCTCAGGTTCTTGCGGAACGTAGAAGTCGGGAACTTGCCCGTAAACTTGAGAAGCAGGAAGAATCTTTACGACATATTGTGGAGAGTTCTACTAATCTTTTTTACTCCCACAACACCAATCATGAACTTACCTACGTCAGTCCCCAGTCAGAACACTTTTTTGAGTGCAGCCCGGAAGAGGCAAAAGTAAAATGGACAGAATTCGCTACTGATAGTCCGGACAATAAGCGGGCGATGATGCTGACTGAAAAAGCCATTGCCACCGGAGAGCGCCAGCCGCCCTATGAATTTGAGGTTATAGGTAAAAATGGAACCGTGCGGATGACGGAAGTCCGTGAGGTCCCGATTGTTAAAAATGGGCAGACCATCGCAATCGTCGGCTCTTTCACCGACATCACCAAACGTAAAAGATATGAAACAATACTGAATAATGAAAATCGCTTCCTTGATGATTTGCTGAAGGCTATTCCATTTTCCATCAGTGTTAAAAATATGGAAGGTGTGTACATTAACTGTAACCCGGCATTTTCCAAAGCGGTCGGATTGCCGATAGAGGAAATTTTAGGCCGCAGGAATATTGATGTCTTTCCTGCGCATCTTGCAGCAGTTTTTGATAGTCAGGATATGGATGTGGTTGAGAGTGGGGAGAGCAGAACCTTTGAACTGGCAGACAATGATCATACCGGGGCGTTGAAAGCCTACCGGTTTGTTAAGACACCATTCCTTGGGATAGATAGTAAAAGGCCGGGGATTATCAGTGTCGGGATTGATATAACAGAGAGTAAGCAAATTGAACTGGATCTGCGTGAAGCGCGAAGTGATGCGGAAAGTGCAAATCAGGCTAAATCGGCATTCCTCGCAAATATGAGCCATGAAATTCGCACTCCCATCAACGGCATAATGGGTGTGCTGCAATATATGGAACTAGCCAATAAGCAAGGAGAGTTGAACCCGTATATTGATACCGCAATTCAGTCGATACGCCGCCTGAATCGACTTCTTTCGGATATCCTTGATTTGTCCAGAGTGGAAGCCGGGAAGCTCCTGGTCAGTAATGAATTGTTCGACATTCGAAAATCGCTTGGTGAAGTTTTTAGCCTTTTTGAGCCAATGGCAAAAGCTAATGGAGTTACACTCGACCTTAAAATTGACTCGCGTATTCCGGAAAAATTAATTGGGGATACGCATAGACTGCAGCAGGTTCTCAGTAATCTGGTAGGTAACGCTTTAAAGTTTACTGTGGAAGGTTCAGTCTCTCTGGAGGTCAGCGTTACCCAGCGTGGAAGTGGAAAATGCAGACTGTTGTTCTCAGTCACCGATACGGGGATCGGCATCCCAAATGAAGTGCAGGACAAGCTTTTCAATGCTTTTGTTCAGGGAAACGGGGAACAACATCGCAAGTATGGTGGAGCAGGGCTTGGGCTGCTCATTTCCCGGCGCATTGCGGAGCTCATGGGAGGAAGTATTGCACTTGAGAGTAAAGAGGGTGTTGGATCTACTTTTTATCTCAATTTGGGTTTTGATGCCGCAGGCTCAGAGGTTGCAGAAGAGGAAGAACTCGAGAAATTTTCTCTTGAAGGGGTGAAAATCCTTTTGGCGGAGGATGATCTGGTCTCGCAGAGAATTACCTCGCTATTGCTGGAGAAGGTCGGCTGTAATGTAAGTGTTGTAGGCGATGGTAAAGATGTACTGGTTGCGCTTGAGAAAAGGCCATTTGATTTGGTTTTGATGGATGTCCACATGATCGATCTTGATGGCCCGGAGACGGCTGTTGCGATCAGGAGAGGTGATGCCGGAGAAGCGAATAAGGATATACCGATAATAGCCTTAACAGCATGCGCCATGGCAGGAGACAAGGAAAGGTTTTTTAAAGTAGGTATGAACGGTTATACTGAAAAGCCTCTCGAATTGGAGAAGCTCGGACAGGAATTGCAGAGGATTATGCTCAGCTAAATTTGTGGATGCATTTATGCTGGCGGAAATATGATTCTAAAGACTCTCTGGTGAGGGTATTTCTTGTGAAATGTAGCAAAATATAGCTAACTGTCCCTTTTGTTGTGGACTTTTTTCTAGTAGTGACTCGTAGATGCAGGATATTTCCATTTTCGCCATGGCTGCGACTTCAATATTCATTGAAGCTGCGCCTTTTTTGCTTTTGGGCTCTCTCATAGGAGCTGTGATTGAGGTCTTGGTCCCCGGGGAAATACTCTTACGTTTTGTCCCTTCCAACCCTGCAGGGCAGATAGCAGCAGGGCTCTTTGCCGGAATGCTATTACCTACTTGCGAGTGCGGTATTGTTCCGGTTGCAAAGCGGTTGTTACTGAAAAACGTACCTCCACGGGCTGCCATTCCATATATGATGGCTGCCCCGGTGATCAATCCGGTTGTTATCGGTTCGACTCTTTTTGCCTTTCAAGGTGATGTAAGCGTAGTCATTTTGAGAGTGCTCATGGTTATCGCTCCAGCCATGGCTTTGGGATTATTCCTTGGTGATGCTTCCCCTCGTGAGGTTCTCAAACCTCAGCCGGCTGAACTCAAGCGGTTTGGTGAACAGGAAGAAAAGCATGGCATGTATGATCATGTTCACAATTATGGATGTGGGTGCGTCTGTGGTGCAAACGATGAAAATAAATTCAAAGCCATGCTGTTTCATACCGGGGCTGAATTCATATCCATGGGCCGTTTTCTGATTTTCGGTGCCATTGTAGCTGCGGGCTTTAAAACATTTCTTCCCCCTGAAATTTTGGACGTTTTCTCCGCTAATGGCTGGTTGGCTGTAACTGGATTAATGCTCCTTGCCATATTGCTTTCCATCTGTTCCGAGGCGGATGCTTTTGTTGCCGCTTCCTTTGTTTCCTTCCCAATCGCAGCCAAGGTCGCTTTCATGGCAGTCGGTCCAATGGTCGATCTGAAGCTGATCCCCATGTTTTTTGCTGTCTTCAATAAACGGGTGGCTATAGCTCTAGTGGTTGTACCGATTGTTTCGGTCTATGCCATGAGCTTTATACTGACACTGGGGGATTGTAATATGGCTGCTCCATTTCGAATTCTGGAGTCCTTTCTGCTGATAGGCATAGGGACTTTTATGGTCACTCTGGCAAATTCATCCTACTACTGGCAGCTACTTAATCCCAAATATTCGTGGCTGACAGCCCTTACCGGAACGATGCTGGTGATTGTCGGTATTGTCTGTTTTTTCAATAGGAATCGCCAGCGTAAAATAGGTGGGGTGCTTGGGCTGGCCATATTTTTAGGACTTGCGTGGTATGCGGTCACTTCCTTTGAATATGCCGGGGAGGATGACTACAACCATGCACCGTCAGGTGGATTTACCGGAGAATTTCAGGCTGAAATAAATCCTGTCATCAGTTATGGTGGCGATGATTACATGAAGATAAATGTGGCGGAATTGCTTGCTGTTGAATCAGATATCTCACCCGGTGACACCTATGCCTTCCAAGGCTTGGTGTTGCGCTCCGATGAGCTGGATAAAGCTGGTCTTATCGGCGTGGGCCGTCTGCTTATTACTTGCTGTTTTGCAGATTCTGTGGCTGTTGTTATTTTAGTAAAAGTTGATGATCCTGATCAGTTTAAGGCGGACTCATGGGTCCGTGTTCTGGGGGTAATTAGTGATAATCTTCCTGTTCTGGAGAGGAACCTGACCATTAAAGGCGCACTTAGTTCTGTCCGTAGTGATATGTATTTTTTGCAGGGAGTTGAAGTTAAAGAGTATCCTGTGGAAGGGGTACCATTTATTTTTGCTGTCCGGACTGAATCGCCTTTTGCGTATTAGTGCCACATAATATGGCAGTTTGACGATTGATATTTTTGTTTTAATGTCTTTTACAGTCGGTTAAGTAACTTAAAAGGCTGGTTGTGAAAGGAGAATCGTTGTGCATAAAAGTGGTCGCCCGAAAATATTCATTGTTGATGAGATAAAGCAGGAGATGGATTTATTTGCAGAAATTCTGCGTGATGACTATGCCCTGCTTATGGCGATGAATGCTGCGCATGTTTTTGAAATTGCAGTAAGAGAACAGCCGGATCTTATCCTGCTGGATTCAGACGTTTCTGATGCGGATTGCTGTGCGCTGAGCCGGAAATTAAAGCTTACTGAGGCAACCCGTAATATTCCTATCCTTTTGATCTCAGGTGCGACTACACCGGAAGAGGAACTCGTTTACTTTGAATCGGGGGTATTCGATTTTATTAAACGGCCCTTGAGTAGGCCCATGGTCCTGCGCCGTGTTGCGTCTACACTGGTGCAGAAGGAGTTGGGAGACCGTCTGGCGGAGCTTTCTGACAAGCTGGGCAGATATCTTTCACCACAGGTTTACGAGTCTATTTTTGAAGGAACGCAGGATACCCTTATCGGTGCCAAGCGTAAGAAACTGACCATATTTTTTTCTGATATCATAGGATTTACCTCCACCACAGAGCGTATGGAACCGGAGGATATGACTGTACTACTGAATAATTATCTGGATCGCATGTCCTCCATTGCTATTGAGCATGGGGGAACCATTGATAAGTATATTGGCGATGCGATTATGGTTTTTTTCGGCGACCCTGTGTCAAAAGGGCAGAAGGAAGATGCCGTTGCCTGCCTCAATATGGCTATTGAAATGCGTAAGGCCATTAAGGAAATGCAGCAGGAATGGTTTGAAATGGGTATTGCCACTCCATTCAGAATCCGTATGGGCATCAATACCGGATTTTGCACTGTCGGTAACTTCGGCTCCAAGCAGTTGATGGACTATACGATTGTCGGCGGTCAGGTTAACGTTGCGGCCCGTTTGGAGCAGAATGCTCCGCCGGATCAGATCCTTATTTCCCATGAAACATGGGCCTTGGTTAAAGATGATTTTCGTTGTCTCGGCCGTGCGCCGATTTCTGTTAAAGGTATACAGCATTCCATTCGTACTTATCAGGTTATCGGGAAAGCCGATTCTGCAGAAGAGGACATAGCCGGATCACTTGGTGAAATGGTTTGGCCTGCCCAGACAATTTCGGTGGACCAGAATGTTTCGGACGCGCTTTTACGTCTGCGGGACAGTGGCGAGTGGGCCTGTCTTGTTGTCTTGGATGGTCTTTCACCGGTTGGGATGGTAACTAAGGTTCGCATGGATGAGATTGTCCGCAGGGAGACGGATAAGGCTTTATTTTTGGATCGTCCTGTTGCTGCGGTCATGGATAAGGAACTTTTGGTCCTTTCTGTCGGCTACAATCTGGACGAAGCCGCCAAAAGAGCTCTTGCCCGTGAAGGTAGTTACACCTTTGATCCAATTGCCGTAACCAGAAATGGCGAGTTTGCCGGTTTGGTTTCCGTTCGCTGTTTGATGCAGCGCATGCTTAGCCCGGACAAGTAAGTATTGAGTAGTTCAGTATAGTAATCAGCTAAAAGTATGATGTGAAATTATCTCCGCCGGGTTTTAATCGTAGAGTTATTTATTGGTGGTTTTATAGTATGAAAATAAGACCACACGCTGTGTGGAAGCTTATTTACCGGCAAATTATAAAGGGGAGAAAATATGTACGTACTCGCAATTAACGGTAGTCCGCGTAAGGGTGGCAACACTGAGGAAATGATCAACAAGGCTCTGGAACCTCTCAAAACTTCAGGTTGGGAAACAGAAGTTTATCAGCTTGGCGGCAAAAAAATCCGTGGCTGTATTGCTTGCATGAAGTGTTGGGAGAACAAGGACAGCAAGTGTGCTGTAGACAATGATAAACTGAACGAAGTTTATGAAAAAATGGTTCGTGCCGATGCTATTATCATTGGTTCCCCTACCTATTTCACTGATGTAACTGCTGAAATTAAAGCTTTGATTGACCGCGCCGGAATGGTGGCCCTCGCTAATAACCGTGAATTTGAAGGTAAGATCGGTGCCGGAGTTGTTGCGGTTCGCCGTGGCGGTGCAACCCACGTATTCGATACCATCAACCATCTTTACCAAATTAACGGCATGCTGATTCCCGGAGCAACCTATTGGAATATGGCCTACGGCTTGAACAAGGGTGAAGTTAATGATGATGCGGAAGGTATGGCAAACATGAATAATCTTGGTCGTGTTATCGATTGGCTTGGTAAAGCAATCAAGCCGCACATGGACTCCTTTCCCAAAGTGGAAACACAGTATGGCGAAAACTAGGACCTAAGCGACAATATTTTTTTTAAACCGGCTGAATTTTTCAGCCGGTTTTTTTATGCAATGATGAAGTATTATAGGTTGTTGAAGATGGATGAGGAGTGTTTCGTGTTAATTTGTCAGCAAAATCGATATTTTCCTTCCATGTGGGTGAACTTTTAATGTAAGATGGGGCGAAAAATAACACTTTTGGTGCACTGTGGATTCTTTAATTCTTAGTTTATTGAGGTGGTGTATGAAGTTATCGGCAAAATTAATGTCTGGTTTTAGTGCGGTATTAGGTCTTTTGCTTGTGCTGGCGGTGATTTCTTTTTGGGCACTTGAAAATTCAAGTGACGGTTTTACGCAGTATCGGGGACTTGCCAGAGATACTAATTTGAGCGGACGACTTCAGGCAAATATGCTCATGGTACGGATGAATGTAAAAGATTTCATCATCACCGGAAGCGATAAGGCTTTAGCGCAGTACGATGACCATTACTCCAAGATGCGTAGCTTCATGGACGAGGCAGCTAACAAGATTAAGAAACCTGAACGCGCAACCCTTGTTGCTAAAGCTGATGCGGAAGTCAGGGAGTATGGTGCTTGCTTTGAAAAAATTAAGAAATTCAGAGTAGAACGTAATAGTTATGTGGATGGTGTTTTCAACGTAGATGGTCCACTGATGGAGCAAAAGCTGACTAATATTTTGCAAACTGCCGAGCGTGATAATGACATGGATGCAGTCGTCCTGAGCGGGCATGCCATGCGTAACCTTCTTCTGGCCCGACTTTATGTTACAAAATTTCTTGATGATAATGCGCAGGCTTCTGTAGATAGAGTGCATAGTGAAGCTGAGGAGTTGGGGAAATTATTGGAAGACTTGGACCAAAGTCTGCAAAATCCTGAAAGGCGCCGTTTGTTGGGTGAGATTGTTGAGCTGAAAGAAAAGTATATAGCTGCCTTTGACGGGCTGGTTAAAGTTATTTTTGCCCGTAACAGTATAATCGCAAACAAGCTTGATAAAATCGGTCCAGAAATCGCCGAGAACGTTGAAGCCGTTAAGCTTTCCGTCATGGCAGAGCAGAACGTACTTGGTCCCAAGCTTCAGGCCGCCAATGACCAGGCTATAATGATGGCAATAGTTATCAGTATTGTAGCACTGGTAGTGGGGATTTTAACCGCTGGAATTATTATTAGAACCGTAAATAGACAGCTTGGCAGTGATCCTTCTGAAATTGCAAATGTGGCGCAGCGAATTGCGAGCGGTGATCTTGATTTGAAATTCATTGAGCCGGCTGTCGGTGTTTACGGGAATATGCGCGACATGGCTGCGCAGTTGATTCAGGTTGTTTCGGATGTGCGTGCCGGGGCTAGCAATGTAGCCTCGGGAAGTACGGAACTTTCAGCCTCTGCCCAGGGTCTTTCGCAAGGGGCCACCGAGCAGGCGGCCTCAATTGAAGAAGTTTCAGCTTCCATCGAGCAAATGGCTGGCAACATAAAGCAGAATACCCTTAATGCCCAAACAACTGAAGATATAGCCGTCAAGGCTGCTGCTGATGCACAGGAAAGTGGCAGTGCTGTATCAGAAGCTGTTACTGCAATGAAGAATATTGCGGAAAAAATCTCAATTATTGAAGAAATTGCCCGTCAGACAAATCTGCTGGCCCTCAATGCCGCTATCGAGGCTGCCCGTGCAGGAGAGCACGGCAAAGGCTTTGCTGTTGTTGCCGCCGAGGTCCGTAAATTGGCGGAACGCAGTGGTAATGCTGCCGGAGAGATCAGTGAACTTTCCACTTCCACAGTGACCGTGGCTGAAAAGGCAGGCGGTATGCTTGATGATCTGGTGCCCAATATTCAGAAAACCGCTGAGTTAGTTCAGGAAATTTCCTCTGCCAGCGCAGAACAGAACAGCGGAGCAAGTCAGATAAGTAAAGCGATATCGCAGCTTGATTCAGTTATTCAGCAGAATGCTTCCGCTTCTGAGGAAATGGCTTCCACCAGTGAGGAGCTGTCATCCCAGAGTGCTATGTTGGAAAACACTATGTCCTTCTTTAAAGTCAGTGGATATGGTGCTTCCTACTCCCAGTCTAAAGCTTTGCCCGTGGCAGCAGATCAAGCCTCAGACCCGGAGCCGGCACTGGCCATAGCTTCAAAGCCTGCCGCCCCCAAGACCTCAGAAATGGGTGGGCTTAACCTTGACATGGAGGCAGATGACAGCGATTTTGAAAAGTTCTAAGGGTGTATTTAAAGAATCCAGCTCAGGCCTTCATGATTATCATGGAGGCCTGTTTTATTTTTTAATAAGTGCGACTTTCGCCATTACATCGGCAAGTGATGCTTCAAAGACTGCATCGCTAATCTTTTTAGCCTGAATGGATGAGTATTTCATATCCAGCCGGGTTTGGTTGCCGATCTGGATGGTGGCGGCTTTTTTGCTGGTTGCCCCGGCTGTTCCGGTGCGTTTTAAATGCCGGACCCGTAAATGGCCTTGATAAACCGGAACCGTGTTTTGCAGGCAAAGCCTCAAGTCGCGGTCAAGATCATCGAATTGTGAAGGTGAAAAACGGATATCGAAACCACCTGTCTGTTCAAGGTCAGCCATGCGCATGATATGGCAGCATCCGGTGACGGAACCGCAGGGGCGTATGTAATCAAACTGTCCGTAGTCCATCGTCTGGAGTTGAATGTCGGTCATACGCAGCTTGGGATCATCTTCATCTTTTTCAGTTTTGATGTGCAGGTCGATGCTTTGCAGCTTTCGCGGGTTAGGGGCATCAACCACCTTGCAGCCCCAGATTCCTGCATCGGGGTAGGCTTTAATGGCGGTCCCGAGTTTGAGCAGCCAATCCTGCGGCGGAAGGGCGTCGTCATCAAGGAAGGCCGCAAAATCAGCTTTGGAAATTTCAGGGTGGTAAAGCAGCCAGTTACGGGCTGCCGGGGCTCCGATGTTGACGTGCAAGTCAAAGCGGATCATAGGCAGGTCGGCCCGGGTCTTGGATTCCGCTTCCCATTTATCGATGACTGCGGCAGTTCCATCACTACTGCCGTTATCCAGAATAGCTAGAAAAGCGTTTTCATATCTGGCTGCAAATACGGAATCAAGGGTTGCATCCAGTTCTTCTGCTTTATTGTAGCTGTATATCAGGATCGCTACTTTACCCGGGGGAGAGCTGCTTTGCAGGTCGGTTTTATTGATCAGGTCTGCGGTACGCAGCAGGGTATTTATCCGCCATGGACGTGCTTTTGCGTCCTGACGATACAGCCTGATGGCCTCTTTGCGATTGCCAATATGCAGCAGGCATTCGCCCTGTCGGGGCAGTGCTTCCGGGAATGATCCTGTGGTGTAAGCCTTTTCATAGTGCGCGGCAGCTTCGGTGTATTTTTTTTGTGCGAAGTCCAGATTAGCGCAAATAAACTCATACAGTGGTTCCATGGAGCTGAAGTCAATGTTTTTCAATAACTGCAATGAGGCATTCAGGAAAGATTCTTCTCCTGTCGCCTCGTAAAGTTCTGTGGAGACCTTAAGCAGTGCCAGAGATGCCGGGGTTTCGCTAAGTAACTGGCTGAGAACTTCCTCCGCCTGTTCATAGCGTTCCCGGTTGATCAGGTTATGCAGTCTTTTTCTCTCAACATTGAGATCATCCTTATGGGATTCTTGGATGATACGGGCCAGCATTTTACCCATGGGGGAGTCAGGTCCATCCTGTCCCATCAGGTTTTGCTGAAGCTGTGCGCTTTGCAGGTTCAAGGGATCGTGGCACCACGCGGATAGCAGTGTTTCAAAGGCCAGCTTGATGTAGAGTTCGCGCTTGGCGGGATCGGTTTTACTCAGCTCAATGCACTGGTAGCCGATGGCGGTCAGGTGCGTGCGTCCAACGCCCCCGGCAAGAAATTTTTCTGCAAGTTCACGTGGAAGTCTGTTCCAGAATATGTCCATGATACTGCCCTTGATGGAATTGTTAATTACTTCTAGAGTGTTTCTTTACTCGTTAATCGTTATTCATTGCAAGGAGTTTGCTGTGGCGGACAGACGTTTGGCGGTAGTCATTCTGCATTATGGTGATCCGGCCCTGACTTTCAGAGTCAAGGAGCAGCTTGAACAATCTGATCCCAAGCTGGCGGAGCACATTCACGTGCTCGATAACCATGCCCCGGAAGCTTTCCCCGGAGCATGGCGCAGGCTGGATGAAAACCTTTACTGGTCTGGCGCGCTCGATTATTGCCTCAAGGAATTTGAGAGACGGAGCTATACCCATCTGTGGTTTTTGAATAACGATATCTGGTTCGGTTCCAAGCCTCCGCACATCCTTAAAGCTTGGAAAAGGCTGGAACAACTGGACGCTAAAATTGGTCCTATAGGTGTATATTCTCCAGCCATCCACCGCAGTCCATACCATCCGCAGATGATTGAAAAGCCGGGGCTGCAATATTCGCTTGTTCCGTACATCGACGGGATTTCACCTCTTTTTTCAATTGAATGTTTGAATAAAATTGGTGGGCTGGATTACGAAGGCAATATTTATGGTTATGGAGTGGATGTCTGGAATTCTTTAGCCCTGCATCGGGCCGGATTTTCGGTGGTAGTCGATCATCAAGTCACCATCCGCCATATTTACCACAGTACGGCTAAAAAAGTGGACGGCTTTCTTAGTACTGCCGCCGAGGCTCAGCATAAATACATGACAGCCCGTCTTGGGGATGATTACGAAGAGCAACTCAAACAGGAATTAGCCTCCTGCCGTGATTTTCGTTCTTTTTAAAATCTATCTATAATTGTGGCCGTTATTCATTTGTGGTATTGATAGGTTTGGTGATTGGAATTGACCGTAACCATCAGACGGAGATGAAATAAGCATGATTTTAGTACATTATCCCAGTTGAACCACCTCCCGTAAGGCCAAGGCTTGGCTTGAGGAAAAGGGTGTGGATTTCACCATCCGCCATATTGTTAAAGAGACTCCAAGTAAACATGAATTTCTTGCATGGCAGAAAATTGCCGGAGTGGATAAGAAAAAATTTGTGAATACCAACGGTAAGAAATATAAGGATATGGGCTTGAAAGACACCATTGATTCCATGTCCGATGCCGACTTGTTCGAACTTATCTCCGGGGACGGCATGCTTTGCAAACGTCCCGTTCTTGTTGCTGATGACCTTGTGCTTATCGGTTTTAAGGTCAAGGAATGGGAAGAACGGTTTTAATATTTTGAAGGGGCCAATCAGGCCCCTTTTTTATTTTGCGGAATGTCCTTGTAGCGGAAGTTTAATGATGAAACGGGTTCCTGATTTTGCGGATTCCGTTACCTCAATACTTCCGCCATGCTGCTCTTTGATGATGGTATAACTTACGTAAAGTCCAAGTCCGGTTCCTTTTCCGGGTGATTTAGTGGTGTAGAAAGGTTCAAAAATCCTATCGCGGGTCTCGCGGTCCATGCCCGGACCATTGTCTTCTATCTCAATAGTGCAGGTTGTTTCGTCCTGACTCAGGCGCAAGGTCAAACTTGGAGTTTCAGTTTCACTTTTCCGTTCGGACATAGCGTCTGCGCTGTTTTTCAATAGGTTGACCAGCACCTGCTGGATTTCATTGCGCTCGCAATAAACATCTTGCAGGTCCTTTGCAAAATGACGCTCTATCTTAATTTTTTTGAAGTCATAGTCAGAGTTCGGGTTGAAGTCATTGGCAACGAGCTCGATACTTTCTTCCAGCAGGTCCGGGAACGATTCGTAAGTATAACGATGACTGCTTTTGCGACTGAATCCGAGCATGTTGCGCACGATGGTGGCTGCTCTTTCCCCGGATTCATAAATACTGTTAACCAGAGATGGAATCTTTCTTTTTTCCAGATATTGTTGGATTTTATCCAGACTAACTCCACATTCTTCAGCCGCCTTTAGGTTTGCGGGATGACTGGTGAAAGCTCTACGTTTGATGTTCTGGACATTGCCAAGCACACCGGCAAGCGGATTATTGATTTCATGGGCCACGCCGGAAACCATGTGCCCTACAGTGATCATTTTTTCATTTTGCAGAACCATCTCTTCGACTTGCCTGCGTTTGGTGATGTCGGTATGTGTGCCGATCAAACGTGTGGGGTGTCCTAAGTTGTCATATTCCACCGCCTTACCCCTGGAATGCGTCCAGCGCCATGTTCCGTCTTTAGCGCGCATTCGGAATTCAATGCTGTAGTCTTTGCCTTGAAACAGATCATTCTCAATTGCAGTATTTACTTTGAAAACGTCCTTAGGATGGACAAGGTCTATAAATGTCCGTTCAGTTGCGTCCAGCTCTCCCGGTTCATAGCCCAGCATAGTATACCAACGCGGGCTGAAATATACCGCCCCGACATCAACCCGCCAATCCCAGACCCCATCATTAACAGCTGTCAGTGTTGTGCGTAGCCTTTCTTCGCTTTGGGATAGTTCCTTCTCTCTGCTAAGCAGGGTGTCGGTCATTTTATCAAATGAATGGGCCAGTTGCCCGATCTCCCCATCGTTATAGCTAACTCCGCTAGGGATCTTAACTCCTTGGGCTCCGAACTCTTTGACCGCCATGTTCAGCCTTTCGATTCCTTCAACGAGTACCTTGTGTCCGAGCAGCCATGCAGATGTAAAGGCGATGATCACCGAGAGTACGCTGGCGATGATGCCCTGAATTAGGCTTGCATCAGCCTCGGATACCAGAGCCTGTTTGTCCAGTCCGATGAAAATGTACATGTACGGTTTGCTTTCCGGGGATATTTTCAAGGGCTCAAAGGCAATGATTCGCTCCAGTCCATCGGAAGTGAGTGCCGTGAAAACATCCGGTTTACCGATTTTTAGTACTGTCGCAAACACTTGAGCTTTGATGGGCTGGCCCAGAGGAGTTTTATCTGTTGTCGGCTGCCGGAAGATTCGCATTCCATTGTGGTCGCAGGCTCCGAAAAAAGTTCCTTTTGGGAATTGTTCCTGATGAAATATTTTTTGGTAATGGTTCAGGTTGATTCCGATGATTATCACGCTAAGTAAATTGCCTGAACTGTCAAGCACAGGCATGCCAAATGGAAAAATCGCTTTAGACGTGGCTTTCCCGATTACGAATTCCCCGCTGGAGAATCTTTTACTGCTGACGGCATCTTTGAATTGTTTGCGGTCAGAGAAGTTGAATCCTTTGTCTTTGCCCTTGCCCATGGCAATGACTTTACCGTTAAGGTCCACAAGAATAGCATTGGTATAAATAGGATTAGCCTTGAGTAAAGTGCTGAGTACCATGCGGGCGGCTTCCGGTGTTCCATGCTGGATTTCAGGAAGAGCGGCGATTGTATGCAAGAGTGTACGGGTTGTCCCGGTGATGTTGTTTTGGACTTCACTGAAGCTGTGCAGGAAGATCTGGACATCTTCTTTTGCTGAAGTCACAGCTTCGCTTCTTTTGGATATCTCACTATATATAATTACGCTGAAGACGGGGATTACCGCCATAAGAACCAGTATTAAAAGTTTTTTACGGATTGACCCTAAAAATAAATTCATCTGACCTCCAGCCAGCTTTCAAAGTGTTAATAAGCGTTACATACTATATACGGACATTATTTTTTCAAGTATAGTTTTGTTTTGTGTAATCCCTTTACAGAATTTAAACATTCTGGAAGTGACATTCAGAATATCCCGTGCCACGGTACTGCTAACTAATTATTCTAAACTTTAAGAGGATGACAGCCATGGGCAATATGAAAAATATAGCTGTAGTTGCTCACGATAACTGCAAAAAAGAATTGCTTGATTTTGTTGATTGTAATCACGAAATCCTTTCCCGGCACAACCTTGTGGCTACCGGGACAACCGGAGGTCTGGTAGAGGATATGATCAGGGAAAGGGCGACCCGGAAGAAAGATGCGGGCTACGACTTTAAGCCCGTTAACCGCATGAAATCCGGACCCTTGGGCGGCGATCAGCAGCTTGGTGCTTTGATCGCGGAAGGCGGAATCGATGTACTGATCTTTTTCTGGGACCCTATGCAGCCGCAACCGCACGATGTTGATGTTAAAGCTCTGCTGCGACTGGCTGTTCTTTACAATATCCCCACCGCAAGCAACCGTTCAACTGCCGAATTCCTAATATCTTCCCCGTTTTTTGAGGGTGAGTTTCAGCGTAAGGAATCTGACTTTAGTGACTACACACAGAGGAAACTTTAAGATAGCTTGAAACAGACTCTTGCCTGCTGGGTTGTGCGCCAATCTCATTTGATTTATGACCTCATAAATTTAATGAGATCAAGCATGAGGTTTTTTATGAGTAAGACAGTTGTTAAGAAGGTTACCTACAAGGAACATGATATCCGTTACTATGTGCTCGGCAATGTCGCTTATGTCTGCCCTGAAGATTTAGTGCCTATCATGGCCCTCGATTCCAAAAAGATCGATATCAGCGGTGATAAAGCTCTGGATAAGACCGAAGCCGGGCGTAAGATTTTTCCTTACTTTGAATTCTTTGATTGGTTTGCGGAGCAGTTCGACCAGTATGATTACTCCGACGAGGTGGTCTTGCCGGATCCCATGCCGTGGTAAATTGAATTCTATTTTTCGCTGAAAGGCTGCTTTGATGGGCAGCTTTTTTTGTGTCTTGGATAAAAATAATTTACCCAAATTGATCCATTTAGGGGGAATTTTGAGGTCGTAGATATTTTTCAGGAAAAACTTGACATTAAATAATATTGATTACTATTATGATTTTAGTTGGTCGCCAAGTTTAAAAAACTGCTCCAACATTTTTTTGTTTATTGGAATCAGTTTTTTTGATGAAAGCACTTCCTACTGATATAGAGAGGTGATATAAAAGTGACCAAGAACAATTGGAGGACTTATAATATGAGTAAAGTACAAGCAGGCTGCTCAAAACCTGTCGGCCAGAAAGCCGAAGAAGTGCAGCCGGAAGTTGAATCTGTAACCTCCGAAACTACCAAAGGAGCAGGAATCATGATTAAAGCAGGACAGAAAGCCCCTGACTTTACTGCCGGTGCCTATCAGGATGGCGCATTTAAAGAAGTGAAACTCGCTGATTATCTGGGCAAATGGGTCGTTCTTTGTTTCTATCCCGGTGACTTCACCTTCGTTTGAGCAACCGAAATTTCGGCGGTCGCCGAAAAACATTCCGAGTTCGAAGCCCTTGATGTTCAGGTTCTCTCTATGAGCACCGACAGCATGTTTGTCCACAAAATGTGGGAACAGGATGAACTGTCCAAAATGATCTCTGCAGGTAAGGTTCTCTTCCCCATGCTCTCCGACGGTGGCGGTAATATTGGCCGGATGTACGGTGTATACGATGAAGATGGCGGCGTTGATATTCGCGGTCGTTTTCTAATCGATCCTGACGGCGTTATCGTGGGCTATGAAGTACTTACCCCTCCTGTAGGCCGTAATGTATCTGAAACCCTGCGTCAGATTCAGGCTTATCAGCATGTAAGAAAAACCGGTGCCGCCGAGGTTTGCCCCTCCGGTTGGAAACCCGGTAAAACAGTCCTGAAACCCGGCCCGGACCTCGTAGGTAAGGTATGGGAAGAATGGAAAGTGGAAATGGCTTTTGACTAAGTCCTCACTTGATGTAGTTTTATATGCTCCCGGTCGGCATCATGCTGACCGGGAGTTTTTTTGTGTAAAATATAATTATGTCCGTACTGTCAGCTTTTAAAATAGTTGTGAATTTATTACATTATACAGTAACAGTTAATCAGCTGACATTAAGAGGAGTTGCAGTGCGAATCAGTTTCAACAGAATGGAATGGGCCGGAGCGGTTGGTGATTTAGGGGCTTTGTTACCCCTCGCTTTTGCCATGATTATGGTTAACGGGCTTTCTGCGACCGGGCTGTTTTTTTCGGTCGGGCTGTTTTATCTTATCGGGGGGACTTATTACCGCGTTCCCATTGCAGTGCAGCCCATGAAAGTTGTTTCTGCCTATGCCATTGCCCAGTCTTTAAGTCCAACAGTCATTACCGGATCAGGCTTCATCATTGCTGCTTTGATGTTGTTTCTTGGGCTTAGCGGGTTGGTCAAGAAGGCTGCCCGGTTGATTCCCCTTCCAGTGATCCGGGGCGTACAGGTTTCAACCGGGATATTATTGCTGCTTAAAGGGCTTTACCTCGCTGCCGGGACCAGTTCTTTGCAGGCTGCGCAGGGCAAGGTTGAGCCGTTTCTGGCTTTTCAGTCCATAGGTCCGCTGCCGCTTAGTGCCTTCTTCGGGATTATTTTCGGGTTCATTACCTTTAAGCTGATTAACAACAAGCGTCTTCCCGCAGGACTCGTAGTCGTTGGTTGCGGTGCCGTTCTTGGTGGGTCGCTTGGGGCATGGCAGGGCCTGGCTGATTTGAGTTTCGGTTTTCATATACCGCAATTTTTGCCTTTTGGGTTTCCCACTGCGGATGATTTTTCTTTTGCCCTGCTGGCTTTGGTGCTGCCCCAGATTCCCATGACTTTAGGGAATGCAGTCATCGCCAACCGCGATTTGAGCTATGAATATTTCGGCGATGAAGGGCGCAGGGTTACCGACCGTGCCTTGTGCATAAGCATGGGTATCGCCAATGCTTTTGCTGCTTTTGTGGGCGGTATGCCTCTCTGCCATGGAGCAGGGGGACTGGCTGCGCACTACCGGTTCGGATCCAGAACTTGCGGCTCAAACCTGATTATCGGGGGGCTGTTCGTGCTGCTGGCAGTCGGTTTTGGTGCCGGATCAGTCAAAGTCCTGCAACTTATCCCCATGGGAGTGCTTGGTGTGCTGCTGGTTTTTGCCGGGGTGCAACTGATACTTGCCATGCGTGATATGACCACACGTTCAGCCCGAACTGTGATAGCGGTGATGCTGGGCATCACCCTTGCATCAAATCTTGCTTGGGCCTTTGGGGCCGGAATTTTGCTGAGTGTTATTTTTTCAAGGTTTAAGGTGTCACAATAGCTGTGAATAGTTTACACTGAATCATCCCGCAATCCTCGGGGGTGACAATACTGCTAAAACGGAGGTTCTTATGGGTAAGTTAGTTAAGGAAGAAGGCGAAAAAGGCCGTCTGCATATAGAAACCAAGCTGCTGGGTGAATCTCTTGTTGGTAAGGATTGCCTGCGCGATACCGAGGCCGATAAATATTTTCACATGCAGCCCGATGTTAATGTGCTCAAGATCGGCGGTCAATCCATTATGGACCGTGGTGCAAACGCACTGCTGCCCATCCTTGATGAACTTGTTAAGGCCAAAGAAGAGCACAAGATTCTGCTTATGACCGGCGGCGGAACCCGCGCCCGTCATGTCTACAATATCGGTGTTGATCTGGGTATGCCCACTGGTGTCCTATCCAAACTGGGTGATAAGGTCTCATGGCAGAATGCAGAAATACTTTCCGTTCTGCTGGCTAAGCGCGGTGGTGTTAAAATCGGTCATGGCGACCATCTTGAGCAGCTGAACATGTACTGCCAGCTTGGTTATCTGCCCATCACCACAGGTATTCCGCCTTACGGATTTTTCGAGCATCCGGCAGAAGTAGGCTCTATTCCGCCGCACCGCACTGACTCCGGTGCTTTTCTTCTGGCGGAGAACATCGGTGCTAAGTCCGTTATTTACCTTAAGGATGAAAAGGGACTTTACGAAGATGATCCCAAGAAAGCCAAGGATCGCGAAACCCTCAAGTTCTATGACCGCATCCATGTGGATGAGCTGATTGAAATGGACCTTGATGATCTCATTGTTGAGCGTGCAGTTCTGACATTCCTCAAGAATGCCAAGACCCTCAAGCAGTTCCGGATAATTGATGTGCTACGTGACCCGGAATGCGTACATGCTGCCTTGCGCGGAGAGAATGTCGGTACTGTCGTTTACAAAGATTAAATAAAAAACTGGGAGCAGTTTTTTTACTGCTCCCCGTTTTTTTAGTCTCTCCTGCCTTCGCTTCCCTTGCCGTCACGTTCCAGATAAACGATCTCAGCTCCGGTTTGCTTAGCAATTTCTTTAAGTTCGCACTTACGGATGCGTTTGACCGTCAAGGTCAGACCTTCACCCTGCACGCCGACTACGCGGTAGCGGGGTCTTTTGTCGCCATCTGTGGCCTTAACTCTTTCCCGTACGAAAATTTTCATAAAGCCTCCTCTGCGGTTTGTTGTGTCTTTATGGATATTGGTCTATACTAGATATATATCCTATAAGAACATATAGTCAAGAAGAACAGGTGAGAAATGTCGAAAAAAGCAGGCGGGGGTAAGCCCCAGCGCTATGTGCAGCCATCACTTTTGATGGCCTTAAGGTCAGGATCTTCATATGGTTATGAACTGATCCAGACCATTAGCGGGTATGGTTTTTTGCGTGGAGAGGCACCCCCCGGAATGATCTATCGCCATCTGCGTCAGAT
This sequence comes from Desulfovibrio sp. UBA2564, assembly GCA_002340305.1. GTDB lineage: Bacteria > Desulfobacterota > Desulfovibrionia > Desulfovibrionales > Desulfovibrionaceae > Maridesulfovibrio. The sequence goes on from DDLU01000201.1 coordinate 29,330, forward strand.
GGATGATGAAGGGCTGGTGGAATCTAAATGGGATGCTGAGGGGGATGGGCCGGCAAAACGTGTTTACGCCATCACCCCGGAAGGTCTGGAGATTCTTGAAGCGTGGATAATTTACATGGAGCGCCAGCGTGACGCTCTGGATAGTTTTATCACCCGCTATAGGGAAGGGTAGTAGATTTAAATTTACATTGGTGAATTTGTGGGCACAACAGTAGCGCGGTTTTGGGAGCCTTGATGCATGTGCCCTTTTTTACGTTTTCCATGGGCAGGTTCCCAGATACCGTAATCAATGCGTTTAACCTGTAATACCGGGTGTCCGCCCCAGAGTGAGGGTCTGATCCATGTTGCGTTGCGGATTTCATCGCCGGGAAGGGGGATCAGCGGGTCGCGGTCAGTGGAGATAACATCAATTCCTGCTTCATGCAGGTCTTGGACGTGAAGATCACTGCCCAGATCGCGCAGCCGGCCGTATTCAATGAAGCGTCCGCACCAGCCGTAAACGGTAAGCCCTACCGCAGCTGTTGCCCCGATAATTCCATCATTGGTGCCGCCCAGTCCGTATAGCTCAATGGAGCGGGCTGCATGCATGGCAGCCTGCTGGGTCTGTCTGCGACCTGTAACCTGTTTGGAGAAATCTATTATTTCGCTGCAGACCTGATCTTCACGGGCAATGCATAGACCGGGATCACTGCCGGGAGCGCAATATTTATTCAGGTGTTCTGTGGCCTGTTCTCGAAGGTCATCAAGATTGCTGTCCGGGGAAATTTCAATGATGGCGCAGGCTGAGCTGTTATTGGAGGTGTATGGAATATTATCCAGTCTGGGCAACTGGTGGCGGACCACACCAATCACATGGCAATCGTTGTCCAGCCCGTAAATAAATTCGCGGACCAGTCTTCCGGTTCCCATGGTGGCATTCTTGTCGTCTGTATCATCAAATCCCATATAAATACGCATTCCGCTTCTCCTTTGAGTTGTGCACACTTCTCACCAGTGTCTACACAAGTCAACAATTCCTGCTCTGCTGCTGAAACGGCACTAAAATCGATTGTTTTATTTTTGAAAAATATCCAAAATTATAGTTATCTGGATAGGTTTTACCGGGTGCTGAAACGTACTTATTGAGCGATGGCTTTTAGTTACAAAGAGGGCGTTAAGCTTGATGTGGTTTTATTTTGCGACAGGATGCTCATCCAGAAAATGGTCGATAACCTGCTGCACATGCCCGGATTCCACCATTTCCGAAAGGGCTTCTTCAAGTTCAGGAATCCGTTCAACTAAGGGTGATTTTTTAGATACGGCAAAGTATACAGCAAGCGGCAAGTCGTATTTATACCCGGCCTTTTCAATCTTATCCTGATACCCGTTCTTATGGACTATATAGTCGCCTACGGTCTCCGTTACGATAACCGCATCAACGCGGTTGCCGAGAAGTTTTTTGAAATTTTTATCTTCACTTTGAGTGAAGTCTTTCTTTAAGCTGGTATCATTGTCGAATTTTGGGAAAAACTTACTTCCAAGGGTCACTCCGATAGTCTTGCCTGTCAGGTCTTGATAACTTTTAATTCTCCCGGAATTTCCTTTAAGTACATAAAAAGCCTTTGTGCTTTTGGTTTTGTAGGGTGGTTCAAGAAAGGTCATATAGCTGGCTCTTTCTTTATTCTTCAAAAGACCGGGCAGCAGGTCGGCAGAACCACCCTTCATCATGGATAGGCATCTTTTCCATGGGCGATGGATATACTTGGCTTTCAGGTTGATTTTCTTCAGCAGATATTTCGTTATTTCGGTATTTATACCTGTGTAAATATTTCCTTCCTGAATTACTCTCCACGGAGGATAGTGATCGCCGGGAACAATCACTTCCTGCGCAAAGCTCGCGGACGCAGATGTATTTAATATAATTATGCTCATCAATAGAGCGAGGAGTTTTTTCATTATGATAATATACTTAATTTGTCTGGAAAAATAAAGTGCCCTTGCCGGTGAATTAAACCTGCAGAAGAAATTTTATTATTAAAAATATTACATAAAAAATCTTACATAATATAGGTGAATATCGGATTGTTATCTGGTGATTGCACTGGGAAGCGCTCTGGGGTAAATGGTTATCCATCAAAATAAGCAAGGAGTTTTTTATGGATAATGTTGTTGCAGAATCTCTTGTGGCTATGCCTGTAGAGCGCAAAGACGGCACCTATGCCCTGCGTATTCCTCTGTCTCAGGGGCAGTTTACCCCCGGTATGATGAAAACCGTCATGGAAACCATGGCCAAATTTGATCTGACTTCCCTGCGTGTGACTACTGGGCAGCGCTTGAATCTGGAAGGTATTCCCAAGGAAAAATTGGAAGAAGTGATCTCCAGCCTCGGTACCAAGATCGAAAAAGTTCCGCCGACCGTTGGAGTCTGTAGCGGAGTGGGCGTATGTAAATTCGGCGTTCAGGATAGCCGCGCAATGGGTAAAAAACTGCTGGAAGTTGTTAAGGCAAATGGCCCTTACCCCTTCAAGATTAAAAGCGGTGTGTCCGGATGTAAGATTGCTTGCGGTTTCAGCCACGTGCGCGACATCGGTCTCGTCGGAACCCCTAAAGGGTGGGATGTCCTTTTCGGTGGCGGCGCAGCACGCAACGTACGTGCAGGTGTAAAAATCGGTACCAGACTCAGCGAAGATGAAGCTCTTGCACTTATCGAAAAAGCCCTTGATTTCTATAAAGAAAACGGTCGCAAGCGCGAACGCATCAGTGGGCTGGTTGATCGTCTGGGTGAAGAGGCTTTGCTCGAAGCCGTTAAATAGTTTTATTTAGTCTTGTTATTTAAGAAAGGCGGATTCCTTAAGGGGGCCGCCTTTTTTCTCCTTCGGTGAATGTAATACGTTCTGGACCTTCGGGCACACACCTGCTATTAGCCTCGGTCCACGCACTAACTTTCCAAACCTTTTATAAAATCAGGCCCTATAATCCACGGGCTAAACCACGTATAATTATTATGGGAAAACATATCATTGAAGAGGCAACCCGTTGCCTGCAATGCAAGAAACCGCTTTGCAGTAAGGGTTGTCCCCTTGGAACACCTATCAATAAAATGATCGAACTCCTGCTGGACGGCAAAATGCTGGAGGCCGGGGCCATGCTTTTTGAGAACAACCCGCTTTCCGTTGTCTGTTCGCTCATTTGCCCCCATGAAAATTTCTGTGAAGGGCATTGCATTCTGGGTCGCAAAAGCTCCCCTGTGCAGTGCAGCGAAATTGAAAACTATATTTCCCGCTATTATTTAGACCAGTTTCAGCCGCAAAAGTCTGATAAGCGCAAAGCACATATTGCCATTGTCGGTTCCGGTCCAGCCGGAATCACTGTCGCGTTCATATTAGCCTTGCGCGGTTATGAGGTGACAGTTTTTGAATCCGAGGAAAAGATCGGCGGGGTTTTGCAGTACGGCATTCCTGAATTCCGTCTGCCAAAGGCTATCCTTGAAAAACTGCGTGAAGTTCTGGTGCAGTTAGGGGTAAAGATTCGCCCTAACATGCTTATCGGTCCGGTTATCAGCCTCGATGATCTGCTGCGTGACGGCTACAAGGCTATCTTCATTGGTACAGGTGTCTGGAATCCGCGTCCGCTGAGGCTCAAAGGCGAGACCCTCGGACATGTGCATTACGCCATTAACTATCTAAAGAATCCTGATGTATATCAGCTTGGCAAGAAAGTTGCGGTCATCGGCGCAGGTAACGTAGCCATGGATGTGGCCCGAACAGCTTTGCGCAAAGGTGCGCAGGAAGTGACCGTGCTCTACCGCCGCGGACAGGAAGATATGTCTGCCACCAAGTATGAGCAGGATTATGCCAAGCTGGATGGGGTTTGTTTTAAATTCTACCATTCCCCGTTGGAACTCACCGAAGACGGTGTGGTTTGTGTGCGCACTGAAAAGCAGACCGATGAAGACGGTAAGACCAAGCTTGTGGCTCTGGAAGGATCGGAGATACTTGAAGAGGCCGATTCCATCTTCATCGCTGTAAGTCAGGCTCCGCGTAACAACCTGACCGGAATTGAGATCGGCAAGACCGGATTGGTTATAACGGACGAGGAAGGTCGCACTACCCGTGACGGTATCTTCGCATCAGGAGACGTTGTCACCGGAGCCAGAACCGTTGCCGAAGCCGTGCGTTGTTCCAAGAATTCCGCGCAGGCTATTATGGATTACGTGGAAGGTTTGTAATAGTTCTTGATGCGCTATCGCGTGTTTTGATGAATTGATTTTGCCGCCGGCGGCTAAAACCCTTTGAAAAGGGTTTTAGAATCCCAAACTTTTTTATTAGGGCTTCGCCATTTATCTTTTTGAATTTGTCTGTAGTTTAAGATTGAGATATCCCAGAATTGAACACAATTCCGGGATATCTTTTTTACTGCCTTGGCCTGCCGTCCGTTACGGAACCGTGTCCTTCGGGAACGCAGAAGGTTTGTTCGTTTCGGCTTATGCATTGACCGGAAAGCCTGCCGTGCGGAGTTTGTACGGTGCAGTCGCCACCTTGAGATTTGCCTTCACAGGCCGTGAAAGCTTCCGGTGGCGGACCTTGACGGTTGCCGCGGCCTTGACCTCCGCCCATTCCTTGTCCCATGGGCAGACCCATTCCGTCCTCTCTCATACCGGAATTCATGCCTTGATTGCGGCCCTCTCTATTTTTGTTGCGGTCCATATGATTCATGCCTGATCCTAAGTTATTTGGATTACCGCCTTTCCAGCTCGGGATTCTGGTGTATGGAGGATCATACGGCTTAACGCCGCCGCCAGTTACGCAGCGTACGTAATTGTAGATTCTAATGTCATCGCCTTGCGGGCCGCGCCCGTTTGGAAATCTGTTGGGATTACCGGATTTGGGATCACTGCGCTGTGCCCCGGCTCCGTGAACATCCATCCATTTTTTGCTACTGCTGCTTCGCGGGGGAGCAAAGTATCCCAAGGCCCGCCCGAATGCCACGTACGAGGCATGGGAAGGTTTCGGGCCGTCTAGATGTGTGGTCGATGACCAATAGTAAGATTCAGGATTCGTAACCTTGAAAATGGGATCGATTGCCGCGCTATTGCTGGTCTTCGGGCTGCGAGTATAATCAACGATGGATTGCAGTTCCTTAACGTTGGGCAATCTCCAATCTGTCCGTCCGGCAAAGTTCAGCTCTCCGCAATGGTTCAGTGCTTCTTCCCAGTTCAATTTTGCACTGCTGTCTGCCTGTTGCCAGATCAATCCGGTCGCCTTGTCTTCGACTGTGCCGTCTTTACGGTCGATGTATATGTTTTTGCCGTAATCTGGGTTTCCGCGCACATAACGTATGTATTTGCTGCTTCGTCCACGCGGGTCTCTTTTGCCGTAACCCTTGATGCGTCCGTCAGCAAAATTGACCCCGAAGGCTGTGGGATTACCGCCCATAGTCCTGCTTACATAAGTTGTTGAGGACCAGTCCTGACAATCGATGCTGCGTTGCCCTTTGGAAGTATCTCCGTATTTGAACTCAAAGTAATCAGTATTAATGAACGGGGTAGAGCTTTTCTCTGTGCCCTGCACCCAGCCATTAAAGTCGATGAGTGAGTATAGCTCTTTAATGTTCGGGGCACGCCAGTCAGAATAGCCGCCGATGAGACAATCTCCGGCACCATTCATGGCCTGCTGCCATGTTACAGCGGGGCCGCGTTGCTTTACCCACATCAGTCCGGTTACGAGGTCGGAAATTGTTCCGTCGCCGTTGTCTCTGTAGCGCGGTTGATTCCCTTTGTACTGGGCATCCTGACCGTAGAAATTTTCGCCTTTGTCCGGGCACTGAATTTGGCGGAAGTTGTTGAAGCAGGCTTCCTGTCCGCTATCAACAATAGAATAATTACCGGCCCGCGCCGATGTTGCATAGGCAAATACAATCGCAACCATGATCAGCAGGGAATATTTTCTCATGCACGCTCCTGTGGTATTTTTCCTTTTAGTAAAACATGAAGTGCGGATTTCGCCTAGAGCTAAAGCGATTTCTTTACAAATCTTAAATAGAAAAGACCCGTAAGCGTAAGCAGACGGGCCTTCATTTGCAGGTGGTCAGTTTAAGCGTAGAATATTGTCGCAGCGACCATGCAGAGCAGGTAGAGGCCACCGAAGATTGCACCCAGCCCCCACCAACGTGCCTGACTGATGAATCCTGACCCGTACCAGATGGGCGCAGGTCCGGTGGCGTAAGGGGTGATGATGCCCATGACACCTAAACTGCCAGCCAGTAGAATCGCGAAAGTGGGCATCAGTTCCAGCGGAATCAGAGGCTTTGCAATGGCAAGGAACAGGGGCAGAAGGGCGGTGGTGTGAGCTGTGGTGCTGGCGAAGAAGTAATGCAGCATGAAAAAGAGAACTACCAGCATGATTGCAACGGACTCTGTGGGCATACCTTGCAGATTGGTGGAAACAAGTTCGCCGATCCATTTAAGTACCCCGGCTTTTTTCAAGCCGCTGGCCATAGCAACGAGAGTGGCGAACCAGACCAATACGTTCCACGCAC
>DDLU01000038.1 GCA_002340305.1 Desulfovibrio sp. UBA2564
ACACTCCAAAGCGGTTTTCCAATCTTGCGGCAGAACCTCGGCAAGAAACCCCACCCGGCCATGGTTGATGCCCAAAACCGGAACTTCCCAATCTATTACATTTCCAGCCACGCTGATAAATGTACCGTCTCCGCCAAGAACCAGCACCAGCATGGTCCTTTCCCGGTAATAGGAAACATTTATCCGTGCCGGAGGATAAGGATGTTCAACAATATCGGAATCCACTCCGCGCATGCTAAGCCAGCGCGCGATTTCCACACCCAATTCAGCCGCAGCACCTCCGCTGGACTTGGTGACAATTAATACAGAACCTTGACTATCTGACATAGACAACTCTCCTATTAGAAAGAAGCCCAAGATTCAACTGTTTGCTTGTTTAAAAAAAAATGGAGGTCATCTTTTTTTCGAAAAAGTGATGTTTTTTCTTCGTAGCTGACGACACTTTTTCGACACAAATTTTAAGTTATTTTTTCTATCAAAATTTAAACATCTGTAAAATAGAATAAAATATTTTTTCTTTTTTTCATAAAAAGGCCCTAAAGAATATATCGGAATGTGCCGATAAGGGGTATGAGGAGGAATACACACCGTGGCTAACAACCCTGCAGAAATTAGAAACATGCTGCGCACCTATGGCAAGCAGCTTACCAGCGCCAAGCGACTGGCCCGATTCAGGCGTGCCCTGAAAAGGTCCGAGTCTGCTGACACTGTTTCTATTTCCCGGCAGGCAAGGCGTCGCGAGTTGGTAGAAAAGGTTTCCCGGGAAATTATCGAAAATCTCATCGTCTCGGGTAATGAAAATCCGGTAGTGTCCGATATATTAGAACAGCTGGAACTTGATTTCGGTGATCGCTATGTTTTCGAGTACCCCCTTGATGGCAGCGATGTACAAGTTCTAAAGGAAACCCCGGAAGGTGTTTCAGACCTGCCGCGCGAAGAAAAGGCGCAGGTTATGAACCGACTCTGGGAAATCACACTGGACAAGGTAGACCGGACCATGCTCTGATTCGGTCAGCCCGACAGAACCTCAATCAATCGTAAACTTGGTAACCCCGGAGGGGATTATGAAGATTAACCAGTATAGCCAAACCCCTCTCAAGGCCTACTCTGGAAATCGTGTTAATAATGCTGCGGATAAGACCCAGTCCCAGCAGCAAAGTTCAGCCCCGACTCGCGACGTTGTTAACGTTTCGTCTCAGGCAAAGCTTCTCGGAACCGCACGGCAGACCGCCACCGAGAGCCCGGACAGCAGAGAACAGAAGGTGAGAGAACTCAGGGAACAGGTACGTTCAGGTACATACAAGCCGGATATCCGTAAGACGGCTATGAACCTCGTACGCGATGAAATAGATTTCTTAAGATAAAAAAACGGTGAAATCCAATTAGGGATTCCACCGCTGCAATGATTCTATATATGGGATTTTTCCCGCACGATTTACCCGGCAACGCCTTATCCGGTGGCACACAATAAAATTTTATGCCCCAAAAGAACAAGGATTAATCGTTCGCCGGGTGAAAGTGCGTCGGATACTTGGAATCAACCTGCGGCACCTGCATACCGCGCTTGGCCCCAGAATTTATGACAATGGGCCCACCAAGGTTGAGGGTGGTTTCATTGGGTCTTCCCGGAGGGATAGTAACTGTCACCAAAACTGCAAGCTGGCGTACATTTTCCACCCTCAAAATTCTTTTCTCAGCTTCACTTAAACGGACTTCATAGTCATCCATAAAGCTGTACGGATCAGCTACCAGCAGACCAAGCCCCGGATCTTCGAGACTCTGCAGCAGGAGAAAGGGGGATGTCTCGCTAAGCTGAATCAAAGCGAAATCCCTTTTATCGTCAAAGCCGATCAATCCACGGGAAAAATAGATGATACCTTCCTCGGTAATCTCTCTTTCCCCTATACGGGTCCTGATTATTTTTTTTCTTTCTTTTGCCATAACTCGGTCGCAGCAAGAAGGTCCTGCTCTGTGTTTTCAAGCGCCAAACAGTTCTGTTCTTTAATCTTGAGGTAAACCTCTTCCCTATAAACAGTAGTCTCAGCCGGTATTTCAAGGCCCAGCTTTACCTGCCGTCCTTGAACGCTTAATACCGTGATCTTTATATTGTCATCCAGGTAAAGGGCTTCCCCCGGTCTCCGGGTCAGAATAAGCATATCAATATTTGTGTAAATAATCCTTTTGGATTGTTTCTGCTTTGGTCGAAAATATCCGCCACCATGGAAAACATTTTCAGCACTGGGTAAGTAGTAGCGCAAGAACGGCCCTGCGGGCAAGCACAACTATCTACATTTAAATTAATTTTTTAAACATAATCGAGCAGGTTCATCTTCATGATCATGGAAGAGCTCTTAAGAACTGCTTCATAAACTATCTGCTGCTGAGAGAGCTTGGTCATGAGTTCACCGACATCTACATCCTCAATATGTGAAATACGGTCCTTTTCGTTCAGCTCAAGACTGGACAACACCTGATCCGCAACCGCAAGTCTGTTCTCCCTGCCACCGACATCGGCAGCCTTGGTCAAGACATGCTTATGCGAGGCATTCAAGCTATCAAGGCACTGCTGGACACCGGTCTGGTTATTGGTCTCCAGAAAGGCCACAAGATTACCCATGGTTTCAAGCAGGTTCTGCGTAGGAGAACTGTTGCTGGCCATGAGCATACTGTTGTCATTAAAAACAACGCCGGCCCCGCTGGCTCCGGGCTGTTGATAGACACCACCGAAAATATCCTTACCAACATCGTTGATGCGGATAAATTCATTTTCCTGAATCTGGACATCCATTGCTGCAGTATCGGGATGAACGAGAAATTGAGCCCCCGAGCTGAGAGCATTGCTACCACCATTTGAAAAGACGGTCAGAGTTCCACCGGGAATCGTCAGAACAGCATTGGAAGCCACACCGTCAGCAGGCTTAATGTTACCGCTGACCCAGCTGACACCACCATCGAGGCTGTAGGAATACTCAATCTGGCTGGCTAGGTCGGTTGCGCTGTCGATGCGTACCACTACATCCTTGGTGAAGTGGCCTTCAGCCTGATTTCGGGGACCATCCAAGTTGGTATTCATTCCGACAACATCAATTGCGTCGGCATCATCACCCATGTACTGGGCAGTAGGCCGCACCCACATCCAAGTACCCTTGGCATCATTGGTATTATCCGCCGCGTTAGCTTTCACCGGAATATTAACAGGGGGTGTACCAAGATCAAAATCCATGGTCACGCCGTCAAAATCCAACTGGGTAGCACCGGCAGCAAGGGTTTTGGTGATAAAAGTTTTACCGCCGTCCTTGGAGTAGCGATAATCCAGATCGACACCGCCACCGATATCACCGGAATCAAGAAACTGAACCACGATAGTTTTTTCCGCACTTCCGGTAATGGTAAAATTGCGTGAGGACACATTGGAATCGTTAGTCGTCATCCAAAGCTTTTCTGCAAAAGCATTGCTACCCACCTTATGTCCGGCATAGATACTCTTGCCTTCGTATTCAGTATTGGCAAGAGAAACCAACTGCTGAAAAAGCTGACGGGCTTCGTAACTGATCTGCTCCCTGTTATCATCAGTAATCGTACCTGAGGCTCCCTGCTCGGCCAGAGCCTTGGCGCGGGTAATGATAGTCGAAACCTGAGTTAGAGTCGTATCAGAAAGGGAAAGCCAACCTTTGGCAGTATCGATGTTGTCACGATACTGTTTAACAGTTGCAAGAGTTTCGCGATGATCAAGAATTCGCGCCATGCCTACAGGATCATCAGAAGGTCTGTTCACTTTCTTCTGAGTCTGCGCCTGAATGTTGGTCTCTACCAAATCGGTCAAAGACGTATTCATGTTGGACACATATGTATTGAAAAGCATTTGCTGCGATACTCTCATAGCCTTTCTCCCTCAGCCTTTAAGTCCTAGTTCTTCATCCCAAGCAGGGTCTGAAGCATTTGGTCAGCGGTTGTGATCAGCTTTGCAGCAGCAGTATACGAATGCTGAAACTTGATCAGGTTACTCATTTCTTCATCAATATTTACACCCGAAACAGCCTGCTGCTTATCGTTAAGGTCGGATGCAAGTGTTGTCTGAAAAGTCTTATTGAACTTGGCGGTTCCGGTATCTGCACCTACAACTGCAACGGTTCCGTCGTAATATTCAACCAGAGTCTGTTCAGTTGTACCGTCAAATGAAGTGGTGATTTCCAAATCGGTCATACCCATCTGCTTCATCTTAAGAGCGTTGGTGTTATCACCGTCGTTGGCTTCACCTGCACCATTGACATGTCCGGCATTGATGAAATCGATATCCCCGTTTACTCCGCCGTTTACTGCGATGTCAGAAGCCTGGGAGCCGCTGAAAAAAGTATTTAAGCCAAGACCGGCATAAAGCCCTGCGGTATCTGTTCCCAGCTGAAAATCATAGCCGTCTTTAGCGGTAATATGCAGCTTATGGTTTACGATTGACGCATCTACGTAAGTACCGAAAGTGGCATCGATAGCGGCTTCAACATCCTCAAGACTATGAACCGAAGGGTCAAAATTTTTGATATCCGGAGGGTTGATTGAGCTGAAGTCGATCTGCCCGGAAGCTTCCATGGCTCCGGTTGTGGAGTTGTAAAAATACATCAGGGAGTTACCGGACTGGAGCCTGTCCGCAAAGGGAAGGCCGGATGAACCGCTGCCAAGAGCAGCTGAGTCGGTAGTAACTCCATATGTACCTTCAAGAGATGTATGGGCCTTAAGCCCCGCGCCCTGTGAATGAATGCGGTTGGTCTGCCAGACGAGTTCCTTTGTTAAGGCATCCATGCGTTCCTTGTATCTACCCACATTGTTGTCGCGGAAGTTAAAATATCCAGCCAATGAACCGCCGGTAACCCTTCTGGTATTATCCTGTCCGGCAAAGTTGATCTGCGGGGTTATGTTTTCCTTTGTGGAAGTATTTTCCACCCAATACAAAGCACTCTTAGGCACAATGTTAAACTTATCGCCCACACTCATATTAGTGGTAGGTGCTACAGACTGGTCTGCACCTGTCCCAAACCAGATTTTAAGATCTTCAACCTGAATGGCTCCGCTCTCGACATTGGCGGTAAAAGTCTTCACGGTTCCATCATCATTCTTGAGCCATGTAGTTCCGCCGTCAAGTGATACCCTGTATTCGGCAGTTCCTACGCCACCGGCGGTTACACATTCGAGGGTATATTCAAATTCACTGGAACCTGAAAAATATGCCTTACCGTCAAAGCTGGAATTCGGAGTCAGGTTGTTCTGGCTCTGAGGACCGTCATAAGAAAGACTGAAGTGCTTATCACCATCAACCAGAGTCTGTCCCGCCCCGGTGGTGATAGTTATATTACCCCTGCCGTTATCGATCATCTTTGTATCCATGATCTCGGAGAGTTCACGGATCAAAGTCGCTCTTTCATCGTAGAGGGCATTAGGATTGTTCTGACCGTCAACCTGCTCCACATTGATGCGCTGGTTGATCTCAGAGATACGCTTCATAATATCATTAGCCTTGTCCACATCCTGTTTGATGTAATCTTCAACCTGCTGCTGATAGCGGGTCATATCGTTCTGCATACTGTGCAGGGAGTTGACAAGGTTGGTGGTATCACTGAGCAGCTTCTGGCGGGAAGCTGCGTCATTAGGACGCTGGCTAAGTTCCTGCCAGTCGTTGAAAAATTTTGTCAGGCTGGAGTTGAGACCGTAACCTTTGGATTCGTTAAAGAGAGACTCAACACTGCTCAAAGTATTGTAAAGAGTATCCCAACGCTCTCGCTGGGTAGCTTTATCATTGTAGCTATTCTCTATGAACTGGTCGAAATTACGGTAAATTTCAGCAGCACGTACCCCAGTACCGATCTGGCCTGGATTGTAGTTGATACTGGTCTGTTCTTCGAGGCGCACATTACGGCGTGAGTAACCCTTGGTGTTAACATTGGAAATATTGTCACCGGTTACGGAAATAGCCGACTGTGAGGCAAAAAGGGCCCCTGTGCCCAGATTCAAAAGAGAATTAACACCGGGCATTAGAGCCTCCCGTTAATTAAAGAAGCCTGAGGCTTGGGATTGGAATAACGACCACGTGCGGAGTAGACATTGCGTTCCTTAGGTGTGATTTCCTTATGCAGGAAATCCAGCATGGAAGAAGACTGCTCAAGCAGGGCCTGGGCCAACTGATGATTTTTGGTAGCCTGAATACCGCATTTCTGTTCGAGATCATCAATTTTGGAAAGCAACCTTTCTATCTCTTTGCGCTGTCCGTCCTCGATAGCGGGTAAAATCTGACTGAGTCGCTGCGCTGCGGAGTCAAACTTTTGAACAAAGGCCCTCATGGACATACGCTCTGCGGAAATCTGTCTCATAAGCTCCTGAATTACCAGCTCGACTCCGGTAACACCGTGCGGGTCTTTATTCATAAGTAGGGAAAATTCTTCCTGAAGAAGCATGGAGAGCAACAAGACCGCCTTTGACTGCCTGTCAAGATTTGCCTGTATAAGTTTGATCATTTACCATCTCCTCCCTACTTAAACATCTGTATTTTATTAAACTTTTACATTTTTCCAAGATTTATCAACAAAACTTGATTATATACCAGCAAGTTTCTTGCCAATTTCCTCAGCAGTTACACCCTGAACATAAACTTTTGTGTCATGCTCCTGCTCAATCTTACGGGCCAACTCCTCAATCTTAGCCATGGCCTCAGTCCTGCCCATGGGAGCAGCTTCCTTGCTTGGCCCGGGATTACTACGTGAAACCTGACGCTCCACCCTTTGACCAGAACTAAAATCCTCATCTTCAAGAGAAATACCGGGTTTTGGCAGAGGAATTCCGGGGACACCGTTCATACCACCATTCTTGATGGCGGTAAGATGGGTTCCACGTACGGAGCCTTGGCGCCCTACTTCATCCAGAGTTTTTAAAGCTGTAGAGTTTCCAGTTCCCGGCAAAGTTGATTTGCTGGCATTCTCCAGCTTGGCGCGCAGCTGGTCGTAAAGCATATCACCCAGCCCGATACCGCCGCCTTCAGCTAATTTTTCTGAAAAATCTTTATCGAACATAGCGGTATACTGCTGCTCGTAACGATTGCTCAGGTAGCCGCCTTTAGGCACGTTCTTACGCATCTGCTGCCAGATTTTGCCCATAAAGACCGCTTCAAACTTCTTACAAGCATCACGAAGAGCAGCTTTCTGGTCCTTTCCACCGGAAAGACGATCGTTCAAGCTGGTCAGTTTACGCTTAAATCCCTGCAACTCTTTGCTCTCAGCATTGGCCTGCGCGTTAGCTGCATTCATTGCGCTGTCTATCATTTGGATTACCTCCAGTTCATGTGGAGTCCCGACTTTGCTCACTGCCGAGATCTCTTCACAGCACACATTGCAAATCATGTACCGTTGTGCCTCATCTCTCTATTCATCAGGGTTTATCCACATTTTAAGCACCTTCAAAAGGGCCGAAGCCATACAAGGTCAAGAGTTTGACCGCAGCTTTTCCAAAAATAAAAGAAGCCCGATAGATAACCACCGGGCTTCTTCACAATTCTATATTTAACTTTACAAATAAATCGCGCTAGATAACCTCTAGCTCGGCATGCAGTGCTCCGGCAACCTTCATTGTTCTAAGGATTGAAATCAGGTCACGCGGTGTAGCACCGATGGCATTAAGTCCGTCAACAAGTTCCTGCAAGGTCGCGCCTTCTACAAGCATCAACCTATTGTTATCTTCCTCAACCGCTATATCAGTTTCCGGAGTAGCCACAGTCTCAGCTCCTTCAGGAGCAAAAGGACCAGGCTGACTTACGTCTTCACTTTCAGCAATGACAACCTGCAAATTACCGTGGGCGATAGCGACCTTGGTGAGACGCACGTTTCGTCCAAGAACAACAGTTCCGGTCTTTTCATCAACCACAACCTTGGCCTTGTTATCCGGTGCTATTTCAATATTCTCCAAAGCAGCCATGAGCGGAACCATGTTACCCCTGAAATGATCAGGAATGGCAAGGTCAACAGTGGAAGCATCAACTGCATTGGCATAAGAACCACCGACGACATTATTAATCCGCTTTACAACCTGCATGGTAGTGCCGAAATCGGAAATACCAAGGTTGATGGTAATCTTCTGCTGGCGGTTGAAATCAAAAGGAACGGAACGTTCAATGGTGGCACCGGAAGGAATACGGGCCACGGTAACAACATTCTTGGAGGCTGATGCCGCCTCACCGCTTGCGGAAAAACCACCTACGGTCAACGCACCCTGCGCAAGAGCATAGACTTTGCCGTCGATACCTTTAAGCGGTGTCATCAGCAAGACCCCGCCGAACAGTGATTTACTGTCCCCGATTGATGATACTGTGACATCAAGGGGAGCACCGGGCTTTGCGGAAACAGGCATTTTGGCAGTGACCATAACTGCGGCTACGTTTTTAGGCTTGATGGAAGCACGGTCAACCTGCACACCCATTTTTTCAAGCATATTGATCATGGAAGTGATGGTGAATGCTGAGTTGGTTCCGTCACCGGTTCCCGAAAGACCGACAACAAGACCATACCCGACCAGATCGTTATCACGCACACCGCTGAAAGATGAAATATCCTTCAGCCTGACCGCTTCTGCGGGTTGCGCGCCCATGACTACGATGAACAAGAGCAGAAAGGCCGCCGCCAATCCTGCCGGTTTTGCGTTCATCCTGTTAGCGAATTCCATCATTTCCTCCATTACTCAACTGTGACTCGTAAAAACCTTACAGATACCCGGCCCTGCATTAGAAAGGCCATACATTATCAAGAACTCTGGAAAGCCAACCTGGCCTTTGCTTGTCAGCAAGTATACCGCGCCCATAGACTTCGATATGTGCGTCTGCCAGATAGTTGGAAGCCACGGTATTGGCAGGACCGATATCACGATGGCGAAGCAGTCCGCGAACTACCAGAACCTGTGTTTCATCATTGATGCGCACCTGACGCGCACCTTCCACCTGCATGACGTTACCGGGAAGAATGCGGACGACCCTGCACGCGACGGAAGCACTGAGAGTTGACTCGTTCTTAGTCTCGCCGGTGCTCTTAAATTTGTTTGAAGTGGCAGAACCGATCAAAGGGGTGCTGCCTGCTCCGCCTTTCATATTAAAAGGATCTACAGCTGTGGCTAACCCGGCATCAAATGCGGTTACAGCCAAACTGGTATCATTTGTTTTCTCTGCTTTTGAGTCAGAAGTATGTTTACCCTTGCTGGTTTCGGAAACAGTGACGACCACGATATCACCGATTCGGCGGGCCCTGAT
>DDLU01000127.1 GCA_002340305.1 Desulfovibrio sp. UBA2564
ATATGCTTATGGCGGCACCGTTCATGGCCTTCATGCAGATTCTCATCTATGTGGGTGCGGTCTGTGTATTAATCTTCTTTGCCATCATGCTTACTCAGGCTGATGACCACGGGGTAGAAGCCGGAAGTCGCAGACCGGGTAAATCCGCACTGTCGGCACTGACTTTCATCACCCCGGTATTTCTGATCGGATTTATTCTGGTCAAATTTCAGCCTGCTTCCATTGACATTCCAGTTGAGGTCCCGCTGGTCGAGATAGGTAAGGGGCTGTTGGAAGATTATCCGGTAGCCTTCGAGCTTATTTCGGTGGTCCTGCTGGCTGCCATGGCTGGTGCGGTGCTGCTGGCCTTTGAACAGAAAGGCAAGAAAAGGAGGAAAGTATCATGAGTCCTCTTTTAATGTACCAACTGGTGGCGCTCCTGCTGCTGGCTATCGGGTTGTACGGCATTGTCTGGCGTAAATCGCTGGTCGGAATGCTTATATCAGTTGAGCTGATGCTTAACGGTGCGGGAATGTCCATTGTTTCCGCTTCCCAGCTGACCGAAGCCGGAAGCGCAGTGGGGCAGATCGCCGCACTTTTTGTCATGGGGCTGGCCGCTGCAGAAGCGACCCTTGTGCTGGCAATAATCATTGTGGTGGCAAAGCGGTTTAAGTCCGTTGATACCGACGCAATAACAAAGCTGAAAGGGTAATCCTATGACAATTAGCACAGAATTTATCACCAGCGTGCGAATCCTGATCCCGCTCGGCATCACCCTTGTGGCCCCATTCTTTATCTGGTTTTTCCGGGAGAACATCAACCGCCGCGAGGGGGCATCCATATGGGCCGGTATCCTGACTTTCATTTCCGTTGCTGCCATGATCCCGGATGTAATGGAAGGCAAGATCGTACAGTATACCCTGTTTACCCTATTCCCGGGTGTGAATGTCTCATTCGCTGCGGACGGGCTGGCTTTTATCTTCGCCCTCATCGCATCGTTTCTCTGGGTATTCGCCACCAGCTACAACATCGGCTACATGCGCACCCTAAATGAGCATGCCCAGACCAGATATTACTTCTGTTTTGCGGTAGCCATTTTCGGCGCGGTAGGCGTGGCTTTCTCGGCAAATATTTTTACCCTCTACCTTTTTTATGAAATCATTTCCGTGTTCACATATCCGCTGGTTGCGCATCATCAGGATGATGTGTCTTTCAACGGGGCGCGGAAATACATGGTTTACCTGATGGGTACTTCCAAGCTGTTTCTGCTGCCAGCCATGGTCATGACCTATGTGCTCTGCGGAACTTTGGATTTCCATCTCGGCGATGTTGCGCAGGGTATCTTCCCGGCGGATGCAGACCCGACTCTGGTTACCGTCACCTACGTGCTTTACATCGCAGGCCTGGCAAAAGCGGCGCTCATGCCGTTTCACAACTGGCTGCCTTCGGCGATGGTCGCGCCTACTCCGGTATCCGCGCTGCTGCATGCGGTGGCAGTTGTTAAGGCCGGGGTGTTCTCAGTTTCCCGTGTGATCCTCTCCGGTTTCGGGGTAGATCTTATGGATAAACTGGGATTGGGATTGCCCACGGCTTACCTTGCGGCATTCACCATCGTCACCGCTTCGCTAATTGCTTTAACCAAGGATGATATCAAGGCTCGGCTCGCTTACTCCACGGTCAGTCAGCTTTCCTACATCATCATCGGTGTAGCCATGCTGACCCCGGAAGCAGTGCAGGGCGGCCTGATGCACATCGCTCACCACGCTTTTTCCAAGATCACCCTCTTCTTCGGGGCCGGGGCCATTTATGTGGCAACCCACCTCAAGAAGATCAGCCTCATGGACGGCCTGGGCAGGCGTATGCCGTGGACTTTCGGGGCCTTTGCCATTGCATCTCTATCCATGATCGGGGTGCCCCCGGTCTGCGGATTTGCTACTAAATGGTATCTGGTTAAAGGTGCTGTGGGTATCGGGCAATGGGGACTGCTGCTAGCCTTGCTGGCAAGTACCCTGCTAAATGCCGGTTACTTCGGTCCCATTGTTTACCGGGCTTTCTTTAAAGCTCCGGCAGAGGGTGCCAATATCGAGCAGTACAACGAGGCTCCGCTGTGCATGGTTATTCCGCTGTTCACCACGGCTCTGATTTCAGTCTGGCTGGGACTTTATCCCCAGACTTTCCTGAACTTCATCAACGTGTTCGGTAAATTCTAAGGAGAACCACCATGATAGAAAAACTTGGAAACTGGTTCGAAACCCAGCGCACGCAGAATATGAAGTTCTGGAAGCTCCTCTTCGCAGGCTTGCTTGTGGTGCTGGGGGGCCTGAATTTCTTCATCCATCCGCACCATGTGGAATATTATTACGATGGTTACCCCGGATTCTGGGAAATCTTCGCCCTTGCTGCATCAGTGGGCATGGTTTTCCTGATGAAGGTGCTTATCCAGCCTTTTCTGGTAGGCCCGGAAGAGGGTGAGGATTATACAGAAGGAGGAAACAATGACCATTAACGGTTTTCTCCATCCGGCACTGGCTTTTATCGCTCTGGCAATGGCTCTGCCGTTCTTCCGGGGCAAACAGTGGAAATGGTTCCTGCTCATCCCCCCCGTCATTGCCATTGCGGTGGTCTTCACTGCCACGCTCGGCAATTTCGGTGTTATCCCTTATCTCGGCAATGTGCTGGTTCTGGGCAGGGTGGATAAACTCGCGTTGGTTTTTGCCAATGTCTTTGCCATCCAGTCACTGATCGGCATGATCTACGCCCTGCATATGGATGACAAAGCGCACCATGCTGCGGCAGCTCTTTATGTTGCCGGATCATTCGGCTGTGTCTTTGCCGGGGATTATCTGTCCCTGTTCATTTTCTGGGAACTCATGGCTGTGGCCTCAACCTTTCTGGTCTGGCTGCACCGCACTAAAACTTCAAGTGCGGCTGGTTTCCGTTACTTCCTGTTCCATATGCTTGGCGGACTTTTTCTGCTCGGCGGATTGCTGCTCCGTTACTCGGAGATCGGCACTTTCGCCTTTCTGCCTGTGGATCCGCAGGGTATGGAATATTATGATTGGTTGATTTTGATCGGTTTTTGCGTCAACGCCGCTGTGGTACCCCTGCATGCATGGCTGCCTGATGCTTATCCAGAAGCAACCATCCCCGGCGCGGTTTTCATGTGTGCCTTTACCACCAAGACTGCGGTTTACGTGCTGGCCCGTGGATTCTCCGGAGTCTATGCGCTGGCGGTAGCCGGAACATTCATGGCGGTCTACGGCGTGCTTTACGCGTCCATGGAGAACAATGCACGGAGGATCCTGTCCTACCACATTGTTTCGCAGGTTGGTTACATGGTTGCAGGTATCGGTATCGGTACCGCCATGTGTATCAACGGTGCTGTGGCCCACGCATACGCCCACATCCTTTATAAAGGACTGCTCTTTATGAGTGTGGGTACTGTACTTTTCGCAGTCGGTACTGCTGATCTTGATAAACTTGGCGGACTGGTCGGTAAGATGCCTGTGGTCATGCTGCTCTACATGGTCGGGGCGGTTTCCATTTCCGGCATGCCGCTCTTCAACGGTTTTGTAAGTAAAACCATGACTATCACCGGTGCTGCGGAATCGCACCACACACTGCTGGCTGTCGGTCTTGAGATTGCTGCGGTAGGTACTTTCCTTTCGGTCGGTATCAAACTTCCGTACTTCGCTTTCTGGAACAAGCCCGCAAAGACGGACTTAAAGCTTAATCCCATCCCCAAGAACATGTATGTGGCAATGGGTATTGCAGCTTTCCTCTGCTTTGCGCAGGGTGTTTATCCGCAGATGCTTTATAAACTGCTGCCGTTCCCGGTTGAATATCATCCTTATACCGCTTGGCACCTGTTGCAGGCAGCAATGCTGCTGTCCTTCACCGGAGCAGGATTCTGGCTTATGCGTAAGGTTATCGTACCGCACCATGGTCGCAACCTTGATTTTGACAAGCTTTACCGCTTTATCGGTAACATGGGCTTGCTGCTGGTCTGCCGTCCCATCGCTTGGGCGGATTCAATCTGGACCACAGCCTACCGGGCGATCGGTCTTAAGTGGTTGATGGATTCTGCTGCCGGATCATCATGGTTTGACCGCAAAGGTATTGATACCGTGGTCGATGGTACTGCCTACACGGTGCGCAATATCGGTAAGACCGGGGCTAAGATACAAACCGGACGTTTACAGGATTACCTCGGATTGGCTGTGGTTATCGCGTTCTGCGTTTACGGCTTAGTCTGGTACTTCGGATAAAGGGGGGGGAGAATACAATGCAAGAATTCGCTTATCCTGTTCTGACTGTCCTCGTGTTCTTTCCGCTGCTGGCTGCTGTCGGGCTTTTCTTCCTGAAAGGCGACAATACCATCAGGGTCTACACTCTGGGCGTGTCAATCATTGAACTCGTACTATCTTTCCCGCTTTTTGCCGGATTTGAACTTGAGTCCGCAGCTTTCCAGTTTGTGGAGCGCATGGACTGGGTTAGGCAGTGGGGGGTGGAATATTACCTTGGGACCGATGGCATCAGCTTTTTAATGGTAGTGCTGACCATTGTTGTCCTGCCACTCTGTGTACTCTGCTCGTGGACCTATATCCAGACGAGGGTCAAAGAATTCCATTTTTGCCTGCTGTTCATGACTGCAGCCTGTGTGGGAGTCTTCACCGCCCTTGATCTGGTTCTTTTCTACGTGTTCTGGGAAGCTATGCTGGTGCCCATGTACCTGCTTATCGCTGTATGGGGCGGACCTGAGAAGCGTTATGCCTCGCTCAAGTTCTTCCTCTACACCTTGGCCGGCTCGGCACTGCTGCTGGTGGCAATCGTTGCTTTCAGAGTCGCAGGCGGAACCTTCGCCATTCCCGAACTCATGGAGCAGAACTTTACCTTCAACTTCCAGTTCTGGGCATTTCTGGCACTTGCTTTGGCATTTGCCATCAAGGTTCCCATGTTCCCGTTTCATACATGGCTTCCTGCCGCTCACGTACAGGCCCCCACAGCCGGATCGCTTATTTTGGCTTCGGTGCTTTTGAAGATGGGAACTTACGGTTTTCTGCGTTTCAACCTGCCATTAACCCCGGCGGCAAGCGAGTACTTTGCTCCGCTTATGATCGCCATATCCATTGCCGGAATTCTTTACGGCGGGATTGTGGCTCTGGGGCAGAACGATATTAAAAAAGTTATCGCCTACTCATCCGTAGGGCATATGGGATTTGTCACCCTCGGCATATTCCTTTTCAACCAGCGTGGTCTTGAAGGTGCTCTTTTCCAGATGCTCAACCATGGGATAACCACTGGCGGGTTGTTCATGATGATCGGTGCTGTTTACGAGCGCAGTCACAGCCGCGATTTGGACGATAACCTCGGACTCGGCAAATACATGCCTGCCTACATGTTCTTCTGGGGGCTGTTCGCGCTTTCATCTTTCGGCTTCCCCGGCACCAACAGTTTTGTCGGCGAGATTCTGGTCTTTGTCGGAGCATTTGAGCAGAACCCCTGGATCGGCGCACTTATGGTGCCCGGAGCCATGGTTGCCGCTGCCTACATGCTGCGGGTTTCCCTCAAGCTGGCTTGGGGCCGACCTATTTCATGGAAGGAATGGCCGGATCTCAACCTGCGTGAGTGGTCTTATCTGGTCATTCCGGCCGTCTTCGTCCTCTATATCGGGCTTGCACCGGGACTTTGTTTCAAGGTTATGGATGCTTCGCTGATCAAGCTGGAGAAAGACGTGAAGGAAGGGGCTAAGATTGTTGCCATGGAAAAGGAAAATGCTGCCCAAGTGTCAGCGAATTTGGCCCTTAATTCCCTCAAGGGAATCATCAAGTAAGCGACAGGAGATATTGAAATGAATGTGAATCCATATCCTTTCATGCCGGAACTTTCCATGTTCCTGATCATTACCCTGTTGTTTGTGCAAGCCGTGGGCAGTGAGCGCATGCGTCATAAGGTTGGAGTCTGGCTGCCCATTGCGTCATTGCTTCCCATAGTTGTCTCACTGTTTTCACTGGGGCAGGAAGGCTTGTTCTTTCATGGGGCTTATCAGGTTGATCCGCTTTCGCAATTTTTTAAGGTCGCAATTGCCATCGGTTTCAGCGTGACTGTTTTCAACGCCTCCCGCCAGCCGACTTTGCTGGACGAGAATAGGTCTGACTATTTCCTCTTTCTCTCCATCAGCGGCTGGGGGCTGATGATGCTTGCTTCATCTGTGGAGCTGATCACCATGTACCTTGCGTTGGAACTCTCCTCTTACGCTTTGTACGCGATCATCGCTTTACGGGCCAAGGACAGGGGGGCAGCGGAAGCGGCAATTAAGTACATCATGTTCGGTGCGGTTTCCACGGCTGTGGCTTTGTACGGTTTTTCTTACATCCTCGCCGGAATGCATACTACTTACCTTGCGGACCTGGTCCAGAAAACATGGTCATTTGAGGCTGCGCCTATGGCTGTGACCGGCATGGCTTTGTTCCTGCTGGGAATGTTCTACAAGTTGGCTCTATTCCCGTTCCATTTCTGGTGCCCGGATGTTTATGAGGGCGCAAGCAATGAAACCGCCGCCTTTGTGGCAACTCTGCCGAAGCTTGGCGCGGTGGTCATTCTTATTCGCCTCGCAGCAATGTTCAAGCCCGGTTACGATATAACCACGGTCATCGCCGTGCTTGGTGCGTTGTCTATGACTTTCGGAAACCTTGCCGCGCTTGCCCAGCAGGATGTGAAGCGGATTTTGGGCTACTCTTCAGTTGCCCATGCCGGATACATCATGATCGGTTTGATTTCCGGCACAGCGGAAGGATTAGCCGCTGCATCATTTTATGCGCTGGCATACGTTGCCATGAACCTGACCTGTTTCTGGGTGGTCAGCCGTGTTTCTGTGGACGGACGTAATTTACAGCTTGATGACCTTAATGGTCTGCACAATCGTGCCCCGGCCCTTGCCTTTGCATTGGCTGTGGGGGCGTTCGCGCTGGTCGGCCTGCCGCCTATGGCCGGGTTTATGGGTAAGCTCTTTTTATTTTCGTCCGGTTGGAATCACGGTTACAATTGGCTGATCATCATTGCCGGGATCAATACCGCCATTTCCATTTACTACTATCTGG
This sequence comes from Desulfovibrio sp. UBA2564, assembly GCA_002340305.1. Lineage (GTDB taxonomy): Bacteria > Desulfobacterota > Desulfovibrionia > Desulfovibrionales > Desulfovibrionaceae > Maridesulfovibrio. The sequence goes on from DDLU01000127.1 coordinate 7,080, forward strand.
GAATGGTCCGCCATGCCTACACTAAGGAAGCCGTTGAAGGGACCCCGCTGCCGGATACTTCCGCATTCAGTTTCGCCGGAGCGGCGTTGCTATCCCTGCTGGTGCTGGGATTAGGCATGATGCCTGCCGGCGTGTTTGATTTTGCCTTGAAGGTTGGAAGTGTAGTTCCTTAGGTTCTTAAGTAATTGAAGTTTGTAAAGCCCCGTGATGATAAGTCGCGGGGCTTTTGTTATAGATAATGTATTTTTATTATTCGGTTAATCTATGGTTTACTTCGGGCTTTTACTGCCGTAATGCTTGGGCACTGGTTACTTCTTATGATATCCTAATGTGTATTGAACTCTGTTGTTTTGAAATTGCCGGTGGAAAAGGATCGATAATGAAAATTGAAAGTAGAGCCTACTTACTCATGGTAGCAGCGGTCTGTTTGGCAATGACTCTGGTTTTTGGAGGACTTATCGAGACAGTTGTTAGGCACAACATGTATCGCGAGAATGAAATTGTTCGTGAATCCCTACTGAGCACAGGGGCTTTGCTTGCGCAAGATATTCAGCAGAATGTTTCCAATTCGTTGTTTGTGACCGATACCCTGCATGCTCTTCTTGAATCCAATGCTTATGTTCTGAAAGATTTTGATGAATGGGGAAAATTGATTTTCAGGTCCGACGCAACTGTCAGCGCAGTTCAGCTCGCACCTGATGGTGTCGTTCAATGTATTTATCCTTTGGAAGGGAATGAAGGAGCAATAGGACATGACCTTCTTAAAGACAAGAAAAGGGATGATGGTGCCCGCAAGACTGTTACCAGTAGAGAAACAACTCTCATAGGTCCGGTAAAACTTATTCAAAGCGGTAAGTATGCGGTAATTGCCCGTAAGCCGATTTTTATTGGGTCTGATTCTGATGGCGAAGATAAATTTTGGGGATTCACAATTGCCCTTGTGCTTGTTGATGACTTTTTGCTGGATGAAATTGTAGGAGTTGAAGAGCAGGGCGTAAAAATCCGTCTTCAGGGAGATGACCCGGATGCTGCGGCCAACCCTGTTTTTTATGAATCGGAAGGCTGGATTGATGGTAATGCAGTCAGTATGAAGATCAAAGTTCCCAACGGAGAGTGGGGGCTTAAAATAAGTGCCAGTATGGATGGTTGCAGGCATTATTTGTGGGTTAGAATCTTGGGTTGGGCACTGGCTGTGCTGGTTTTTGGCTATATATTCTCCCAGCAATATCGAGTTCAGAAAAATCAGTTGGAAATTATCAAGTTAAATGGGCAGCTCCGTGATGAGCTCAGTGAACGGGAGCTTTCTGCAAAGCAGAAAGAACAACTTATCCTGGAACTGCAGACGGCTCTTGGTGATGTTAAAACTCTTTCCGGGCTGTTACCGATCTGTTCAAAGTGCAAGAAAATCAGAGATGATGACGGCTATTGGAATGATCTGGAAGCATATTTTGAAGAGCACTCTAATTTACTTTTTACTCATGGAATGTGCAAAACATGTGCAGATTCGCTTTATGGCGATCAGGAGTGGTACCGAAAAAAGCACATGAAAGATAAAGATGAAGAGTAGAAAATGGGGAGAAGCTGAAAGACTTCTCCCCATTTAATTGTGCAATGTGTTTTAGAGATTAAGTGGACGAAGCTGCGGTTCGTTTTCCACTTCTTTATTGCCCAGATATTTGAGCGTAGCGTAAATCCCGGCAAGAATAGCTATGGCGGTTCCGGCATATACCAGATTTCTTCCTTCAGCGATCTGGTAGAACAGGGTCGCAACAGACCAGCCCAGTGCGGTGCAGTACATTGCCATCACACCGGAGTAGAAGCCGCCCATCTCCTGTCTGGTCGCGCCGATAACCGCGAGGCAGGGGAAGTACATGAGTACGAAGAGCAGGTATGCAAATGCGGAGTAAACGGTGAAGTTCGCAGCAAGGTGTTTGTACACTGAAGCATCAGCACCGATTTCTTCGGATACGGTGGCGCTGTCTTCGCTGATCAGCCCGATTCCAAGCAGGTCTACGGAGGTTACTACACCTGCAAGACCATCCCAGACGGTTCCGAATGCTTCATTAACTGCTCCGCTGACATCCAATCCGCCTTCTTCCGCTGCTTCGCTTTCAGTTTCGGGGGTTGCGTTGGTTTCATCCATGGAAGCGTAGAGGGAGTTGACTGTACCGACAATTGCTTCTTTAGCGAAAAGTCCGGTAGAAAAGTGCTACAGATGCAGGCCAGTTCTCTTCTTGAATGCCCATGGGCTTGAATACGGGGGAGATTGATTTACCCGCAATAGAAAGAACTGAGCTCTGGGAATCTTCGTTACCGAAGGTAAGTTGTCCGTTATCAATTCCAACGGAGTTGAGCATGGAGAGTACAAAAACAGCGGTGACAACAATCACACCTGCACGCTTAACAAAACCCTTCATGCGCAGCCATGCACTTTTAAAAACCGCGCCTACCTTGGGAACATGGTAAAGGGGCAGGTCCATAACAAAGTGGGAAGATGCGCCCTTGAAAAGGGTGTTTTTGAGCAGGAATCCGGTGAAAATAGCCATAGCTAGACCGGAAAGGTAAATCAGGAATACCGCCAGACCGGAGTAAGAACCGAAAAGGGCTACGCAGAAGAGTGCGTATACGGGCAGACGTGCGCCGCAGGACATAAACGGAGCCATAAAGATA
>DDLU01000306.1 GCA_002340305.1 Desulfovibrio sp. UBA2564
ACCGTCATCAGCCGAGAAGAGATTTTTTATGGAAAACTTCGCGCCCCGTCAACTGCTTTTTGAATTATTGTCGATATCTGGGGCATAACGCTTTATTTTAAAACTAGCCCACCGCCTCAAACGCAGACCTCACCACTGTTATTTAACATGTAAAAAATCCCCGTTAGCATAAACCAACGGGGATTTTCTTGAACTTTATAGATCGCCTGCTTAGCTGACCTGAGCGAGACGGGGTGCGTTCTTAGCTTTTTCTTCTTCAGCTCTCTTGCGCAGATAGTGAACCATAGTCAGGATAGCAGTGATTGCTTCAAAGCCTTCCTGCTCTACGGAATCAACCAGCTCGTCAGAGGGATCAGCCTGCAAGGCACTCTTCAAAGCTTTGGAGTAACGGCCAAAGCCATCCATGAGATCGAGGGCCATGTAGTTTGCTTCATCAGGATCTTCAGGATTGATATCCATCGGTACGAGCACGTAACCCATGATATTTGCAAGTCTGGTCAAAGGACGGATGCTTCCGGTAGCCTTCATGATGGGAATCAGCTCCTCAACGCCAACTTTAGCACCTTTATCTTCGGGGTTAATCTCACGAAGAAGTGTAGGGTAAGGCTTGTTGATTTCGGTTGCCACATCACGAGCAGGCTTATCGTTTTTAAGTACAACGTCCTGTAAAAGCTTGGTAAGTTCATTATTCGCCATTTTATCTCTCCCTTAGTTCATTATTTTGCGCTTATTATTACTATTGGACTAAGCTAAAATCATGCCAGTTTATTATGCAATAATGCGCATACATTTAATACAATAATTTTAAGATATTAACAAAAAAAGGCCTAATTAGCTCTTTTGTTTCTTCTCAAAAGTCAATAAATTTTACTGCAAAACAAGAATTCCCATTATCCACTAAATCATTACCAGCGCGAATAGAAGGCTATACAAGGAATACTCATCCCTTGCAAGAGCAGACAGCACCAATATTAAATTTTATTCCGTTAAGGTATGTTTTTAGAGCAGGAAAAAAAGACACCGCCGAGCGCGGTGCCTTTTTCAAGCTTATTATAAAAACTAATCCAGACCAAGAGATTCAAGATAGAACTCACCGGAGAAGGTTAGTTCTGCTCCGCCCTGCAAAAAGACATTACCGTCTTCAATAATGACTTTAAGAATTTCTCCGCCGGAAGTACGGATACGGACAGCCGCATCGGTCAAGCCCTGCTCATGAAGGGTCAACTGGACTGCGCTGACACCAGTTCCACAAGCATAGGTCTCGTCTTCCACGCCTCTCTCATAAGTACGAACAATGAGGCTGTCATTATCGTCAATTTGAACGAAGTTCACATTTGTACCCGCTGGAGCAAATACTTCATGATACCTAAACGCCGCCCCAAGCTTTTTGATATCAATCTCCTCAACATCGGCAACCTGCACAACCGCATGCGGAACTCCGGTGTTGGCAAAATGATACTCATACTCTTCACCATCGATCTCAAGCTTCTGCTTCACAATCAAACCTTCAGGCGGCGTAAGCTGAACCTTAACCTCTTCCAAGTGAGGAAAGACCTGCACTTTGATAGGACCGGCATCGGAACCGAACACATGCTCTTCCCCGGCAAGACCAAGGGCTTGAGCCAGTCTTCCGGCACAACGGGATGCGTTACCGCACATCTCGGCCCTTGAACCATCGGAATTGTAAAACTGCCACACAAAATCAAGCCCGGAACCTTCGGGTGCATTCTCTATAAAGAAAAGTCCGTCAGCATATATACCGAATGCACGCTGACAGAGCTTTTCAGCCCAGAGAGACATCTTTTCAACCGGGACACCCAGCTCACGGTTATCAATGATTACGAAATCATTACCGCAACCCTGCATTTTATAAAAAGGAACAGATTTCCCGAACATTTTACTCATTGGCAGCCTCGTATTTTGAAAATTTTGATTTGTTTCTTATCAGGCAATCAACTCATTCAAGGATAGTCTATTAGAACTCGGATACACGGACATGAAGCCTACGGGCCAGATACAGGAACGGTGTATCCATGACCGCCACTATAACCTTAAAAAGATAGGTAGTAAAAAGAATTTCCACCCAGACATCCACTGGAAAAAGCCCCCAGAGTGCGACTAGGCAGAATACTGACGAGTCAAGAAACTGACTAAGCAAAGTGGATGCATTGTTGCGTAACCAGAGATGACGCTGCCCCATCTTATCCTTAAGCAGATGGAAAACATAAACATCATTGAGTTGTGAGATAACATACGCAGCCATACTACCGAGCGCAACACGGGGCAAAAAGCCGAAAATAGCTTCAAGATGCGGCTGGACAAAATCATCCGCTGCCGGATTGAACATAAGGGCCAGCTGCATGTAAACAACAGCCATAACCAAAACCACAAAGCCCAGATAGACTGCCTTCTTAGCCTCTTTTTTACCGTAGAACTCACTAAGCATATCAGTGGAAAGAAAGACACTGGCGTAGAGTATATTACCGAGAGTGGTCGTCATCCCGAAAAGCTCAATGGTTTTGAGAACCTGAATATTGCAGAGAATCAGATTGAAAACAATCAGGCCGAACAAACCGGTTTTGCCGAAAAATCTATAAATAACGAGGACAAGGCTAAGATCCATCAGTGCAAAGCCAAGCCATAATAATTCATTCATATCAATCTCCTGTACGGTCGTTCGGGGCAATTCATCCCTATTAGACTCACCGCAACATAATAAATACAGGCCCTGAGGGCTTAGACCATGCTCCTAACGCAAATCAATTTGAAAAGCCATTCAGTTTTCAGCTATAATGAAAATACAAATAACAACAGACCAGACGAAAATGTATAACCGGGAGCAATATAACCTGTACAGCCTCAATCTGACATACTTTTTAGGTATTTTCAGACGCTAGGAACAAAAAAAGACTGAAACAACAAGTATCCGAACATACGCGAGTTTCAGTCTTTTTGCAGTGACTGTGCAGATTGAGCTTTATAAAAATATAAAGCGGCACCGACAACCGGAGCCGCTTCAATTCAGCCTGACAGCTATAGGCTGAAGGAAACCTCGTAAATTACATTATCCTGAGCTTAGGACGCAGCGGTGAAACAACCACCCGGTTACGGCCCTGCATCTTTGCATCGTAAAGAGCTTCGTCAGCCTTGCATACAATCTCGGTATCCTTGTCAAGGCTACCCGGGCACACTGAAGAGACACCAATGCTGGCAGTCACATTAAAGCTCTTACCCTGATAGGTCATGGTGCTGGCTTCAATCTTGGCCCTGACCCTTTCCGCCAGCATTTGTGCCTGATCTTCATTAGTATGGGGCAACAGGACAACAAACTCTTCACCACCGTAACGGGCTATGAAGTCAGTGGAACGGAAAGTCTTTTCAAACATACGGGCCACTTTTTCCAGAACCATATCACCGGCCATATGCCCATAAGTGTCATTGACAGACTTGAAGTGATCAAGATCAACCATAAGCATTGAAAGATCGGTATTCAAACGCTGATGGCGCTTGAACTCTTCAACCAGTCTTTCATCAAAACTACGGCGATTGTAAACTCTGGTAAGACCGTCACGATTTGCGCGGGTCTTAATCTTGGTGAATATGATAGCGTTGCTGAGAGCCAAGGAGAGATGATTCACAGCAGCATTAAGTGTCGCAACCTGATCCTTAGCCAGTCTGACATTCCTTTCGCAAAGCATGACCAGACAACCGAATTTCTCACCACGGGCTACCAGCGGTAGAGCCAGAATTCTCCCTGCTCCGGGGCTGTAAACCATATTGTTACCGGAAGCCGGCATAGTCTCAGACATATTATAGCTGGAAACATCCATACCGCTAAGTGCGACTACATTTTCAATCATCAGCTCAACCCACTCGGACTGGACGCTCTCGACCTGTCCGGGATTGATAAAAATTTCAGCATCAATGTGCTTTCCGGCAGGCAGTACATTCCAGAAGGCTCCCTGAACTGAATATACAGGCAGGAGCATCTTAAGATCTTCTGCGGCCTGACCGAGAATATCCGCCACTTCAAGACGTTCGGTGGCGTTTGAAAGCACGGTATTCAGAAACATAAGCTGTTCTGTCTTACGTGAAAGCAGTTCTCGCTCAAGAATAATTTCTTCAGTCATACGGTAAAGATCACCATAAAGACCGGAAATTTCCTTAGCTCTGAACAAAGCATCCTGCACTTTGGAGCTGGTCAGCGGAGAGCTGACAACAGCAAGGAAGCCGTCTTCAAGCACCTGCTCCAGATCAGCATTATTCTGACCATCTTGAATCAGAATACGCTGGGTGGAATCAAGATTACGATATGCCGAACGCCTATCTTCAGGCAGCATTTCCCAGACCCTTTGCGGAATCCAGGTGGCGGCAGGCTTTTCATTATTGCTGAGTTCCTTTTCACCGGGCAGTGAACGCTCGGAAAAATTCCTCAAAAAGAATCCGGGACCGAGAGAATCCTCGATTTTTCCAGCTTCAGCACTGTTAAGGCCGAACCCCCAAAGCAGTTCCGGTCTGCTTCCTCTTTTCATTACTGGTCTCCTTGATTTAGCTGTCAGTAATTATACTCCACCCGATTTTTGCAAAAAAAGGGCCAGCAACCATCAAGATACTTTTGCAGGAAAAAACACATACCTAAAAAACAGCCCACTAAAGGCGACAAACATCTAAATTACAACGACTTAAACATCACAAAATCAGTAGCTATAAATTTTACGACCGAATATAGTCACCATTCTCAAAGCCTCTACTTACGCGCCACCGGGAAAACAGTGCCGGAAATCTGTCACTCTCATGGGTACTTGCGGAAAATAAATCCTTTGACAAGAGCTGTCCAAATGTGGCTTGAAATAACGTATGAAAACTCAAAGAATATGGGGCAGTCTGGACCCATTCCATGAAAGCGGACCCATTCTGGGCAGGAAAGTCGCAAACGTTGGATTTTTAAATGGCTTGCTCGCCATTGATCCGTTTGATGAATACCATTTCTTCCTCTCTGGATCTGGCGCAAAAAACAGCTTGTCCACCTTCTTCCAAAAGGCCTATCCAAGCATCTTCAAGCAAAACAGAATTACTATCAAAGACCGCCGCGACCTGCCGGAAGAAATAGCTAAACGAGAATACTTCTGCTTTCACCAATCAGACTGTATAAACTATCCGGCCCATCTTGCCAGAATCCGCAACCAGTACGCACAGAATATTTTTCCCATCACCGGGACCACCCATTCTTTGAGTTACAGCAACTACAGTTCTTACTTCCTTAATTATTTATGGAAGGGAACTACTCCGCGTGATTGCATCGTTACCACTTCCACAACTGGAATACGGGTTGTGGAAAAATATTTTGAACATCTGCGTGAAGGACTGGGTTTGACAGAAGCAACACACCCTTCACCGCAAATCAGAAAAATTCCACTGGGAATTGATCCCGGTCAGTTAGTGCCACCGGACGAGCACCTAAAAGCCCAGTCCAAAAGGAATCTCAGCATTGACGGTGCTGACGAACGGGTTAACATCCTCGTTTTCGGACGCATCGCCCACTATTCAAAGATGGACATCCTGCCCTTGCTGCGTGCCCTGCAACGACTCTTTGCTTCCGGTATCGGGCGGGATAAAGTCCGGGTATTAATTGGTGGCTGGAGGAGTAATGAAGATGACTTTCCTGAGACTCTGGCTCAACTGGCCCGTAATATGGGTTTGGAAATGATGATTGTAGGTCGTCCTTCCGAAGAAAAGAAGCTCGACCTTTACCGGTCGGCGGACATCTTTGTTTCCATCTCCGACAACCCGCAGGAAACTTTCGGACTGACCATTCTTGAAGCCGGAGCCTCAGGGCTCCCGGTAGTTGCTTCAGACTATGACGGCTACAAAGATTTGGTTGTCGATAATGAAACCGGGATACTCATTGAAACCATCGGCCCGGAAACCACTCCGGACATTGATATGATAGCCCCGCTCTGCTTCGATAACCACTACCACCTGCTCATGGCCCAGCAGACAGCCGTGGAAACGCCAAAACTGGCTGCCGCACTGGAAAAACTTATTGCCAACCCGCAATTACGGACTGAAATGGGTGCTGCCGGGGCAAAAAGAGTACGCAAAACTTTCAATTGGACCAGCGTTGCCAAGCAGCATGTTGCGCTCTGGGAAGAGCTGAACACGGTTCCTGTCGATGCCGAAGCGTTACGTGATGTCCTCCACCCTGTCCAAGTCCGCTTGGGCGAGACATTCTCCCACTACTATACCGAAACACTGACCCCGGAAACAACGGTTATGACCGGAAACACTGGAATGGCGATCTACAAGGGCCGCGAATTCCCGCTTATATATAAAGGAGTGGACCGCTATCTTAATGAAGAGGTTGTGCGTAAAATGGCTTTCTTCGCCCGCAAACCAATCCAAGTGTCTGAACTCAATGAAAAATTAAAATCAATTGCCGGAGAGATGAGCACTCAGGACGCTCAGTTTCATATTCTCTGGAGTTTGAAACACGATATTCTGGAAAAAGTATGCTGAAGCGGACTGTAGTGCACCACACCGCCTTAAAAAAAAGCGGTGGTGCTTCAAAAATGGCTCAGATGCTTCACCAGGGGCTGCTGGATAAGGGGTATGACTCAAAGCATTCGTTCGAAGCCTCGGAAAATCACGGAGAAGAGCTGCTTTCCCCGGAAAAAACTGCGCAAGCAGTCCCGGAAAACAGCATCGTCCACCTGCACACTTCTGCTGATCCATTTAAATTTCTTCACGCACTGCCCAAAAGCTCTAAGACAGTGATCACACTGCACGATACCCAGATGATTACCGGCGGCTGTGCTTCACCCGTGGATTGCCCGAAGTTTGAACGCGACTGTGCCGCCTGTCCGCGAAACTTTCCCAACTCTCAGGAAGTGCGCCGTCAACGCATAGCAGCAATACTGGACTCCAAAGCGGTGCTGGTATCACCTTCCAGCTGGCTTGGGAGACTGGCCCGTAAAGCCCACCCGAAACTTAAGCCAAAAATTATTCCCAACGGTATCCCCTGGCCGGAAAAACCGGCTGATAAAAAACTGGTCAGGCAGGAACTCGGCATCCACCCGGCATCAAAGGTAATGCTCTTTGTTGCCCATGGCGGAGAAAAAGCAGCCTATAAATCAGGACCGCAATGGAAATCCTATTGGGCAAAGATAAAATCAGCTGTACCGGAAGCACTCTGTTTTGCCATCGGAGGCAATGTAAACAGCAGAGAGGGTGACTATATTTCCATTCCCTACGTGGACAGCCCGACTCTCGCAAATTTTCTAGCCGCAGCGGATGTTCTGGCCTACCCCACACTGGGTGATAATCACCCCCTAATTATATTGGAAGCCATGGCCCAAAGCCTGCCTGCTGTAAGCTATGCTGTCGGCGGTGTGGTAGAACAAATTTCAGATGATGAGGATGGAATTCTCATCCCCCCTGATGAAAAACAAATTCTTACCGAAAAGACCATTATGCTGTTGAAAAACAGTCGGGTAGCAAAAGAAATGGGTCAACGCGGTTTTCAAAAAGGTAAAAAACGCTTTTCGGCCCAAAGAATGATTAACGACTACCTCAAGATTTATGACAATCTGGTATAAATTAGGGTTTTCGTATTATTTTTTTGCTTATTTTTGCAATTTTTTTAAAAAGCCAGTTGACTTTTTTCCGTGTTTAAACTGGAACTAATCTTGTTAAGCACAATATGAAGATGAAAAAAATCTTTCATAAACAAGCATTTCAAGATAACATTATGAAGAGCAAAGGTTGCTCTCTGATATGATACTGGCTTGATACATTATTTTTCCAGGGGAGGATGACGATGTCCCAAACTAATATTCTACTTGAATCAGGCACTAATGAGCTTGAAATAGTTGAATTTTACATTGACGAAGTTGACAATGTACATGACGGTTCAACCCGCCGCAGCTATTACGGTATCAACGTTGCCAAGGTCGTTGAGATCATTCGCCTGCCTGAGTTGACCGATATGCCTGACGCTGCAAACGATGCCGTTCTGGGTGCGTTCGATCTCAGGTCGGAAATTATTCCCTTAATCGACCTTAGCCGCAGGGTTGGTAAAAACAGAATCGAAGACGAAGCACCAAAAGTTATCGTCACCGAATTCAACAAAATTTCCACAGCTTTCCTAGTTTCCGGCGTGACCCGCATTCACCGCATCAGCTGGGAACAGGTTGAAGCACCGAGCAGACAGGTTTCTTCACTGACCGCAAACTCCATCACCGGGGTGGTCAAACTCGAAGGACGAATTGTATTCCTGCTCGACCTCGAAAAAATCGTTGCCGACCTCAACCCGGACATGGATCTTACCGACATGCCCGAAGCTTCTCTGGTTGACAAGATTGAAAAGCGGCAGCTCAAGGCTCTTATTTCTGATGACTCCACCATGATCCGCCGCATGATCGGGCAAATGCTTGAAGATGCCGGATTCAGAGTGACCAGAACTCATAACGGTAAAGCCGCATGGGACAAAATTGTTGAATGGAAAGCCAAAGCTGATGCTGAAGGAGCATCCATCAACGACTATGTGGACATCGTAGTCACCGACATTGAAATGCCGGTCATGGATGGACATAATCTGACCAAGCGCATCAAAGATGACCATGAACTGCGTCATCTCCCGGTGCTGCTTTGTTCCTCCATCATCACCGATACTCTCTACCACAAGGGCGAATCCGTCGGTGCTGACGACCAGATCTCCAAAGCTGAAATCAACCAGCTTGCAGAAAGAGTCTTCAAGCTCATCGAAGAAGCTGGCAACTAATAGTTGTTACTTTACTAAATCGAAGAAAATGCCCCGCAAAGTAATCTTTGCGGGGCATTTTCTTCGTGCGGTTAATCTACTTTATCCAAATAAGAGAACATTGACGTCCGGTGACTTTATCCCGGCGGTAGGAAAAGAAGGTTTCCGCCATGGAGTATGTACATAAATCCAAAGAATGAATATTCCGGCGCAGTAATCCGGATTCAGCCAATTGATCAATGGTCAGCTTCCAAAGGTCGACCGTACTGCTCTCTTTATCAAAGTATGCATCAAATCCCGGCTCAAAATCGGAATCAAAATTTACGAACTGAGCCATGGCAGGACTCAAGCTGGGCCCACGTACCGCCAGCAAGTCTTCAGGATCACAACTGTAACGCTCACAGATATCCGCCACGCCCTTTCCGGGAAAATTAATGGCATTTCCCCGCCAACCGTTATGCAGGCCTGCAACGAAATCACCATTCTTATGGGCGATCATGATCGGCTGGCAATCAGCGGTTTTAATCACCAAAGCATGTCCTGCCGCCTTTGTGGCCATGCCATCCCCCCTAAGGCTGGGCGTATCGGCCGGGGAACCTTCCTTAAGATCATAATGCATAACATCACCGTGGACCTGAATGCATTCCTGCCAGTGGGAAATTCCAAGCGATGCTGCCAGTTCGGTTCGGTTGGCTCTCACACTATAGGCATCATCACCAACATCATAAGAAAGATTTCCCCCATCAAAAGGAGACTTGCTGCTACCTCCGTCTCTGGTGGTGAAAACAACCGAGACTTTATCCAAGCCCGGAAAAACAAACGGTATAAAATTTACTTTTGCCATATCATTTCCTTATCAGTGCAGATCACCTGCACAGCTTTATCCCAAGGCTCAACAGGGAATCCTTCCACTAACTGAAAGTCGTAACAAACGCCTATGGATAAAAATCCATCTTTCTGCGGACGGGCTAAAAAGCGGTCATAATAACCGCCGCCAAATCCGATTCGATAACCGCTACGGTCATAACCGACCCCCGGAACAATGGCCAAATCCGGTGAAACAGCATCCGGAAATTCACATCGGGTCCGGCAAGGTTCCTTAATACCGAATGCCCCCGCAGCAAGATCTGCCTCTGCGCGGACAACTCCAAAATCCATCTGCCCCGGTTCATTCTTACGGCAACAGGGCAGGAACAATTTTTTCCCATTATCCCAAGCATCTTTAAGCAAAGGACGGATATCAACTTCATTCCTGATAGACCAATAAAGAAGAACTTCCCCAGCCAGCGTCCATTGCTCAAGGGACAAAATCTTATCCACAATGCTGCTACTCATGGACTCCACATCCGGCCTGCCCAAGGCAGAACGTTTATCCAGCAACTTTCTTCTAATAATTTCTTTATCCAAATCAGCCACCTGTGTTTCAACTTCACTTATGGGATAGGAAAATTAAGCACAACCATCTCACAAAAATCAATCACCAAGTGCGACAATAATGAAAATATATCCGCCCTTCCGGCATGGCTGATAGCGCGCCATTGGTTTTTAAGGCCAATGATGCTATTCAAAACACTTCTGAAAAACAAAAATCAAACCGTAACAAAGCCATATAGAAACGGAGGCAGCATGTCTGAATCCAAACAGAAATGGATATCTTTCGGCGATGTACACCAGAGCATAAACTTCGTCGATACTATCCCGGAACTTGAAGAAGCTACCGGGGTAATCATCACCGGAGACCTGACCAACCATTCCCCGGAAGGGGCAATAGAAAAGGTCTGGAATGCCATTGCCCGCAAAAATAAAAATATCCTTGCCCAGCTCGGCAATATGGATCGAAGCAATGTCACCTCTTTTCTTAAAGAAAAAGGCGCGAACCTGCACTGTGAAATCCGCGAACTTGCCGAGGGCGTAAAAGTTATGGGTGTTGGCTGTTCCATCATAACCCCTTTCGGAACTCCCAGCGAGATCAGCGAAGATGAAATGGCCTGCTATCTTGAAGAAACGTACGCCCAGCTTGGAGATTACGGCCAGCTCCTCCTAGTGGTCCACGATGCACCGTTCAACACAAAACTGGATGTCATCGGCAATGGAATGCATGTTGGCAGCAAGTCTGTGCGCAGCTTTATTGACAAACATCAGCCGGACATCGTCCTTTGCGGTCACATCCACGAATCAAGCGGCGAAGACCTCATCGGCAAATCCCGTGTATTTAATCCCGGCATGGCTTCCGGTGGTGGGTACGTTCTCGTTACCATCGAAAACGGTCAGCTGGATGCAACCCTTAAGCAGATTTAAATATGAGTAAATTAAGATTCGTCTGGGTCGGCAAGGTCAAGGAACCTTTTTTCCGCGATGCCTGCGCCCATTACACAAAAAAACTGGGCCGATTCCACAAGTTGGAAGAAACCATCCTTAAAGATGCACCGGGCAAACTGCCCCCCCTGGACAAAATTCAGCATGAAGGCAAAACCATCATGGGCAAGATCAAGCCTTCTGATATGCTTATCTGTCTTGATGAAAAGGGCAAGGAAATGACCTCTGTGGAACTTTCCAAGCATCTGCAACGCTGGACCGAAGACCCGAATCTCACCCCGTGTTTCGTCATCGGCGGTCCTTTCGGGCTTGCTGACGAGGTTAAAAATACAGCCCGGGTAAAACTAAGCCTTAGTAAAATGACCCTGCCGCACGAACTTGCCCGGACCATGCTGCTCGAGCAGCTCTACCGCGCTGCTTCCATACTTCTTGGGTCGCCTTATCATCACGTATAAAGGTAATTTGATGCGCTGCGTTTTATTAATTTGATTTTGCCTCCGGCGGCCCTTCGGGGACCAGAGAAACTTTTAATTGGGCTTCGCCGCTGGGATATATAATTTTCTGCTACCGGAGAAAAGACATGCTTAAAATGGATTACCTCGAAAAACTGGAAGAATACATGACTTCCGGTGATATGAAATTTGAATTTGATAATGGAACCGAAGAAAAAAGATTCGAAATCCTAGATTTTCTTGAAAAGCTCATGGACGTGGCTGAAATCGCCGACGAGCATGCCACCAAACTGATTTTCAAAGGTGGCCTGCTGGATGCCCTCTCAGGAGCGGGACAAGCCGAGGAAGAAAAATAATTTCTGCTGTAAAAAACAAACTAAAAGCGGCCTTGGTTCATCAGAATCAAGGCCGCTTTATATTTTGAACTTGGCTAAACACACTATGAGCGAAACTTATTCACAGTTTTTAAGCAGCCGGAGGCATTCTTCTTAAACACCAAAAATAGTGAATCTTATCTCCGGCCTTGTATTCCATGGAATCTTCCAGCACATATCCCGAATTTTCTAAATCCTGCTCTGTGGGTGCGGGATCATTGGACAGAATTACGATCTTTCCCTGCCCGGCGAGCATGGGTTTTACAAAATCCAGAAGCTCCTTCCACGGCATGAAAGCTTTACTGAGAATCAAATCTGCGGGAAGATTCTCCGCCGGAATCTTCTCTGCCCTGCCCTGAAAAACATCTGTACGCGGCAACTTCATCATCCGCAGAACAGTACGCATAAAAATGCACCGCTTCTCGCGTGACTCAACAAGACGGTAATCACCGGCCTGCCAGAGAGAACGCAAAGGTATTCCGGGTAAGCCAGCTCCTGCTCCAAGATCAAGCGTAACCGGGGACGCAGGCAAATCCAATTTATCCAAAAAATCTGCCAAATGCAGACTATCGATAATCAGGGAATGAAAAATCTGCTCCCAACTCTGAGGCCCGACCAGATTCATGGATTTATTCCATTTGACCAGCAGGGTCAGGTAGTAGGCCAGCACCCTTGCCTGATCGGCTGCGGCTTTGAAGCCTTCATCATGTGCAGGATTATCTTTTATTTTCCGGCCGGCCTTGCTTGCTGCGCCGAGTATATCTGTTGCGTTAATATTAATTTCCACCATTAGCCCTCCTTGCTGTTCCCGGCAGATTGCACACAAAGACCATTCTTGGCAACACTTTGCCTTTTCACAGCAGAGCGAAATGAAATCAACACCGCAATTCCGCATAAAGCTGAAAGAGCCGATAATGAAAAACGCATCACATTCAGATAATCAGCAGCTGATTCAGCACTGACCGGAGCCTTGCCCATGATGGTTGAAATGAAAATAGTAATGATGACCATGCTGGCAACCATACCGATAGTCCGCAGACCTCCGGATATAGCTGAGGCAAAGCCATAGCGCGAAGGGGGAACGCTGCCCATAAGGATAATCATGTTCGGAGATGCGAAGAACGCAAAGCCGATCCCCAGCACCACAAACATTGTGTAAAGATAAGTGAGGCTGGTATCAGCAGCAACCATGGCCCCCATAATTGTCCCGGCAGTACAAGCAATCAGGCCCAGCAGTGCTAAGATACGCGGGGAGAATTTATCTGCCAGACGACCGCAAAAAGGCGAAAGCACTGCCTGCACCAATGGCTGGACCACTAGAACTAGCCCGGCATCATGAGGACTGAATCCCTTCACACTCTGCATGTAAAGGCTAAAAAGAAAAACAATACCAAATGTACCAGCGTAGTTGATGAATTGCACCAAGGCAGCATCAAAAAAATCTCTTCGTTCCTTGAAAAGAGTCAGTTCCACCAAAGGAAACTCCGTTTTATCCTGCATATATATAAAAAGCACTATACCGAACAGTCCGGCAACCAAAGCAACAGGACCAAACCATCCGGCACTTAGGCTGGTTCCACCAAAAACAAGAGCTGCAACAGATAAGGCGATTACAATGCTACCGGGCAGATCAAACTTTTCATCGGAAGGATGAAACTTTCCATTTAAATTACGTTTGGCTACGTAATAGGAAATCCCTAATGGGATCATGCCCAGAAAATACAGACTTCGCCAACCGAGATGCGATGTAACCAGACCACCTACATACGGCCCTGCGGAAAGACCGATGTAAACCGCTGCAACAGCCCAGCCCATTGCCTTACCACGCTCTTTGCTGGGAACAGAATTGGTCAATAATGCCATGTTGGTCGCTACCCCCATCGCTCCGACCATCCCCTGAAGCAGGCGTAGAACGATGATAGTTTCAATGTTCCGGGCAAAACCGATCAGCAGGGTAAAAATTAAAAACAACAGTACCCCTAATCTAAACATGGGCTGCCTTCCGTGCATATCAGCTAAACGCCCCCACGGCAGCAAAAATGCAGCGACACTACCGATATAAACAGACTCGACCAGACTTAGATCAAGGCCGCTGGCACCGAATTCCCGGCCCATTACCGGAAGGGTGATACCCACTGCCGAGAACATAAACGGCATGGTGAACTGGGTCACGGCCACAGTGAAAATTACGGCTTTTTTCTTGGCTTCATCCATTTGTCTCTCCTGAAATATTTATAAATAATCCCACACGCGCGGCATTCCAAGTTTTTCTCGACTTGTATCAATAACTTTAACCATTAATTCCATTAACTTTTCAGCTTCCTCTTTTGATAAACCATCCAGCATCAGCTGATTTGAAGACATAAGCTCCCGGCTTAAATCTTCGCTGATATCAATTGCTTTTTCAGTCGGGAATACGAGTTTCTGGCGTTTATTCTCGGGATTCTCTTCACGGGAAAGCAAGCCTAGCTTTACAAGCTTTGCAACAGCCCGTGCAGTGGCGGCTTTGTCTACACTAAGAATTGTGGACAGCTCATCCTGCGACCTACCCGGATGGCGAATCGCCTGCACAATGAACCCTATCTGCCCATACGTTATTCCTAATGATTTCAATTTTTCAGCAAGAATTGCTTTATGCAGCCTGCCCATTTGACCGGTCATAAATCCGAACACGACATGAATTTTGAACATATTTCTCTCTTTTATTGATTAGTCAACTGTTGACTTATCAACTAAAATCAAATCGCCCATCAGTCAACCAAAAAATAAAAACAGTTGATTAGCTCTCCAACGTGTGCTCATATGCAAGAGATAGCACATTATTATTAACATTATAGATGAATAGCCAATTTTTTGGAACTACTGATGGCCAATGTTTTAATTATCGATGATGACCCATTTATCGGGGAACTGCTGATCGCCATAGCTGAATCGCAGAACCACCTCGGCGAAAAAGCCTTAACCCTTAAAGAGGGGATGGCACTTGCCAGAGAAGAAAGATTTGATGTTGTATTTCTTGATGTGATCCTGCCCGATGGCAATGGCTTGGATGCCCTGCCTGAGTTGCAACAGCTTGGCAATATGCCCGAAGTGATCATCATTACAGGGCAAGGGGATTCTAAAGGAGCGGAACTGGCTATCAACTCTGGAGCCTGGGATTATATTGCCAAGCCTGCCAGCCATGAAGAATACATGCTGCACATGAAAAGGGTTTTCCAGTATCGCAGCGAAAAAGAATCTTCCAGCCCCAAGCTGGGCCATCATAATATTGTCGGACGTTCAGAATCCATCGTCCGCTGCCTCGGACAGGCCGCAAAAGCGGCTGAAAGCCATGTTGGCGTGCTTCTACTTGGTGAAACAGGCACGGGTAAAGAACTCTTTGCCAGAGCTGTCCATGACAATAGCTTGCGTCGCTCCGGACCATTCATAATTGTGGATTGTGCTTCAATTCCAGAAAATCTAGTTGAATCGATTTTATTTGGACACCAGCGCGGAGCTTTCACCAGTGCTGATAAAAATCAGGAAGGCTTGATTGCCAAAGCTGACGGCGGGACTCTTTTTCTTGATGAAGTAGGTGAATTGCCTGTTTCTCTGCAAAAATCATTTTTGCGTGTTTTGCAAGAACGCACTTATCGTCCAGTAGGCGGAAACGAGGAACAGCGAAGTGATTTCAGGCTTGTTGCTGCAACCAACCGCGACCTTGAAGCCTTGGTGCAGGGCGGCCGCTTCAGGCAGGATCTACTCTATAGATTGCAAGCCTTTACTATCGAGCTACCACCTTTGAGGCAGCGCGGTGAAGATATTCACAGACTTTCCCGCTTTTACTTGAATAAGCTCACAACGGATTTCAATGGTCCGCCCATTGCGATCTCAGATGAATTTCTTGATGCGCTGAAATCATATTCATGGCCGGGAAATGTTCGAGAACTTTTCAACGTGCTGGAGCAAGTCTTCACCTCCAACCCCGAAGCCGGTGAATTACTCCCGGTCCATCTTCCCATTCGCCTGAGGGTTGCAGCAGCACAAGCATCCATGCTTCCAAAACAAGCACCCCGCAACAGCCTGACTTTGATCAAAGGGAATAAATCCCGAACAATGCAGGACTTGGACGAACCACCAAAACCCAAGATTAATGTTCCTGATATAAACAAACTGCCTTCCTTCAAAGAATATAAAGAAGAAGCAGTTAATAGTGCGGAAAAGATTTACCTTGAGCAGCTTATACTTCGCAGCAAAGCAAACATGAGTGAAGCTGCTAAAATATCAGGAATATCGGTTTCCAGACTCTATGCTCTGCTTAAAAAGCACGACATAAAAAAACAATACGCAGTTGAATAAGAAAATCCCCTGCAACCTTAAAGGTCACAGGGGATTCGTTTCATACAAAGTTGTGGATTTCTATTCCATTGAGCTGATATTAAAAGCGACAGAATAGAAATGATGGGTGAAGTCTACATATTCAACCGGAACATTCTTTGGAACATCAATCCTTGCCTGAGCAAAGTTGACAATACCCTTAATCCCGCCATCAACAAGATAATTCGCAGCACGCTGCGCTCTTTCCGGCGGAGTGGTGATAATTCCGATCTCAAGCCCAAGTTCCTCCACCCTCGCCTTGAACTGGCGGGTGCAGACAACTTCAAGCCCGGAAACGACTTCCCCGATTTTGTAGGGGTC
>DDLU01000312.1 GCA_002340305.1 Desulfovibrio sp. UBA2564
TTTTTTGGTTTCAATAAGCTATGCGAAAGCAATGCAGTGAGATCGGGGTACAGTTGAAGCTGGGACTTGGTGATATGCTGCCGTTAAGGAGCTTTTATCGTGAATTTATTGATGTTGAGATGTTAAAAAATGCTCGAAGCGAAAAAATAACAACTTTTATTGTTACATTTTTCAATTCTCCAGAAGAAATATTTTTCAATTTGGCGTGCACCTGTGTCTGTTGTGTGGGTTTTGTCAGCAATATTTTTCGTAGTAGTCTGCAAACTGAAGAAAGTGGAAAAAAAGTTCCGGTACAAGTTGTAAAAAAACATCAAAGTGGCGTGCAACTGGAAATATATTTCCGGTTTGACATGTTTGTCTAGAAATAATACTGGACCATTATGTAGTTAGTCAGAGTTGTATCCGTCGTGCTTCATAGGAGAGGCTCTCTGGAAGTTGATCAAAAGGACCATGGAAGGTCTCGATGATGCTGAAGAGGAAATCGGATTGGATTGACTACGCATAATTGCGATTTCCCAGTTCGAGGGAAAGGCACATGGTTGGCTAAGCAAGCTTGTTTAAAATTTGTCTACCTAAGAATGTGTTTTTCGATCTTCGGGCTGGGATACGGCGCAAAGTATACAACCAGGAGATTTTTACAGATGAAAATGACCAAGAAAATGCGAACAGCTCTTACTGTAGCGGTAATCGCGGGTACTTGTGCCCTTTCCAGCCCGTCATTTGCTGCTTGGGAGTCTGATGCACCAACCAAGTTGGGAACTGACATTACTGCCAGTTGTGCTGATGAGGCCAATGGATTGGCTATTGTCGGTCAAGACGGGAAAGCTTACCACATGACCGCAGACACAATGAAGGCAAGCGGTGATCAGGTAGAGTGGGCTCAGGTATTTCCCCCTGTGGCAACAGATTTTGTAGATATTACAAATAATGGGGAGTTTTTCTGGGCTGTCACAGCCGGTGGTGATATTGCGCTCAGCCAGACAGGCAGGCAAGGTTCATGGAATACCATTAACCTCCCATCGGCTGTAAAAGATGTTTTTAACGGAAAGAAGGTGACCGGAATTACACGTTGCCAAGACGATCAGGGGCATGCAAAGGATGTTGTAATTATTGCCACTGACGGTACCGCACTCTATTACGATGCTTCCGTAGGCGGCAACGCCGCATGGTCAAGTATCGGAAGCTCACTTAGTGCTGAAAGTATTGCGGGCAATAACAGAATTATCGGTGTAGCTCCCATTCCCGGTGAAGCTGAGACTGTCGCTGTTTTCGGTTCGGGCGGGGGGGCCGGCAATGACGACAACCTCTACAAGCTTCAAAAAAACACTGGTATCCTAGGCTTTAATGTCGAAAACTGCCCGGCGATCAATGATATGTCTATCCAGAAGAAAGATCTCTGGTATGCTGTCGGTGATTCCGCAACAATAATTAAAGGAGTGCAGGATCTTACCGCTATGGGGTCGGCTATCCAAACCCCGAAACTTGCCATAACCGGCACCTCCGCAACCCCGAACCTCCTCAGCATAGCCTACAATTACGATGAAACTTTCGGCTATGCCGCAGGCGCAGACGGCAGTCTTTTCCGTATTTCCGGCAATGAAGTTACTTTCAAGGCCCAGTCAGAGACCGCAAATGATTTAAACGCTGTCAGTCTGGTTGAGGGGCCCAATGGACTGAGGAGGGCGTTCGTGTCCGGTAATGACGGGGCTTCGTTATATGCGGATGAAACGTTTTGGGATAATGTCTCTAATGCGGCTGTTGCTTCCGCTCCTAAGCATCCCAGATCCATACTTGCTTTGGGCGGCAGATATTATATGGCTGATAATGAGGATAACAGTCTCAGCTATACAGCTGACCCCGGCAGTGGATGGACAAAATTAAACAATAAAAGTGCACAACCTTTTAATACGGGTGTCAGTGCCGCAGCTGCTATCGGTGCGGATAACTACATTGCGGTCGCGAACTATTCCGATACTTCCGGGGGGTTACTTGGTCATAAAGGACGGGTCACAATCTTTAAAACTTCCGGTGCTTCGGATCAAAATGTTATGTTTACAGCTGCGGGTTCAAGTCTGGATATTGTTGCTTTTATGGCAACCCAGAAAGACCCGTCAGATAACCAAATTCTTTATTTAGCACCCAAAGACGTCAATAAAAAGGTGCATTTTTTAAATATGGCTGCTACCAGCGGATCGCCACAGCCGGCCGTTAATGATATATTTGCTAATAGAGTCTCCGGTATGGCTGCCAGCTCGCATGGTCTGTATGTTGTTCAAGGCGGTGAGATCCATGCGATGTCCGGTCAGAGGGATTCTCTGCTTACCATACAACCCGATTCCACTAACAAATGGCGAGAAGCGGACGCGATTAATACAACTGTCGGAACTTCCACCCTGCTTTTTCAGACGGGTGATGATAGGGTGCTATGCGTAAACACCCAAGGTAAAATATATATATTTGAGGATAGCCAGGGAGCGTCCATTGCTGCAATCAGTTGCAGGGACTTGTCTTATCCCGGTGAAAGCCCTACTTACATCTCCGGCACTTCTAACGATTTCGCGGTCGCGACTCAGGACGATGTGTGGCGTTATACTTCGGCAGGCGGCTGGGAAAAGTATGACAGCCTTGATCAGGTTGTACCGGGTATGCAGCATGTTTCCGGTGTTGCCGCTATTGGAAAAAACATCCTTGCTTCTGATTATTCCCGTAATGTGATAGCCTACTCCACGGGTAACGAATTCAACCCGGCTCTGCCCGAATATGCCCCTGCGATAGGATCCGCTATCATTAGTGCATATAATGCCACTAAGGCGGATGTTTACGTAGCAGGCGAAAACGGTTTGCTCTATCACGGGAACAGACGGTCGGACTCATCGTCTTTTGATTGGACACGGGAGAATAACGGTACGTTCCGGGCATGCAGAATCTTAAAAGTCACAGGCTCAGGTGAACATGTTTTCACTGCCTTTTGGGACGGGTCTTCAACATCTTTTGCAACAAAAGAATTATCTGACTCCGGGTGGACGCATCTGTCAGGTTCAATTTCCGGTGTAATCAACGATGCAAAAGGTCTTTCAGCAACATCAGTAATGGTAGTTGATGGAGGGGCACTTAAAAAAGGTACGATAGACACTCAGTTAGACACAATTAGTTTTGAATCACTGGCAGGAACTCAAAGTAGTGCTGACATCTCGGTTGTAACCTTTCGTGCGCTGGATATTCTCGGGTCTGAGCTCATGTACGCAGTTTCGGGAACTGACCTTTACAAATTCAGCGAACCTAGCGGAAGCACATGGACTATAGATAAAATCGCCTTGACAGGCGTTCCTGCCGGCGGCCTGCAGGATGTCTTTATTCAGGACTCAGAAAAAATATACATTATCGGCGATGAGGGCTACGCCGCTTTTTATGACGGTTCATCTGTTACCAACATAGGTGTTCCGCCCTCCAGTGACAACTTAACCTCTTGCTGGGCATACGGTGAAGTAATGTATGCTTCTACTGACAGTGGACAGGTCCATGAATACAATGCCAAATCCAAAGAATGGACTACCGGGACTGTAAAGTCGGGTGTTGCCCTTCATGATATAACAGGCTCACAAAAAGGTAGCTGG
This sequence comes from Desulfovibrio sp. UBA2564, assembly GCA_002340305.1. Classification (GTDB taxonomy): domain Bacteria; phylum Desulfobacterota; class Desulfovibrionia; order Desulfovibrionales; family Desulfovibrionaceae; genus Maridesulfovibrio. The sequence goes on from DDLU01000312.1 coordinate 3,615, forward strand.
ATTCTGGTTGTTGGCGATTCCAACACATCCGTGCGTAATTCCATAAGCTCCGGGGGCGGCGGTCAGACCAGCACCAAGATCCAGCCCGGAGATGGCGAAGATGGAGATCTGGTTCTGCAATCAATAGTTACGGACAAAACAGCTGAAGAATTGAGTGATGTATACAAGACTCCGGCTATGGACGTTATGAGTGAAGAACAGACCTTCACCTCAAAAACAGGTCTTACCGCCGGTTCCGTTCACAGCTTCCAGTTTAATGTAACTCCTGACAGCGAGAAGCCGGTCAGAGATGTAAAATTATACAAGTTGTTTGCAACAAGCGGCGGTTCTTTTCTCACATATAACCGTGTAGATTCAACCCCGGATCCCAAAATCGATGGGACCTTTTGGATCGTTGAAGAAAAGACCGGTAACGTAATGCAGACTGCTGAAACTCTTGCAGCCAACACTGTTTATACCGTAAACTTCAGCATCAAAGATGGCGGAGAATACGACTCTGACAACTTGGTTAACGGCCAAATTAAAGACCCCACAGTTCTCGGTGCAACTTCCGGTTCCGGTTCCTCCGGTTGTGTATTCAACCCCGCGCAGACCTTCGGAATGGAATGGCTGATGCTGGCCTTCGCGCCTGTTGCAGCATTTTTCCGCAGCAGGTTTAAGAAATAAGTTTAAATAGTAATTAGAAATTTGATTCTATAAATATGGCCCCCTTTTTCACTTGAAAGAGGGGGCTTTGCTGCTTTTGGGCTTTGGGATGAAATTAAATTAAATTTAAATCAATTTTTGGAAACAGAATAATTGAAATTTAGTTCTTATTTTAAGCGCGTTGTGTGCTGCCGTGAAAGGTTTTCGGAAATATTGTTCATGTAGCATCTTTGTTATGGGTACAATTTGAAAATAATTTCCAGATAAAGGCGTTCTGAGAATCAAAAATGGGTGGATTGAGAAATTTTATTCTGATTTGACATGAAAAATTTATATTAATAATAGCTAGTTGTGAATGTATAGTATTGCTAATTACCCCGCTCATCCTAAAAAGAGGCTGGGCCTGCTTTACATATTAGCGTTTGGGTCAATGTGATTTAATTTTGTCTATAAAAAAGGAGTTGTGCTGAATGATGATGAGTAAAAAATTTAAAGCCGCTATTACAGTAGCCGCTATTGCTGGTACTTGTGCCCTTTCCAGCCCGTCTTTTGCGGCTTGGACTTCCGATGCACCAACCAAGTTGGGCACGGACATTGTTGCCAGTGCAGCAGATAATACTGACGGTATCGTTGTGGTTGGTGATGACGGTAAAGCTTACCATATGACTGCCGCCAAGATGCTTAACGCAAATACCAGCGAGATAGACTGGACTCAGGTCTATCCGCCAGCTTCAGGTGATTTTGTCGGTGTAGTTCATGTTGACGATATGTTTCTGGCTGTGACAGCAGACGGTACAATCGTGGGCAGTGATACTGGTGAGGAGGGAAGATGGCAGAAGCATCCTTTGTCCACTGTTCTTAAAGGTCTTCTTGGTGAAAAAAAGTTGGTTGGTCTTGCTTCTGACCTAACCGCTAAAGTTGCAGTGGTCACTGCTGACGGTTCTGCATTCTACTACGATCATAGCGTACCAGGCCAAGCAAAAACCATTATACCCATAAAAAAATCCGGTGAGGAAACCGGGGTTCTTGCTGGTGAGGATATTGCAACAAATAGTAATGTCCGCGGGATTGAATTCCTGACCGGAAAGACGAACACATTCATGGTTTATGGTGCAGGTGGCGGGAATGGCAATGCCAACAACCTGTATAAAATTACCACCGCCGGTGCGGTTGAAGGCTTCAATCTTTATAATTGTCCTGCTATTAACGACATTGCTTTTCCGTCTTCGGGTATTTGGTATGCTGCTGGTGACGGTGGTGCAATCGTTCTTTCTGGCGACGACCTTTCCGGTGCAGGTAAGAATATTGACGACCACAAGCTGGACATTCCCGGTAACTTTTCTTCCAATCTATTTTCCATTGAATACAATAGTGACAAGGAATTAGGATATGCTTCCGGTAAGTCAGGAAGCTTATTGGAGATTTCCAAAAGAGATGTCACTGTTGTTAACCAGAATGTTTCGCAGCAAGATCTCAATGCTGTCAGCCTCGCTATTGATGGTGATCGTAAAAGGGCATTTGTGTCCGGTAACGACGGCGCATCCCTTTATGGGTCACAGACTTATTGGCAGGCTGCTCTGGGCGGGATGATTAATGTGTGCCCGGACACCCCCAAAACAATACTGTCATTGGGCAATAAGTTTTATTCGATCGATGGTGACAACAAAAAATTGTACTCCAGCACTAATCCGGTTGATACATGGCAAGATCTTTCAGCTGTATATCCCACTTCAGTACATTCGAGTGCTTCAGCACATCCGGGTGTTTCCGCTGCAGTCAGTGCCGATGGTGCTGACTATGTCGCTTTTGGCCTTGAGGCTTATCGTGATGGACCTAGCTATCAGGGGCGCGCAGTAATTTTTAAGGTAAAAGAGGGTGAGGAAACAAAAGCCACTTTTGCATTATGCCAAAATTCCAAGGTCAAAGATATTAAGTTTATGACTGTGTTGAAGAATGGAGACAGTAACTATCTTTGTGCTGTTTCTAATAAAGCAGAAGGATGCGTTGCCTATATTGATATCGCAATTACAGGCGAGTCTTATGCTGATCAAGCCGCCTCAAAGTTCACCTCTGGAAAGCCAATAACCGGTCTGGCTGCGAGTTCCAGAGCACTTTACGTGGCTGAAGGTGGCAAGCTCTATGTTATGACAACTGGTGCTGGTGAGAACATTAAGATCACAACAGTGCCTTCAGCAGAGAACACTTGGACAGAAATAGCTGCGTCCAAATTTGGTGATAAGCAAGTTGATAAGCTGTATTCTGCCACCGACGGTACTGTTCTCTTCACAACAACAGATAATAAGATTTATATCATCAATGACGATGTTCCTGATAGCAAAGCTGTTCACATTAGTGCCCAGGATTGGGGGTACAATGGTGTAAAACCCGTATCTCTTTCCGGTAGCTCAAACGATTTGGTTGTTGCAACCGTAGATGATGTCTGGCGTTCAAAAGATAGGCAGTGGGAAAAATATGGCGAGCTTGATGATGAAATAACTTCAATGGCTGCTGTTGACGGCGTGGCATCTATTGACGAAAAAGTTCTTGCTATCGACACCACCAATAACGCTCTCGCCTATTCTGTTGGCGGAGTTTTCAAAGCAGCCAGACCTGACACAGGACCAGCTGTCGGAGCCAATATTGGCAGTGTTTATAACGCCACAAAATCAGTGGTTTATGTGGCTGGTGATCAGGGGCTCCTTTATAAAGGGACGAAAGCTGAAGGCGCGGCTTCATTCACTTGGACCGATGAGAATTCTGATCTTTTCGGTGCAAAGAAAATATATGCAGTAACCGGTGTTGGGGAACATGTTTTTGCGGTCTATAAAAATGGCGCAGAAAGTTCCTATTCTGTTGCAACCAAAGAACTCAGTGCCGAGAACTGGACTTTGCTTATCGGGAAGACGTCTGGTTCAGTAAGTGATGTAAAGGCTTTGTCTCGCAAAGATTTGATTGTCGTTAATAGCGGAAAACTTAGACATGTTAAAATTTCTGGTCCTAACGCACTCAATTCCGGAATGAGTTCGTCAGGACCAGACGATTTCGGCAGTGCTTCATTTGCTGCTCTGGATGTTGTAGATGCAAGGCATTTGTACGGTGTTGCCGGAAAAGATCTCTACAAGCTGACCGAACCAGCTGGAGATGCGTGGGTTTCCGAAAAGATCGCATTGCCTGAAGCCCAGAATCTTAAGGATATTATTGTTCTTGCTGCGGACAAAATATACATGGTTGGCGAGCACGGTTATGTTGCTGTTTATGATGGCACAAGCGCAAAGAAAATCGCTGCTCCCGCAGACGTAACTCTCAGTTCCTGCTGGGCATATGAAAAAATGCTTTACGCCTGTGACTGGTCCGGCAAAGTTCATCAGTACAATTTTGAGACTGAAGAATGGTCTTCCGGTATCGCGCAAAATGGAGCCGAGCTTACTGACATAACCGGATCTTCCATGGGAGGCTACCTGTTTGCTGCTGGGGGTGATAATACTCTTGTACGTACCGGGATCAGCTCTTCCGGCGGCGGGGAAACCAATACCACAGTGCATCCGGGACATGGCGAGGAAGCAGATCTTGTTTTGCGCACTGTAGAAGAAGATAGAACTCCTGAAGAACTGACTTCAACCAACAAGACTCCCGCAATGGAGGTTGTAGGTCATGTTGAAACCTTCACCACTAAGCCCGGGCTTGTTGTCGGTTCAGTCCACAACTTCAACTTCTCCGTAACTCCTGCAACAGATACTCCGGTTGCGGACCTGCATCTCTTTAAATTGCTCGCAGCTAACGGCGGCAGCAATATTGAGTACGAGCGTCAGGATTCCATTCCCGCAGCGGCAACAAACGGTGTATTCTGGGTTACTGACGGTGGTGGAAACGTAATGTCAACGCCCGATACCCTGCTTGCCAATACTGTTTATACCGTTAATTTCGGTGTTAAAGACGGTGGAGAATACGACTCTGATGGAGCTGCTGACGGTGTCATCATTGACCCGGTTGTTTTGGGTAACACTGGTTCCAGCTCCGGCGGTTCCGGTTGTGTATTCAACCCGGCCCAGACCTTCGGTTTGGAATGGCTGATGCTGGCTTTCGCGCCTCTGGCAGCATTCTTCCGCAGCAGGTTTAAGAAATAGATATTCCATTCAGGAAATCTAAATTTGAAATTATAAGCTCCTCCTTCAAACGAAGGGGGGGCTTTGTTCTGTGCTCAGGAAAAACTTATCTCCCACCAATGGCTGCCCTAATCGAAATAAATCTCATTTATTTGAAATCAAAAACTTAGCCCCCCGTCTATGGCCGGACGGAGGGCTTCCAAGGTTAGTGAGGCATGACCTTCAGACCGGGGTGATAGTCTTCAGGTCCGTTATGATGCTGTTCCTAGGAGGGTCTAACGGTTAAAACAGGGCTCTTGGCGGACTTGACCACCTTTTCTGCCACGGAACCGAATAGAATGCGGTCTATGCCCGCACGCCCATGGGTTCCCATGACAATCATGTCTGCGTTTTCGCTTTCGGCAATGGCGAGGATCTCTTCGGCTGCGTAGCCGGTCACAACCTTGCCGCTTGCACTGATATCCTTGAAGTTTTCAGTGATGAAAGTTTCCATTGTTGAATCTGCGCCGGTTACAATTTCACCGACGAAGTTCTCAATGGAGCTGGGCGGTACATGGAAGCCCACGTACTGGTCCAGTGAAGGTGCCACATAAAGGCAGATGATATTTGCACCCAGTGTCTTGGCGAGTGTACTAGCGTATTCAGCAACTACAGGGCTGTGATCCGAAAAGTCCACTGCACAGAGTATCTTCTTGATTTCAGCCATATTCTACCTCCATAATTCAAGGGTTGTGCATGGAAGAAAGTGCATTCAAATAAATTCTTACTTACAATATTATCTGATTATTGCCGCCATGGACAAGCTTTTTCTTATACTTTATCCTGCGTGAGGAAAAAATGTCTCGTATATGTTTGCATTAAGCGGGATGTGGCATTATTTTCCGGGTGTTAAATAAGCATAAAGTAATTAAATTCAGTGTTTTGGGCGGAAGTCTAGACTTTGGCAAGATCATTGCATATTCAGAGGTGAAACCAAAGGCTGAGGAGAAAAATATGAAGATAAATCCTGAACAGATCGAAGCCTTAAAGCTGCAACAGCAGCAGGAAAACAAGGCAAAGAAGGTTGACGGGGCAGCGTTCGGTGAATTCCTTAATCAGGAAGTTCAGCAGGGTGCAGCGCAACAAAAAGGCGCAGCAACCGTACCGCCGGTGCCGGGTCTTCAGGTCAATCCCCTGTTGCAGGTGCAGCAGGCCGCTCAAGTTCAGCCGACCTCTCAGGTCAGTGAAAATGAATTTGTCGGCAAGGTGGAAGACCTTTTCGGAAAGCTTGAAAACTACGCACAGCAGCTTGGTTCCTCTGGTGAGGCCGGGCTGAAGCAGGCTTATTCGACTCTTGAAGGCATTCAAGGTGGAGTTGAGTCCCTGAAGAAGGATTGGCCCGGCGTACAAAGTGAGAACCCGGAACTTGGTTCTATCGTCTCCGAATTGGAAACCGTAGCCGTGACCGAGCAGATCAAATTTAACCGGGGAGACTACGTATAGTCGCTCATACCTAGTTTCCCCGCGTAAGAATCTTTCTTACGCGAGAAAGCCGCATATCTTAGGATGTGCGGCTTTTTACGTTTCGTATGGCTAATAGCTATTATTGCTTAGTCAGCTTTTCTTCGTAATTCTGACCACCGTAGAATATACCCAATATGGCAATGCGCTCTTCAAAAACAGCATAGGCAATGCTGGTGCGCTTTTTAAAATGAATTACACGCAAATCTTTGCGGATGTCGTCGCGTTGAATGCCGCGGAGTGGAAATGTTTTGAGGCCTTCGCAGAATTCGATAATTGAATTTGTAAATCGCGTAGCGACTTCAGAAGATTCAGTTTCAGCAACATAGCGGTATAGATTTAGTATCTGCTTTTCAGCTTCCGGGCTAAAAACTACATGGTAAGTCATTCTTTATGAGTCTCCGGCTTCCTGCATAATCCTAGCCTTGAGATCTTTTGCACTGATTCCTCGTGAAGGCTCCTCCTTCATGGCATCGTAAGCAGGACCAACCTGCTCTTTGAGCCAACTGTCAACAGCTTTGTCCCGCGCAAGCAGGGCACGCAGTCCATCACGTATTACTTCGCTTTCAGTTGCATATTCGCCTGATGCGACTTTTTCTTTTATGGCTTTAGCCATTTCCAAGGGTAAAGTTATGCTCATTTGTTTTGTTGATCTCATGTGGGGTGGACTCCATTTAACGTTGCGTATGATTTAATCCTACTGACAAATAATTAATGGTGCAATGTTTTAAAGTCATGGAGGGAAGCATTACAAAAATGTTTTAGGCCGCCGGGAATCATCATAAAGAAGCCCCCTGCTTCGTGAGAAGCAGGGGGCTTTCGAGTTCGGTAATCCGGCAGTGACTAGTCTTCAGTAGTCAGCTGGCCGATTTCGCGCTTAACGTCTGTGGCAATCTTGTAAAGGAAAGTCAGAGTCAGTGCGCCGAGTGCGTAAACCATGAAGGAAATCATGAGCTCTTTACCGGTGGGCCAGTAAACAGTGATTTCGTTGAAGGGGTTCGGAGTGAAACCACCGATCAGCAGACCGAGGCCCTTGTCAATCCAGGTTGCAATAACGAGGATAGCGAGGGACCAGGGCAGAAGCTTCTGGTTGTAACGCAGTTTGGGCGGAATGAGCAGCGCAAGGCTAAGAATAGCGAAAGTCGCTGCTGTCCACATCCAGGGAACCAGTTCGTGATGACCATGTTCGCCAGCGAAGAGGTAAACCAGAGAGTGCATGTGCCCGGGCATATTGGAGTAGAATGCGGTGAATACTTCAAGCATGAAGAAGAAGACGTTCACGCACATTGCGTAAGTAATGATAGTTGTGAGAGTTCCGATTGCGCCTTTGCCGGGATCGTATTTGGTGATCTTGCGCACGAGGAAAACCACGAGCAGCAGGATAGCAGGTCCGGAGCAGAACGCAGATGCCAGAAAGCGGGCAGCCAGAATGGCGGTAAGCCAGTAGTGGCGGCCGGGAAGACCGGCATACAGGAACGCGGTCAG
>DDLU01000080.1 GCA_002340305.1 Desulfovibrio sp. UBA2564
ACTGCCTCCCTCCGAATCTTCGGAGGGAGGCAGTTTTTTATCTATTCAAGCAACATTCCAGAATACATATCTTTATACATTCACAAGCGACTGCTACAACTTGTTACAATTTTTGACTTGATTATAGACCCGCAATCACCTTAATTTAACCATAGACACTAACAATTACTATTAAGACTAAGGAGATTACATGTCTGACAAAATTTCACGCCGCCAATTCGTGACCCTTACAGCCGGCACTGCCGCCGCCATAGCTGCACCTATTAATGTACTCGCAAAAAACAGCACCTCCACCAAAACCATCACCAAGCGGCTTATAAAAGAGAATATGAACGTTCTTGTCCTGCACGGTAGCCCCAAAGAAAATGGAAATACAGCAGGCCTTGTCGATATTGCCACTGAAGAACTCAAAAAGAAAGGACACACTGTAACACGCATGAATGCGGTGGATATGGAAGTGGAACCCTGCATTGCCTGTATGGAATGCCAGAAATCAGGTAAAGAATTTTACTGTATTAACGGGGACGATGGGACCAAGGCCCTCAAAGCCATGATTGAAGCAGATGCCATCATAATTACATCTCCACTCTACTTTGCAGCCTTCACCGCCCACATCAAACCTCTTATCGATCGAAGCTTTGCCATGTGTAGAAAGTTCGGTACCAAACAACATTTTTCATTTGTAGACGGTAAACCGGTCCTTTTCCTTTCCACTGGAGCCGGACCATACAAAAACAACGGTGAAATTCTCGAAGGTTCCTGCAACGACTACGTACGCTTCCTTAAACTCGATAAGGTCGATTTTTTTTATGCCTCCAGCAAGCCCGCAGTTAGCGAAGAAAAAAAACAGGAACTTAGACAGCTGGTTGCAGCACTTTAAGAAAATTCAATAATTGTCCATACAGATCCGTACATAAACCACAAAAACGAAGCGGGCCCAACTCATTTTGGGCCCGCTTTTTCTACACCGAAATCCCGATACAACCGACCATTACATTCAAAACCGGATTCTCCTCCGGGACAGATGCCTACGTGCAGGTATTTATCTACGTGCAGGGTAATGCCGCCACCATCCTTCAGACAAGACGGCAGGAACGGCGACGAGGAAAATCAACAACCGTCAGAATAATAACCGGGAAAAATATAGACCCCATTAGCCTGCATCCAGAAGCCCTGTTTACCACTCTTACTCGTATACAACCGGCTCAATCCGGCACGGATATACACTTCCTCCCCTCCGGCGAGCAGAGCTTCCAACTCATCCAAACGCCCCTGCATTACATACTCCATAGCCATACGATGGAAACAAAGATCCGCAATAGGAGTATGGCGGAACTTCACACCATTCTTATCAGTAAAAGCCAAACGCAGCTTCACATCTTCGCCGGAATTTACCACTGTAATACTGACTGATTTAGGCTTAACCCGGATAGTTCTTATGGAATGGGCGCAAGGGGATTCCGCAGGAACACACCGATTCTTGGGCGTTACAATGCCTTCAAAAGCATCAGCTATAGAATCAACTGCGCTGCGCTCCAGCAAATCTTTGAAATCCTCTTCTTCAATACAGTCAAGCCAGACATCGTTTTCAAAAGTACAATCTTCCACATGCGGACTGCTGGCGTTTTCGTAGGGAAGAATATCTGCTGAGACAATAATTCCGGGACGGATGTTTCTAAAAGCTACAAAATCCAGATTTTCGTAAGGCAAAGGGCGGTAACAGGTGCAGTCATCCTCATCCAAAAGTGCCATGCAGACATTATCACTATCATTAAATCTAGTTAAATCGGTCAAAACCAACATTTGATAAAAATTCCTTTCACTCAAAAATAATACAGGACTCCCTCGCTCCAGACAGAAGCATAAATAATCAAAAAAAATCAAGCAGATCAACATCTATGGCGGATTTATTATGAATTAAAATAATCGCAGTACTGCAATAAACTTTTACACGCCAGTCCTTTTTTCTAAAAAGCCACATTATTTCAATACTTAACAACAATTATTTGAAAAAAAGCGGAGCCTTAACGACTCCGCTAAATATTTATTGTTGCATCACTTGACCTGCCTGATTGACCACGCCCTGTACCTGAGCCGGATTCAAGTCTGAATGGGAAAGGTCCTTAACAATCCCCGCGCCCATGGATGCCGCCTGTAACCCCTGCTGCAATTGCTGCTGCTTTAACTGCATCTCCTTGCGAGCATTCCTGAATTTAGCTACCTCATCGCCGGAACGCACGATACCGTTCGGAACTCCGATCAGTTCCGCATAATCGTCCACAGCCCGATCCATATCCACTTTATCAAGAACCTCTGGATTAGCCTGCGCCAGACTGCCCACAAACTGTGCTAAAGACTGAATGGATTGTGTTCCGACCATTTTCTGAGCCTGTGCCAGCACTGAGATATAGTCGATCTTGATATCGGCACCTTCCAGAATTGAAGGAGCTTCCGGCAACTGCCCTGAACGCATCAGGATGCCGAAAACTCTATCAATGAGCGGATCAAGCAGTTCCGTATGCTGGCGCTCAATGACCGGGCCAAGCTGGATCAGCTTTTCTTCATGCCGCTCGGCAACCTCTGCTGCAGTGATTGTCCTGCGATTGGTTCCGGTCATCATCATGAAAATGTCATTGAAAAATCCCTCACGGATGGCAGTGCGCACATCCTGAATCTTATTGCTGACCCCGGCAAGGTCCGGGCGAACCTGATAGAGCGGCGAAATCGAATCCTGTTGATTCTGTTCCACCGGGTTCTGCCCACCGGGGAGTAAGTTTAATCTTCTTGAATACATAGACGGAACCTTCATGGGCGGACGCAGGGTCAAATGCACAGCCTGAATCTGGCTCTTGCTCATCTCCATGAGCATCTTCACATCTGCCAGCACATCCATGGCAGGAGAACGCCCGTAGACATCCATAGCCGCCGTGTCCCAGCGCGGAGCCATGTACGGATTCTCCATGAATCCGCTCTCTGAAAGAACATGTCCGCCGCGACCATTGAGCAGAAATACGGACTCAAAAGGCATGTTCATAGTGTCCATGCACTCTGCATCAAATTCAGCACGCGGCTGCACAACATGCAGCACATCAAACCAATGATCACGGTTCATATTCAGGCTGGTATGCACCGTAGCAGGCAGATTCTGCTTACCGAACCGCTCTTCCAATTGCCGTGCAGTCATTTTAAATTCGCGGTAAACCGTATCCACTCTGCCCTGCGCGTCTGTTGCGAGGCAATATTCCCCGGCTGTCAGGGTACGGAAGCGAATGCCCCGCTCATCATCCGGTTCACAATAAAGAATCCCGGTGCCGAACCCTGCCAGTTCCGTATAAAGTGAATGGATACAGGAGTAAAAGTTACTGCGCGCCAACGCGCGGTACATGGTATTTTCCACTTTGGATATCCATTCCCGCACCGACTTATGCCTTGCTAAGTCACGATCGGAAATCCCCAGCCTGAACCAAGGTCTTGCCGGAGATGTCAGACCGCCCTGCAAGCCTGCGGCAAGGATGCGTAACGATCTTGTCGCAGTGGAATCAATAATTTTACCGGACTTAACTCGCCCGTCATTGGGTCGGTATCCGTCATAAACTCCCTTGCGGGGCAGGATGTAGTCACTGATCTCCTGCCAATGCGACTCCCAGGAATTGCGTTCCTGCCGCAATCCCTGCAATCTTTTTAAATATTTATTATTATCTATATGTTTCATGTATTAGCTATCCCCGACAATCTTCACCATCTTTTTGCATTTCGGGCATTTAACCTGAACCTTGATAACCTTGCCTTTCATCAAAAGCCTGCGGCAAACAGGACAACGATGCTCATTCATTTTAATACTCCTTTAGAAAGATTCAAAATTTCCCTGCTGATTTTGGCTTTACCTGCTGCACCATCCGGTCCGGTAAGAATTGTATTCCTGCGCCCAAGGGCATGCACTTTACGCATCCGCCCTTGTGTTTCCCTGCGGCGGGCCATCGTAGCATCAAATTCTGCATTCTGACGGTCAACTTCCCGCTGCCGGATATCATTCGGATGCAGCCATTCACCATCAATCTGGCTAAACCCGGCATTCTGCATTTCAGCAGGCGTGTACCAGTGGCCTGTCTGCTCTGAAAAAGTCCAGTCAGCCGGAACACGCCAATCCGCCGGAGCATTGAGGCCATTCTTTTTCGCTGAAGGATTAGTCCCGTAGGCATAACGGTGCCATTTGAAATAGCCGTTAAATCCGGGAGAACCATTGGCAAACCAGACATTGGACTGTCCTTCCTGAGCCGGTGGCAGATCAGGCCTGTAATAATTCGGCATGCTCCTTCCTACTGGCCCAGTTTGGTTTTCTGGGCCTGCAAATTTTTGGTCGCTGTTGCCAGTTGTCCGGTATCTCCCTGCCCTCCGGTGAGGACTGTGGCACTGCGCCCCTTCTTCATGCGCTCCATTTCGCGCATTTTCTTTGCCTTCAACTCCTGCTCACTTTTATTGATGGCTTCCATCTTTGGTGGTTCAGGTGCCGGGGCCACCGGGGGTGCCGGTGGCGGTGAAACTGGTGAAGTTGGTGCTTTTCCTCCTCCGCCTCCCATAATCATTCTCCTTGTTTAAAAATTTCATCTGCGGGCTCTTGGCCCTCTTTATTCCTGACCGCACAAAAAATTGCGGAATCAACACTTTTGTCTTCAGCAGCCAAATACGCTGCCTGCGATAAAATACCTGCTTTTCTGAAACCGGACTTCTCTGCCATGCGGCAGGCCAATGGATTCGTCACAGGTATCAAACCTTTTATACAGTCGAACATATATCCACCTGCCACGTCAGTGACAGACAACAAATGTCGCAACACCCCACGCCCCATCAGCAAAGTCCCCTTGCCGTGAAATCCGGGCATGATAGCGAGATGCACAAAGCAGGACTTTGCGGTAAATCCATTCAACCAGAACAATCCGGCAGGCTGATCATCCTTGAATCCGAAAAAGAAATGCTGATCATTGAGGCGTACCAATGCTTGGAAATCTCGAAAACATTCAACGCTTCCATCGTAAAAGATCACCGGAAGCTGTCCCGCCTTTCGCATTGTTTCCCAGAACCAGCGTAAATGTCCGTCGGTTAGAGATTCACTTCCGTCAATGTCCCTGAACTTATAGAAGGTAAAACCTCCATCTACTTCGAATCCGTACATCAGACTGCTCCTGTGAAAATGTCGTAATCCATCAAGCCCTGCATATCCTGTTGCTGCTCCAACACATGCTGCGCTTTAGGAAAAACCGCCCCCAAAGCCGGGTCCAGAATACGGGCCATGCAATCAAGCATGTCGTCATGCGGGGCTACAGGGAAAGCCAGATATTCATCATCGATAAACTCACGAACAAGATCGCGCTCACGGCCTTGATGATCCATAAATCTTGCCCGCCACGGCAGAAAGAAACGTGATTGTTCAAAGAGCGGGACCAGCTTGCGGATACGGTCGGTCTTGGGTACATTCCCACCCAGCGGATTAATGGCAAAACGGTAATTCTGCTCATCCATCACGTAACGCATGTGCTCCACATCGGCTTGCTGTCCGTACTTTTCATAACCGACTGCCAATGGCGAATAGGCTCGATGTAACCGAAACAACGCCCGGGCCCGCTCAGTAAGGTTCAGACGGTCGCGAATACCATCAATGAGATAGTAATTGCGATCCGGTCCCAGCCCGATAACCAGCATGACCGTGTAGTCGCTGCCGGACTTTTTCTCGCTTGCCGGATCAACCATCAGATAACGGTTAAATTGCTGCCAGCATGTTTTTCCTTTGCTGTCCCGCTGGTCCCAACGGCAAAGCCATTCTTCACGAAAGCCCTGCACATCGTCCGCGCGCGGGTCCTGCATCATCTGGCAACCGAACACATACGGTCCCATTTCCCGACGCTTGGTTTGCAGCTGCTCTTTTGTCAACAACACGGGGTCTCCATCCATGGTTCCATCAGATGTAGCCGGATAAATACGCGGGACAGCAGCTTCGCGCTTCATCATCTCGCGGTAAGTATCATTAAAATGGTAACGGGTGCCGATATACCGCTTGATGCCCTCACGGGTTCCTAGGTTGATGGACAACGCCCAAGCCTCGGTAGTTTTGAAAATCATATCCGGTGATGAAACCGACTCACGGGTCACAACATCGTCATAAATAAGCCGGGAAAAATGTTTGCCGGTAGGCTGACCATCCACTAATCCCCATGCTTCAACTGTCGCTTCTTTGGGATTGGATTTGCGTTTAACGATAATCCCGTCCTCTTCCGACCATTTGGGGGAATCCTTTTTAGGATTGGCCCAAAGCACATCCGGGTAACACTGCTTGAGCAACTCATTACGCTCAAATTCCTGCTTGATCTGACGCAGAAAACCTTTGGCAACAGGCCGGGTATGGCTGAAAATTCCAACGGTAACTTCCGGGTCACGCAAAATATCCTGCACAGTCAGGGCAAAGGTAATGATGGTCGATTTGTAATGCTCACGGGACCAAAGATCGAGTCTTCCGTCAGGATCGACCTGTACTTCACGGCACCGCTCAAAAACCCATTCATTGTTAGCGTCTGCGCGGCCCAGTAATCTGGTCAATAAAAAAAACAAATCATTACGGCCTAATTCTGCCATAACCAGCAAAGGCTGTTTCTTTTCTTCAGCCTCGCGTAAAATTGCGGCGTACCATTTATTTGCGCTGTTCAGATCCGTAAACTTCATCAAGCTTCTCCCTGAGTTCCGGGCTGATTGCACGATTCCTCTTCGCACTTTTTGCCGCTGTACCCTCCTTTTTTGTGTCTCCAATCCCCCAAGCCTTGCGCTCCATGTCGTGTCGCTTGTGCATGATATCCAGCTTGGCTTTCAGGTCCTTAACCATGTCAGAATCATCGCCCTCTACCGCCAGTGCGAAAACCTCCCGGAACCGATCCAGCTCCTCTTTTTGTTTTTTAATGACTTCATTTTTGGTCACTGTTTTCTCCAAAATATTTAGTTGATGCGCTACGCGCTTTTAATTGTTGAACTTGGATTCCATAATTACAGGTATGTAAAAGTGTTCACCTTTACTAGTGAATCCGGTTGTCTGTCGGCAGACAGAAAATTTCCACCTTTGCCTTTTCCATGCATTTGCCGCAAAGCTTTACCTTGCGGGATATCTTTTTTCCTGCACAGCAAATCTCCACCCGAAACAGCTTCAACACATCCCTGCGTCCGCACTGCTCACAGCACTCCCCTTCAAACTGACCGCTAATCCAAGGCGAGACTCCTGCCAATATTGCGGAAACCATCATTTGAAAGCCTCATAAGCAACACGACCTGCTACCCCGGCAACAACTGCTGCGGTTCCCCAGACAGCCCTTTCAAGATTCCGGAACTTCTCGGCGTGGGTATGACAACGCCGCGCCCCGTTAATTTCCGCAATGTCTTCCTGAATAGACTTAACCCGTTCATCAATACGGATAAGCAGGTCCTGCAATTCACTCCTTTCCTCAACCATTTTTATCTCTCCATGTTTTTGCAACCTTCTCCGCACTGCGCCCGACCACATAACCGCCAAGCCCAAGCTCCATGAGCGACCAAAGCTGATTAGGCAGGTCAAGATGTGGAGCTTTTGCCCAAAAAAGCGCTAAATACGGATAGAGAAGGTAGTTATTTGCCACGATAGCAACTATGGTCAGCATTAAAATCGGCCGCCATGACCGCTGTAACCAGTTGCCGGACATTTCCGCCAGCATGATCTTTACCCGTGATTCAAGATCTGCAAGTTCACCCCGGTTCTGCATTTCCATAAGCCGCAATTTGGCCTTCTCGCGCTCACCCGCGTCAGGCCAGATTTTGTCAATGATGGTTGACCCAAGATCAAGAATTGAACCGATCATCCCGACACCTCCGGTCCGCCTTTATCACCCCGGATCGAGCCGGAATAAATAGGGTTAACTTTCTGCCGCTTATAATCGAGCAATGAATTCCCGGTTTCCAGCCAGTCAGGATGCTCCTGAATAAAGGCCGCGTAATTTCGGATTGTTCGCCGAGTCTCTAAAGGATAGAGCGCAGCAAGTGTTTCTGCCTTGATTTCTTGCACTTTTTTGTCCTCCTTTAGCTATAAGATAGTAAGCAGCCCGGACCTGAAATAGATAAATCAAGTCCGCTTCCAGTTACTTCTCGAAAAAAAGGACAAAAAAACCTCCCCGGAAAACCGGGGAGGAAACATAAATTTCAAGGAATATTAGATGAGACAGCAGGATTGATTCAATCCATTGCTACAGCCAGCGATCAGCAATCGGCCACATATGAAGAAATCAACCGCATAGACCGGAAAAATCCCGCAATACTAATGGTGTTGCGGGATTACTTATTTACATTTTTACCAGAACCTTCTTAGCTCCCTTTGCCATGGCCCGATCAAAAGCCTCTTTGAAATCTGCAAAATCGTATTCAGCTTCAATCAAGTCAGTCACATTAATCATTCCCTGCTCTAACACATTCAAGGCCAGACCGATATCTCCGCAACGGGAGCCCACAATAGAAATTTCATCTACAACCAGCTTAGCAAGATTGATGGAACTGGGCAGATGCGAGGTCGTCTTAACAACAACAGTGCCTTCGGGCCGAACAAAATCGAGTGAATAATTAATACCCTTCTCGCTTCCGGTAGCCTCTACAACCAGATCAAACTTATCCCACTCAACGGCAAGCGCAGTCAATTCTTCAGAATCACTGATGCAATAGGTTTTAACACCCTGCTTCCCGGCAATGGCAAGCTTGTCCTCATGTCTACCGATCCGCAACACATTGGGATTATTAATTTTCAGGGCTAAGGCGGTAAGTAATCCAAGCTTCCCATCTCCAAGAACCATAATCCGCATATCCCCGGTCACGTGGATCTGCTGACTTACTTCCATACCTGCCGCTAAAGGCTCAGCAAAGACAGCCGCACGGTCATCTACTCCATCCGCAACAGTATAAAGATTCTCTGCCGGAACTTTCAGATACTCGGCAAAAGCTCCGTCATGATTAACAATCCCCACAACGGTGCGGTTGCTATAGTGTCTGCGATCGCCAACATAAGGCTCGGCAGGACAATTAATATCCGCCACCACACGCTTGCCTACCAACTCAGGTTTGTCCGGGCATTCTTCGACCACTACAACAAATTCATGCCCGGGCACCCCTGAAAATCCGTAATACCCTTTGTGCAACTCGATGTCTGTATTACAAATCCCAGCCAGACGAACTTTGAGCAAGGCCTCACCGGAATTCAAAATTGGGATATCTTTCTCTATGACATCTATCTTTCCCGCATCAAAAAAAACGGATTTCATCAAAAGACCTCCAGCTATAGACAGGGGAAAATTTATGAACAAATTGCGCACACATTAAATTACCTAAGCATATGCTGTGCCTTAAACCAGCCGACAGCATCCTGAACAGCTTCCAAAGCAGGCCGGTGGGTATAACCAAGCTCCTTCTCCGCCCGATCAGAACTGTAGTACATTTTTTTTGAAGCCATGCGCACACTATCCATGGTCGCAACAGGATTCTTAATCAATCCCAGCTTAGCCAGCATTTCCCCTGCAAAACCTGCGGAAAACATTACCACCTGCGGAACCTTGAATCTCGGCCCGGGCTTACCGGTAATGTTTGCGGTCATGGCAAATAAATCCTTGAGGCTAAGGTTATCACCGCCGAGAATATATCTGCGCCCGACCTTACCATTTTCCAATGCTAAAAAATGTCCCAGTGCAATATCGTCCACATGGGCAACATTCAATCCGGTATCAGCGTAAAACATCCCGCCATCACGTGCAGCATTAAGAACCATCGTCCCGGTAGGAGTCGGTCTGGAGTCCCCCGGACCAACCGGGGTAGAAGGATTCACAACCACAGCCGGAAGCCCTTCATCACGGACCATATCCATAACGACTTTCTCAGCCAGAAATTTAGACTTCTTGTACGGGCTGATCATATCCGCCACAGTTGATGCGGCATCCTCATCTGCGGGACTTCCATCAGAATTGCAACCCAGCACGCAAACACTTGAAGTGTAAACAGTACGCTCCACTCCGGCCTCAAGAGCCTTCTGCATGAGCAGGCGGGTGCCATCGACATTGGTTCGGGTCATTACTTCCGGGTCCGGAACCCAAAGGCGGTAGTCGGCGGCAAGATGAAAAAGATATTTACAGCCCTGCAAAGCCGTTTCGATTGCAGCTGCATCATTAAGATCGCCAGTCACAAATTCAACTGACGCATCAATAAGCTTCTGCGCCCTGCACGCGTCACGAACAAGAGCTTTAATATAAAATCCCCTGTCAGCAAGAATTTTAACAAGACGTGACCCAATCAATCCGGTTGCCCCGGTGATCATTACATTCATAATATAGTTAGTTGTTTAGTGGTAATGTATTGATATGAAATATTTTACTGGACCTGTCCGGCTGCCATAAGGAGAACTTTTATGAGCAGAAATAAAATTTCAAGAAAGCCGTGCTTATTACAGGGATGAATGATGCAACGTTTTATGTCAAGTTTGGAATTGTAAAGAATTACAATTACGAACCGGAAAGATCAACTTGTTATGCAGCAGCAAGCCCCGACCGAATCTTCGCTTCAATTTCAACATAATGCTGAGGAGGACAATTCATGTAAAAAGGCTTACTGTACCATGCACCCTTAAATTTAATAACGCAATCATCAGGGTACCAATGAATTTTCTTCATATCTGCATAACTGATCTCAACATACCCATCGGCTTTAGCCAGCATCCCCGCCCCCAGACCATAACCAATAATTTCCCGAATTCCGGCAAACGGAATTTATCCAGCAGAACATGTCCGGCATTCCAATTCCAAATAATCCCGGACTCATTAATAATTATGTTTGTGGCTC
>DDLU01000168.1 GCA_002340305.1 Desulfovibrio sp. UBA2564
CTTGCCTCTCTCTTCTGCCAAGGCCGATCCGGCTGTTGCCGCCAGCAACAGCCAGACCATTATGGATATGCTCCTGAGCAGACTCATCGCATCAATTCCCTCGGCGGGCGGCGCAGATACCTTTCACCGAAAATGGATTCTTTAACCGGGAGGTCATAATCAATCTCGGAAAAAGTCATCACGGTTTCACTGCCGGTCTCAAGGTTTCTAACCTTCGAAACAGTCACTGTCGGGTATAACTTCCCACTCTTATCTGCTGCGATGTTCTCCACTTTGAGCACCTCCATAATCCGGTAGGGTTTGCCGGTCTCCTTAAAGTACTCCATACGCATGGGCAAATAGGTCTTCATATCCACGTAAGCTACATAATGTGAAAATTCCACATCACCGGGGTTCTTGGGAGTATTCTCGACTACGTAGAAACCGTTCCCGCTATCCAGCAGTTCATGCATATCCTCGTGCAGACTTCGCCCGGAAATATCCTCATAAAGAAAGTCCGATCCTGCGAAACTGGTCCTTTTATCTCCGGCAGCGATACGCTTAACCATATCCAGACTGGGCATATACAACCAACGCGAATCATCCTTTCCCGGTTCTACTGTTTTATGAACGAGAAATACCATTTTGCGCACGTCTGCGGGGGATTTGAAGTAGGACATATACAGCTGCCTTGAATCGCCTTCGCCCACGTCTTTGCGCAGGATGTTCAGGTCACGCTCCCTGATACGCCCTTGACTGTCGGCAATTTTAAGATGCACTTTGCCCTTACAGGTTTTGCCCTGATAAAGAGCCATGTGGTTAGCCTTGTTGACGATAGTTTCAACGTCCGGGGTTTCTGCCCAAGCGAAGGTACCCATTAAAGAAACCAGTGCTATTGTTGTTATGAGTGATAATATTGATTTCATGTGAAGCCTCTTTAATTTGGAGCCTCCGGCGGCTTAAGGCCTTTTGGGAAAAGGTCTTAAGAACCCTGAAACCTGTTTCAGGACTTACCCGCCTTGAGGGAGGCTGTTTGTTATCTTAATTATTGATTCACCTTTACAGGCACGGTTGTTTCCGGGGTTGGTTGGGCCGGAACTTCCAGCTTGGACCCGGCAAAGAACCACTTGGAAGCAACAGTGATAATCGCAGGCATGGCGACCAAAGTCAGAATACCGGAAGTCAACATGATGGATGAAAGCAGCAAACTTGTTGTTCGATAAGGAATCAGGGCCGAAATCAGCATAGGCAGAAAGCCGATGGCAATAACCAGCACGTTACGGCTGATGGCTCTTGCCGGAGCACCGTACATGAGAGGCAGAGTCTCTTTCCATGATCCGGTCTTAGCGTATATTTTTCGGCTGCGTTCTACAAAATGGATGGCAAAGTCCACCGACATACCCAACGTGAGCACGCCGAGCACCGCCACAGGCATGTCATAATCCTTACCGATCAGACCGATGAAGCCGTAGATAAAAGCAATAGTGATGGTCAGCGGCACCATGCATAGCACGCCCCATTTAAATGACCTGAACAGGAAGACCGCCATCAACAAAACGATTGCGAAACTACCGATAAAGGAACGTAGCATCCCTTCGACCATCTGGCTCTGCCAAGCAACGTTAATGTATGTCAGCCCCGCCCAGTTATGGGTGATAGCACTTGGCGGAGGATTGCGCTGAAAGTAGTCATTCACATAACTTTCAACGGCTTCCATGACCATATTGTCACCGCTGGAAAGCATAAAGACTACGCAGGCACCATTGTAATCCGGGGTCACGTAATGCCAAAGATCATGCGGGCGGTGGCTTTGCTGGAACTGCATATAGCATTCACCCACGGTCTGCATTTTTTCCGGTACCCGGTAGCTGGCTTCCTCGCCATCGGTCAGTTCCTGATGGATTTTACTGACCAGATCAGCAGGGGCAATGCTTTTGCCCACTAATCCCGCCTTAAGGATTTCTTTCTGCAATCCGGCAAGATAGCTGAGCATCTCCGGTTGCTTGAATGGTTTCTGAAGTTCTTTTTCAAGGCTGAAGAAACTACCGATTTCTTCATATAAATAGAAATCATCATCCTTGGCCTGTTCAGCCTTGTTAGCGGCAAGGATTGTCGCTAACTCAAGAAAAGGAACATCTTCCCTGCGGTCTGTCATATCCATCAGCTCAGCCATAAAGCCCATAGCCTTCCGCTCTGCTTCCGGGAATTCGGACGAGATTTCTTTGCTGAAGACAGCAAGCTTTTCAGCCAGTTTACGCTTATCTGAATTGGAATAATGAACCTCAAGATCTTCGCTTTCCAGAATCAGATATGCGGGATAGGTTCCGGCAAAGTGCTTATTCAAAGCCGTATCCGCCAAACGGATGGGATGACTGGGTGCAAACCACTTCACAGGGTTATCGTTGATCTGGATTTTGCTGATCCCCCATGCGGAAATGACCAGCAGGACCAAGAACAGTCCCAATAAAGGTTTGGCGTAGCGATAGGAGATTCCCCCGGTTTTTTCCAGAATACGGGACAGCGGGGTGATTTTTCCACTGCTATGTTTGGCAAACCCGAAGTTAGTAAAAATCCGGGCAGGCAGGACCATTATATAAGCCGGTACGAACATGATAGTCAGCAGCCATGCGACCATAATGCCCACCCCGACAAAAACACCGAATATCTGGACCGGGGGAATTGGAGTGAGAGCAAGGGAAATAAAACCTGCCGCCGAAGTAAGCGAAGTATAGAGCATAGGCATGAACAAGGAGTTCAAGACCTCAACAATAGTATCTTTCCTGCCCTTTTCCGGCGTGTATAGATCGAAGAATTCCGATAAAATGTGGATCGAATCCACCACCGCAATGGACATCAAAAAAACCGGAATCATGGAACTCATGATGTGTACTTCAAATCCGCAACCGATCATGGTTCCCATGGTCATGACCACGGAAAGAGTCGCGATAATCATGGGCAGAAACGTCAGCGAAAGCTTACGGAAAAAGAAATAGAGAAGCAGGAAGATTGTGCCCATTGCCAACGGCGAGGCAAGACTCATCTCAGTGAACATCTCAATGCCGATGGCATCCTGCGCCACAGGCAACCCTGTAATATGAAACTCATCATCTCCGCCCAGTTCTTTAATCTTTTCCTGTAAGGCAGCGTACACCCGATAACTCTGGTATTTATCGGTCAAAGGCAGGAGGATGCACATGGCCTTGCCATCCTCAGATGCCATCTGCCCGGTCAACATGGGATTGGAAAAGATTTTCTTTCGCAGTGCATCAGCCTGAGACTGAGTTGCCGGCGGGTGCGGCATCAGCCAGTCAAACGATATGGTGCCCGGACCTTCCTGCGTAATATGCTCCACCATGGAAGGCGCGATCATATCCACTTTAATAACGCCGTCCATTTTCGTTGGATCATCAGAATTTTCCCAGCGCAAAGTTCTGGAAAATTCAGCAAGATCATAAATCCTTTTAAGGGTATCAGGATTAAAGACACCGTGCGGATTCTTTTCATTAATAATCCCGAGAACCACTATCTCGGATAGGGCAAACTTCTTTTTGGCTTCGTTATGGAATATCCGTGAAGGCTCATCCGCAGGAAGCATATGTTCCGGGTCGGTATCGATGACCACCTTCGGAAAAAAAGAACCACACAAAACCGCCAGTAACAGTAGCATGACGATTGTCATCCTGCTTCGTCTGGTGGCAAAAGAAATCAACATTTGTTTTATTTGATTCATATATTGTCCCTCGACTTATTAAGTTTAGTTAAGCAGCTTAACTATTGCTATAAACTACACCTGCAAAGAAAACCTCTACCCCGACAATAGTCCGGGCCGATAAACAAAACTACCCCCGGAAGATTAAAAATTGCCCCATTCGCACATACGGAAAAAGGCTGCACAAGCTATCTGCGCAGCCTTTAGAGTCCCGGCCGACTTTCCGGGACTGAATCAATCACGATCAATTAACTAAACGGAATCCCCGGTCACACGGGGTGCAACGGCCTTGCGCTCACGGTGCCCGGCAATTTCAGCCACCATAAATCCGCCGGAACAAAGCAGCCCCAGAACTATGTAAAGCCCTTTCATGCCCAGTAAGTCACCTATATGCCCAAAAAGCGGAGAAGCAGTCATAGGTACAATGATAAACAGACTGCTAAGCACCGCAAACCCGGTTCCGGAATTTTGCCCAGCACTGACCTTCATCATAAGCGTGTAGCTCCAGACCATGACCGCCCCCACCAGAACATTATCAACACTCAGTAACAAAGCAGCCTGCCAGTATGGAATAGTCCCGGACTGGGCGATGAAAACCGTATAGGCAGCCAGCAGGATCACTGTAGTGCAAAACACACGTAAAAAAGCCCGCCCGCCGACCCGATGTAGAAACCATCCGCTGAGGAAAGTTCCCGCCAGTCCGGAAGGATAGGCATAGTGCATAAGGATGGCCCCTATGGAGCGGGAATCAAATCCCATATCGATAAGCAATGGAGTACGCATCTGCACAGATGTAAAGGCAAATGCAGTAGGAGCAATCAGGATTGGGAGCACCCTGAGCACTTCAGGTCTTTTAAGAAAGGCCCACCCCCCTTCCCTGCGGCTATTCCAATTCTCCGGATTGTTTATGAGGGGAGCAATCTCCCGGTGAAAAAACACCGGAAGGCTTAAAGCGAACACAACAGCTGCTAGAAACAAGCAGAGATTCTGCCAGCCGAAGTTTGAATTCATATAAAGCATCACCCCGCCGCCAAGCATTAAACCAACGAAACGGGCCGCAGACTGGATTGAATTCCCCCAAGGCCGTTCATCTTCTTCCAGAATATCCGTGGCGTAACCGTCAACGGCAATATCGTTGGTGGCCATAACGCAGCTGAGCAGCATAAGTAGACCGTACATCAGCGCAAAATCCTTATCCGGCGGGTAGCATGAAACACCAACCAGAAAAGCAGCACCAATCCACTGCAAAGGGAAAATCCATGATTTGCGCCTGCCCAAGGCAGGGATATATTTACGGTCAACCCATGAAGCGCAAAGAAACTTCAAAGCCCACGGTAGATGCAGTGCAAAGACTGCTCCGACAGCCTTCAGGTTTACTCCCTGTTCGCGTAAGATTACCGGGAGACAACCGAAAACATATCCCAAAGGAATGGCCTGACATAAATACATGGAAGCCAGCAGTGAAAGCTTGAACACCTTTGATGGTTTTGCAGCGTTCTTCATAGCTAGAACCTGTAATCTACGGAAATACCGAATGTCCTCGGCTCTCCGTCTTCCGCCAGACCTGCGGAAACGTTTTCCATAATCACATATTCACGATCCAGCAGATTCTTGGACCAAAGATAGACATCCAAATGTTCACCTTCCACGCCGACCTTGAGATTAACCAGTTCGTAGGGGTCTTCTTTAACCGTGTTGGCGTCATCAAAATAGCGTGAACCTATCCCGACAAGTTCTGCCCGACCGAAAAAGCCCCAATCCCCGACAATGTTGCGCCGATAATCTGTGGCGATGGTGTAGGTGTAATCAGGTACACCGAAGACACGGTTACCTTTGTAACTTTCACCCTCAGACGGCGAATACCTGTCGAATTCAGCTTCCATCCAGGTAAACGTACCGCTCAAATTCAGCCCTTCCATAAGCACAAAACTCGAATCAACCTCCACCCCCATTCGATGGGAACGTCCGGCATTAGCAGTATAAGACTGCATGGAATCGGTCATGAACAACGGCAGCTGTTCATCATCAATAGCAGTGTAAAAACCGCTGAGATTAAAGTTTAAACGGTTATCAAAGAAAACGGACTTCAAACCTACTTCATACAACCAGCTGTCCTCTTCGCCATAAGCCTGATGAGCTTCAGGGGCCGAGGCATCGTTAAACCCTCCGGCACGGTGAGCACGGACGACAGTTCCGTATAATGTTTGATCTTCACTGAAGTGCCATGCCAATGCAAACTTAGGCAGAAGCTTTGAAAAACTGTTCGAAGCATCACGATCCACGAGAGCTGTTTCCGATCCTCCCGCCGGCGTCTGGCCTTTGTAGGTATCTGCCGAAGCATACTCATATTCATAACGCAGGCCCATGGTGAGATCGAAACCTTTCCAAAAAGTATACGTTCCCTGCCCAAAAACAGCACCGCCAACGTTATCCTTATCAGTTTTGAAACGCAGATTTGACCCCGGTGCTTTTGAATCCGCACCGTATAAATTGGTGATATCGGTGTTGGATTTTAAGAGGAAAAAATATCCTCCGGTCTGCCAAGCCAACGGGCCGTCTTCTTCCGGGGAAGCAAAACGGAATTCCTGCGAAAAATCGCTGTCTTCCTGATTGTAATTCTTACGCATCATGTCCGCAGGGGTGAAGTCGGCATCAATCTTTTCCCTGCTGTCAAAATACCTGTATCCGGTAATTGAATGAAGCTTGCCGTAATTTGTCTGGTATTCTGAGTTCAGGGCCACTCCCCAGCAATCATTTTTCTGGCTGCCCTCGTAATCATGGGAGTAATGGTAAGGATCATCCACTCCGTATTTACCGGACTTAACAAAAGAGTTCCGTTCAGTACGACGCATGGCGTAAGCACCGTCATCATGGTTTTGTATATCAAACGAAAGGGTCATATCCAGATCGTCGGTCGGTAAATAGCGCAACTTTAAACGTCCGGATTTACCGTCCTGATGTCGCCCGTCATCTCCGTTTGTTGAGGTATCATTCTCCATATAGCCGTCTTTGAAAGCCCCCAGCCCGTAAACTCCGAGGAAAAGTTTATCCTCAATAACCGGGCCGGACCAACTGGCCCTGAATTCCTTACTGTTGTAGTTGCCGAACTCCGCACCGAGAGAACTTTCAATCTCATTTCCGGGCTGCTTGGTGAAAACATTGATGACCCCGCCCATTGTGTTTCGTCCGTACAAAGTTCCCTGCGGCCCTTTGAGTACTTCAACCTGCTCAACATCAAAAAGAGGAAAGTTGAACATGTAGGATTTTGAAAAATTGACTCCATCCACGAAATATCCAGTGGAAGGTTCTGCATTGGGCAGGCTCTTAATTCCGCGCAAAAACATAAATCCGTGCCTGCGGCTACCGAAGTTGCTGAACTCAAGGTTCGGGACATGCAAAGCCAGATCATTAGCGTCCTTGATATCCATATCTTTGAGATCTATGTCGGTCAGGGCGGAGATACTTACCGGAACATCCTGTGCCTTTTGGCTCCGCTTCTGGGCCTTTACTGTAACTTCTTTCAAATACAGTCCTGAAGAACTCGCGTTATGAGCCCACGCTGAATTTGAAATAAAACAAAAGGTCATTATCAATAGTAAGCTGTTTTTAAATTGCGCATTTATAAACATACCTTCTCCATAATGCTGATTTTGTAATTAATCGCACACAACAGTGCTTAAACATACATGCTCGGCAAATATGGATAAATAAGCCCATGAAAACTACCCGGAAAAAATATTTTTTTACCCCGGACAAATTATCTAAACGCAAAAAAGCCGCATTATCAATATTGAAAATGCGACTTAATCATGAACAACATAAAATAAGACATCACTTACATAAACTTAAGCTAAAACTGCATTCCTTCTATTCCGTACTGAAGTCAGGAATTTTTTAGGTAAAACCCCATACCTTTTCTTAAACGCAGCACTAAAATGGCTTAAATTCGTATATCCCAAGGTCCATGCAACCTCACTGACATTCATATTCCCGTCCTCAAAGAGCACTCTGGCTTTGCGCAATTTATACTCTTTAAGGAATGCAAAAACCGTCATGCCATAAAGCTCCTGAAAACCAGCCTGAATCTTTGGTGCACTCATCATATAGGAGCTGGACAACTCAGCCATAGTCGGAGGTGAATCAAATTTTTCCTTAAGCTCCTGTTGAATAGACCTGATTTGCTCAATTTCTTGCATACTAAACCCGGAACTGCGGACACTTTCTGAAGATTCCAGTTTCATGACCTGCAACCCCATGAGTTCCAAAGCCTTTCCTTCAAGATAGATCCGGCTGCATTTACCGCCCACCAAACCATTAAACAACTCATTCGCCGCCGACTGAACAATCGGGTCCATGGTGTGATGCAAGAAAAAATCATGATCAGCCCTGCCCTCCAAAGCCCCCCTTAAATCCTCATGGATTATATCCATATCCACTGCCAATAAGTCACGCAGCAACTCCGGGCTACTATGCAGATGGATAATTCTGGTCCGTCCCAAGTCTTCAGTTTCAACAACTCCGGCCATTTCACGGAAAAAGCCCAAACCGCCGCTGCCTGCGAAATTTACGATACGTAAGGGCCCCAGCGGAGTCTTGTGCATATTATTAACAATTGTCCCTTCCAGAAAAAAACCGAAGTCAATGAAATTATTCTTCTTCTGATAACTGAAGGACAATTTCTGAGAGAGCGTCGCTTCAAAAACACTTGCCCGCAATCCCGTTCTCAGTTCCAGCTCTCGCCATACAGGTTCGCTTCCAGACTCACAGCCATTTACAGCCGTAAATTCTCGAACAGCACTATTCCGTGAAGCTTCCTCAATCAACCAGCAATCCTTATTTCTTGCAGAATAACTTCTATCCACCATCACCGACTCCTGATAGTCACACTTTTGAATTTGATTATCAATTTCTTCACACGAAAAACATAAGGTTAAGCAGCTTAACTGTCAAGAGAGGATGACTCTAGGTTTGCTCTGAAAGTGGCTCATAATTCATAATATTTTCAGCCCAGATGTTAATGAATGGTTGCGATCAAAGCAGCTGAGAGCAAAACTCCTAGCGAAAAATCCTTTTCAGAGTATTTTTTATTCTTCAAAGGGTAGAAATTAGAGTTTTCCATAAATAATAACAGGAGAAATTCCGGCTTCTCTGGACCTAATGCAGACCTTAGCGCAAAACAAAACCTGTAAACTTGAAATTACCACTTTACATTGATAAAGAATTTCATAATCATAATCATTAAACCAAACATGAGTTTTTCCATGCTTAAATCGATAACGCTTGGGGCATTACTGATACTTACCCTGACTGCAAACGAATCAGGGGCAGCATCACAGCCAACATATGAAAAGGCCGTCTCTGCACTAAAAACAGAGGCCGCTGCGTCCAGAGAATACCAGAAATGGGATGATACCAAAAAAGATCTGGCAGCTGAAATCACAAACATGAAGATGCTTGATGACTGGATGACTTTTCAGAATACGAAGTATCAGCGCTATGTTCAACGGCAGCAGAAAACCATAGCTGAATTAAAACGTCGTAAAATCGAAGCGCAGAAAATCAGCATGGAACTGGAACCCTTTCTGGAAACAATTGTCGATAAACTGGATGAACAGATCAAAGCCGACCTCCCCTTCCTAAGTAAAGAAAGGGCACAGCGCATAGTCTTCCTGCGTGATTCTCTTGATGACTATCATCTTGAACTTAGCGAGAAGTTACGCCGTGTATTCGAAGCTCTTCAGGTTGAAACCGAGTACGGACGCAATGTCGAAAACACTTCTGGACAGATTGAACTGGACGGAGTTCCGACAACAGTCTCAATTTTCAGGTTGGGGCGGACCGCTCTCTATTACCAGACCGCAGACGGCGAAAATTCCGGCTACTGGGACCGCCGTGTTAAGACTTGGGTTCCCGTAAGCAGTAAATTCTCCAGAGACATTCAAAAAGCCAAAGATATGGCTTCACGTAAGCGTGCAGTTGAACTTATCTCACTGCCCGTTTCCCGGTCCATCGATAATATCTGATCAGGAAAGACTCATGAAAAAAATCATTTTCACATTGCTGACAATCTTGGCCCTTACCGCTTATGCCCAAGCAGAGACTATGGAATCGGTCTCCCGGAAAGTAACAGCTAACTATCAAACAGCCCGTAAAGATGCCCAGCAGGTTCGCCGTAACATTACTGCCGAAAAGAAAGAACTGAATGAAGAATCCAAGGCATTGAAAAAATCAATTGCCGGAAAAAAGCTAAAATTCAAGACATTAAAAGATGAATATGAAGCGTTGCTGGCAGAAGAAAAAAAACTCAAAGAAGAACTTGCAGAGCAGGCACACGAGCTGAAAACCATTGACGGCGCAATCCGTACTTCCGCCAAACAGGCCGGTGATTTTTTCAGCGAGAGCCTGACCAGCCCTGAACACCCGGACCGTCAGCCCGTGCTTGAGTCCATACTCAAACCAAACATTTTTCCGGGCATGGAAAGCATTAAAAATCTCCTTCGACTCTATCTGGATGAAATGCATGCAGGAGGAGAAATAAGCCACCAGAATACCAACTTCATCACTGAAGACGGACGTAAGACCAATGGCGAGACTATTCGCATCGGTACATTTACAACCGTTTTCAGGTCTCCTGAAGGGAAGCTGGGTTTTCTGCGACCAGACTCAAACGGCAATGGATTAAAGGCCGTTACCGGAAAACCGGGCTGGCAACTCTCCAACACAATCAATGACTTCTTTGACGGCAAGAGCAATCTCTTCCCTGTGGATATCTCCAACGGGGCCGCTTTACAGCGTTTGGCGCAGACCCAGAAGAGTTTCAGCGAATGGCTTTCCGCCGGTGGAATTCTGGTCTGGCCTATCCTGATCGTAGGGCTGATTGCCGCACTGCTCATTGTTGAACGATTCTTCGCCCTGAGCCGTATCCGGGCTAACTCGAGCAAAAACATGAGCCGGATCATTGAAATGGTTTCCAAAGGAGAATGGACTGAGTGCCGGAAGTTTTGTCTCCAGAAATCCAGCTTCCCCACCTGCCGGGTAATCAGCCATACCCTGCAATATGCAGGAACCAGCAAGGAAGTCCTTGAAAATGCTTTTCAAGAAGGACTGCTAAAAGAAATGCCCCTGCTTGAACGTTTTCTGCCTACCCTTAATGTTCTGGCTGCAGTGGCTCCGCTACTGGGTCTGCTCGGTACAGTAACCGGCATGATCAACACCTTTCAGATCATCACCATCTACGGAACAGGCGACCCGCGCATGATGTCCGGGGGGATCTCCGAAGCACTGGTTACAACCCAGTTGGGCTTGGCTGTGGCTGTTCCCATCATGCTTCTGCACCACATCCTTGACCGCAGGGTGGATAAAATAGTGGGTGACATGGAAGAAAAAGGAGTCGGCATAGCCGTTGCCCTGATGAAAAAAGAAACCGCCGCAAAAAAGGGCACGGTGTACGGAGATGTTGCATAACATTCTTGAAAAATGGCTGTTCCATATCCAGAACGGCGGGGAAATAATTATCCCCATATT
>DDLU01000173.1 GCA_002340305.1 Desulfovibrio sp. UBA2564
GGACTTTGTCAGCAATCTGAGGCACCAATCTGGGATTGGTGCCTTATTAGTGGTTCGTGTGTTATTTTATATTTCTAAATAAAAAGTTAAAAATTCGTTTACGGCGCAATCGACACCTGTACCCGCCTGTTAAGCAATTTATTGTACTTAGTGGTGTTTGGAACCAGAGGTTTGGATTCTCCAAATCCTGTTGTCCCTATTCTCTGTGCGGAAATAGGGAAGTTGTCGGTTAGGTATTTCTTAACCGCCTCAGCGCGTTCTTTACTCAATTTCTGGTTGTACTCGGATGATGCATCAGAGTCTGTGTGACCTCCGATAATAACTCTTTTGTCTTTCAACCTATCGCTGATCAGGGCTTTACCCAGTTCATTTAACAGCTGATACGATTCCGGTTTAATTTGCGAAGAGTCTACATCGAATTGAACTGCAAGGTTGATTGATCTTGACTTAGTTTGTTTTTGCGGAGCCTTTGCCGGAACCTGGGCTGTATCTGAAATCATTGGTTTTGTTGCGGCAGACTGCTTTTGTTGCGGTATGGAATTTTTCTGCATTGGCTGGCTTTGCGGGGGGGGCTGCATTTCGACCATGTTGGGCATCAGAGCAGCAACCATTCCTTGGTTGGTTTTTTCGTAACGTGCCCAAGAGGTAAGCGGAACGGCCATATCGGCGGCAATAGCCTGAATGATTTTGTAGAATGCGGAATCCGGCATGCGGTGTTGGCGTTTCACGAAAATGAAATCATCATCCATTTTTTTTTCAATGCGCCCGCTTTGTTCAAATGAACAGACTAGCTGACCACGTTTAGTCTCATAAATTTTAACCTGAACAGAAACTGCTGAGTCGTCCATTGTGTGTCCTAGATATAAGTAAGGAACGAATCCGACAACCAGCAGGTCATATCCGCGTGAGCGGGCGGTAAAAAGTGCTTCATCCAAGCCCCGATAGATCAGGTTCTCATCGTAAACCATGGACGGGAATACTTGCAGGCTGGTCCAGTTCTGCCAGATTCCTTTGGCTACCCTTTGCCCCCAATTACTGCCTTTGTACATGGTTTGGGTTACATGGAAGGGATAGAAAAGAGCTGAAAGCGGCCCATAGTGCGGCTTTTCAGGTCTTGAATAAACCATTAACTGCGATAGCGACACCTCAGCATCCTGATAGTAAACGGATTGGGTGGCAATCTGCGGTTCAAAGTGGGTGCAGGCTGAAAGAGCCAGCAGAAGGATCAGAAAATATTTTTTCATATCAGCAACCGGGGTTGGGTTTTATGGGTGTCTGAAAATTGACCATAATTATATGTGTCTAAGGCAAGCAATTTACGTGCCGCTAAAAGATTTAAGGTGTATTATAAATGTTGCTGCTTGTAGACATTGTAAGGGTGTTTGGTTTATTAAATTAAAGCTAAAGAATTATTAATACCTCCTATGTATGGAGAGAAGGAAATATATTATTGTGGATATTTTGGGGAACTGGCGGATGAAAAAGCTATGCGTGTCTTTATTTATACTCATGACAGCTTTGATTATGCCCCTGGCTTCTGCGTCCGGAGGATTAGCAAGAGTTAAGGTGATTTATCCTGCACCTGAATACTGGGCAGATGAGAGGCATAGTGATGTCATAGAGATTTTAAGAACAGCACTTGAGAAAACTGAGAATAAATATGGACCTTTTGAAATTGAGCCTTATTCGACAGTAATGAATTATGGCAGAGTCACTAGCAGCCTAAAGCGGGGAAAATTTGTCAATGTTGCATGGGGGTCCACCTCAATTAAAAAAGAAAAAGAATTACTGCCGATTAGAATCCCATTACGCAAAGGTTTGCTTGGTTATCGTCTTATGCTCACCACGCTTTCAGGGCAGAAGAAGTTAAGCAAGGTAAGCAACGTTGAAGAGTTTAAGGATGTACGCTTGGCACAAGGACTTGGCTGGGGCGATGTTGAGGTTCTTAGTCATGCCGGTCTCAATGTAGTGACTGCTAATTATGAAAATATTTTTAAAATGTTGCAAAGAGAGAGGATCGATGCTTTTCCCCGCGGTGTGAGCGAGGTATTTGATGAACTTGAGATCAATTGGGAAGACTATCCAAACATAATAGTTGAGCAGGATGTGTTGATTAAATATCCGTGGCCTTACTATTTTTTCTTAAATAAAAATAATGTGGAACTAGCTGAAAGGATTGAAGCTGGTCTGCGGATAATGATCAAAGATGGAAGTTTTGATGAAATATTTGAGAAGTATAATCGTGCTGACCTTGAACGGGCAAATCTTTCCGGGCGCAGGGTTATTGAACTCGATAATCCGCTGTTACCGGCAGAAACCCCACTCTCAGACGAACGCTTATGGTTTAATCCCTAAATGAAAAGGCGAATTTTTCTTAGAAAAATCCGCCTTTTTTTATTGCATCAATTTAGTAGGGGATGGTGCTGCTTGCATGGATTCAAGTATTTGTTCCTTGGATTGGATCATGCTCTCACGTAGTTCCATTCTGCGCTGTACTGAGAGTTTTTTGAATTCCGGTTGCCGGGTCAGGTCGGTCAGTTGCTCCATTTCGCCTTTTATCCGGTCCACCTTTTTCAGCATATCGCTTTTAGGTGAACAAACTTGTGAACAGGCATCAGCAAGTTCGGAAATTTCCCTAGCCATCATTCTGAATGTTCTGGGGTTTACTTCTTTAGCAATGCGAACCCGTTTTTTGGCGTTGGCAACTTTTCCTTTAATCCATCCAAACATATATTTCCCCGGTCAGTTAGATTGTAGGCTGGTTGAACTGCATGTAGAAGCCCAATATAACTAACAGTAACACAATGGGCATTACCATTGAAAGCACAACCCGCATATATGTCGTATTATGGATGTTTTTGTAAGCGATGATCGAGATTGCTACACTTATCAGTGCCCCGATCATATCACCGACAATGGGAACAATGCAGAGAATAATGGGAGCGTAAGAATAAGTTGTAGCCCTGAAGGTGGCTTGGTACCCACGGTCTCCTGCTCCGAATATCATGAGCATGATGTGGGTCATGCCAATCAGCGGAAAACTGATCCCAGCCAACATAAGCGGATAGAGCAGCAGGGACAGCATTGCCGGACCTGTGCCGTCCTGCAAGGATTCTGCAATCATGGAGTCATCCATGATTCTGCTCACGTCTGCACCCATGGAAGAGTCTACACCGGTCATGGCCCAGACGAAGTTACAAATTTCCTGAAATTCAGCCAGAATGATGAAGAAAAACAAAGGCATCAGGAATCCTTTGAGCGGCATATCCCTGAAAAATGCTGCCGGGGAAAGGATAACCTGTTTGATGGTTAGGAAAAGTCCGGGAAAGAATCCGTATTTTTCCAGATTCTCAAAGGGGACTTCGCTCTCTTCGCTGTAGCTTTCATTTACAAAGTCATGGTCGTGCTCATGACCTTCTTCTTCGGGTTTCATGGAATCAAGGCGCTGCCAGAGGTCAGCATCTTCCTGAACAGGTTCTTCGTGATCATATTCAGGTTGCGGGCTGACTTGTTCCGCGTGTTCTACGGGGGGCTGATCGTCAGTTGCATGTTGCTGAACATAAGCAGCTGCGTCATGGTAGCCACGTTCATCCTGCCGGGGGTGACTGATCTCGTCAGGGTCTAAACCGGGAATACGGTTTGGTTCTCCTTCCAGATCTCTGAATTTGAATTTGGCTTGGCACTTGGGGCAAGTGGCAAGCTGGGCAGTGGCCGGGATTTTATCTAGCGGAATCTCACTGCTGAAATTGCACTCGGGACAAGTAACTTTCATATTAAATCCTTGAAGCTGTTTATCAGAATATTTTGGTCAGACCTAATAAATTTTATAATGTTAGGCAATGGCAATTATTCATTAGGATCATGCCATTTTAACGACCGGGAGCAACAAACCGTCCAGTTTTACGCCTTGGCGGGGAGTAAGTAATTCATTGGGAATATGTGGATAATCCTTACCAAGTCTGTGGCTGAAACGGTCTCCGGTCGAGCTGTTGAAACTTTTCAATTTAGATTCAATTTTTCCTCTGCTTTTTAGCAGATGGGTCAAATGTTGGATCGGACAATGGGGAAGCACTCCTGGAGAACCTTCCATTCCTACTATTTGTTCATGAATTTTGTTAATGAATTTAAGGTTCGGGGTGTTCTTAAAAAGCCTTAGCTGCAAGTCGGGCCAAAGACCATAGCCAATGCGGCAATGGTTTTGGTCCGGGTAAAATGTCATTCGGGGCAGATACCAGCCGTTGCAGCCCCCAAAACCGGTCATTAATCTCATCTTGTTCCAGCTTTCAGAATTCATCCTTTCATCGGCATCCAGATAAATAATCCATTCCCCGGAACAATTTTCGAGCATCCGGTTACGTTGCGCTGAAAAATGGCCGTCAAGAGGGTGTTGAACATTAATGATTTCAGCTTGGTGAAATTCTTTTAGCTGAGGGATAGATTCAGAATTTTCACAATCCCAGACCAGTACGATTTCATTAACCCACTCAGGAAAATTCTTTATAAAGTCCTCAAGGTTCGGTTCATCTGGGCTTAAGATTGCTGCTGCAGAAATTTTACATACCGGATGTTGCGCTGGCGCGACTATTTTCTGGGTGCCGGAAAATAGTTTTTGTAAGTTTTGGTGTTTGGTTTTGCTGTCTCCGTCCAGCCCGGGATTAAGGATCAGATGCGATTCAGCCGCGGAATATCCATTTTGAATAAGAAGTAGGAGTATAGCCCAAATAGATGAATCAGCCAGTATAGTGTAGCTGTCATGGGGCGGGCGTGAGTTTTTTTCGGTAATATTTCTAGCATGCTATAGGGGGACAGAGAAGATG
>DDLU01000178.1 GCA_002340305.1 Desulfovibrio sp. UBA2564
CTCCGGCGGCTTAAACCCTTTGAAAAGGGTTTAAGAATCCCAAACTTTTTTAATAGGGCTTCGCCGCTTTGAATATAAAATTTCTGTTTTTTAGGAGACTACAATATGTCCCATCCAGAACTTGTCATTCGTAAGGCAGTTTGGAAAGGCGAAGAGGTCGACCTCCTCGTTTCTGACGGTAAAATTTTAGAAGTAAAACCTTCATCTGATGATATGTATGAAGGTGCTGAAATTGTTGCAGCCAAAGGCTTGCTGCTCATGCCTTCCATGACTGATGTGCATGTGCATCTGCGCGAACCGGGCTTTGAATATAAGGAAGACATTGCTTCCGGCCTGAAAGCTGCCGTACACGGCGGTTTTTCCAACATCATATGTATGGCCAACACCGATCCGGTCAACGACAACGCTGTTGTTACCGATGAAATGCTGCGTAAGGCCAAGGCTGCTTTTCCCGAAGGCGGTCCACGTCTCTTCCCCATCGGCGCACTGACCAAGGGGCTGGAAGGTAAGGAACTGGCCCCCATGCATGAGATGGCTGATGCCGGGTGTGCGGCCTTCTCCAATGATGGTATTCCGGTCAAAAGCAGCGAACTTTTCCGCCGGGCCATGGAATACGGGTCCGACACCGGAAAGCCCATTATCGACCATTGCGAAGATCCTTACCTAGCAGCCGCTGCCGGGGTTAACGAAGGTGAAATTTCATCCATGCTCGGTCTTGCCGGACAGCCCGATGTTGCCGAGGCTTCACAGGTTGCCCGAGACCTGCTTATGGCTGAATATCTGGATATGCACATCCATCTGGCTCACATTTCCTGCCGTAAATCCGTGGACCTGATTGCCTGGGCTAAAAAACGCGGTGTAAAAGTCACTGCTGAAACCTGCCCCCATTACCTGCTGCTCACAGAAGAAGCACTGCACGGTTACAGCTCGGACACCAAGGTCAATCCGCCCCTGCGCACCGCAGACGATGTTAAAGCTTTGCTGGCAGGCATCAAAGACGGCACAATTGATATGTTTGCCACCGACCATGCGCCCCACGCGGCCCATGAAAAAGAAGTGGAATTCATGCATGCGCCCTGCGGTATTTCCGGTCTTGATTCAGCATTAGCCCTGACATGGTCACTGGTCTCTGACGGTAAGATCACATTCGATGATTTCATCCGCATGTGGACCACCGCTCCCTGTGAAACATTTGATCTGCCCCTGAACAGCTTCAAGAAAGATGATCCGGCAGACTTCTTCCTTTTCGATCCCAACGAAGAATGGATTCTCAACTCCGAAAATATGCATTCCAAGGGAAAAAACACCCCCTTCCGTGGACAAACCTTGAAAGGACGGGTCATAAGTCATTTCCTTAGCGGGAAAAAAATAGTATGACCTCTTTAACAGACCGTGTATAAGTCTGTAGAACAAAGGTTAAAACTAATAAATTTATATAGTTGATCCACATCTGTTGCATAGATGGCAGGTTGTTTATTTTTGATAAGGAGATTTTAATGAGCGAACCTTTCAAGGACGCGGTGGGGATTTGTAAAACCATCATGCGTAACGGCTATGATGCTTACATTATTAACGAAAGACTTCAGAAGCTGACTATTGAAGATAAAGGCGAAGAAGTAACACTGGACATTTCCGCCGAGCTTGATTTCAAAAAACTGGCTAAGCTGTTTCCTAACATTCAGCCGTCCGACCAGCCCGAAATTTCTGCAGTGCTGAAAGAAGGTGGCAACACCTTTTTCTTCTACACTTCCGAGACCAGCAATTCTTCACACCCTGAAGAGTGCGTATCCCGCATGACCCCGCGTCTGCTCAAGGCCCTGGAAAAACAGCACCAAATTCCCATGTCTGCTGCCTGCCCATACATTCCCAAAGCGCAGGACCCTTATGAAGGTTTTGCAGAACTGAGCACCGGTGAAGTCCGCCTGCTGGGTATCCCGGATCAGACTCTCAAAAAAGACTACCTCATGGGTATCAGAGCCCTGCGTTTCGCAGCGAACTACAACCTGCCCATCGAGACCAATACCAAAATTGCGATTATCCGCTCCTGCAAGCGTATTCTCGATTATGTACCCGTGCCCGAAATTATGGACGAATGGCGTAAGGTTGAATCCGAAAACATGTACGTTTTCGTTTCCCTGCTCTTCGAAACCATGATCCTGCACGGTCTTATTCCTGAACTGGCTGCTCTTTCCCGCCTGACTCAGGTAAAGAACAAAAAGACAGGTGAAACCGAAGACGTTTTCACTCACACTCTTGACGTAATGCGCCTCTACCCCGAAGAACTGCCTTACGACTGGTTCGGCGTGGTAGCATGTATGTTCCATGACGTAGGTAAACTCTACACTGCTGAAGAAGTGGAAGGCCACTGGCAGTTCCTGCAGCATCACCGTGTAGGTGCAAAAGTTACCCGTAAGATCCTGACCCGTCTCAACTTCCCTCAGGAAGATGTTGACCTGATCTGCGATCTGGTACGTAACCACATGCGCTTCCAATTCATGCTTACCGACAAAGGTATCCGCAAGTTCAAAGCTCTGGATGAATACCCCCGCCTCATTGAGATGGTTCGCGCTGACATCAAAGCACGCGGCACCACCTACAAGGAATTCAACCACAACATGAAAATGCTTGAACGTGCTGATATCCCCGAAGAAGCTCTTGATCCTTTCCTCAATGGTAACGAGATCATGCAGCACACCGGACTCAACCCCGGTCCCCGCGTCGGTATCATCCGAGAAACTCTGCTCAAAGCACAGATCGCCGGTGACGTATCCAACATGGAAGAAGCCATCGAATACGTCATTGATCAGGCTAAAAAGTCCTAAAAGAGAAACTAACTAATTTGAAAGATTAAAGCCTCTGGAACTTTTTGTTCCAGAGGCTTTAATCTTTC
>DDLU01000037.1 GCA_002340305.1 Desulfovibrio sp. UBA2564
AGCCCAACTCGGTAACGAGTTTGACGGCAGACTTCTTAAATTCTTCTGAATACTTTCGGTTACTCATGACTGTCTCTCCATGAGCTGACCTTAACCTCTCAAGGACTGACCGTCATCTATAGGGCACTTCAAAGGTCATTCTGCAAGTCAAAAACGGGATCCACTAAACTTCTCCTCATAAATTCATCAAAGAGCATTGAATATGGACCACTTAGAAGATCGCAACCACAAATTAAACGCCAATATTTATAAAAAACACGCCAAATTTGGACGCAAAAAACCGCCTCCCAGCATTAAGAAGACGGTTTTTAGCTTAATATATCTAACTTTTTTCTATTAATCCGATTCATCCCTCCAGACAGAGGGAGTTTTACCTGTTTCATCCTTAAATATTTTTGAGAAGTAGGAAGAACTTGAAAATCCGCAGCGGGACGCAATCTCGGAAATAGAGAGTTCAGTACCATGCAGGAGCTCCATTGAATAGCGGACCTGCTGCAAACGCTTGAACTCCGTCCACTTAATTCCAGCTGAATTGAATTCCCGCTGGAGAGTGCGCTTGCTCATATTCAACTTTTCAGCAACGTCGTCCTGAGACATTTCCAGAAACTCTTCAAGAGAGCCGGTTGCAGACCGGACACGCTCAAACAGACACGACTCATTAGCTTTAGCAGAATCTTTGACCTCATCATCAAAGGAAAGTATCGCCTGTTTTGCCTTGTTACGGGATAATTCACGGTTTTTAATCAATGCCGCAGCTCTGAGAAAAAGCTCATTACGGTTGAAAGGTTTGCCGAGACAGGCGTCCGCATAAGAATTAAACCCTTTAACCCTCAACCCAAGGCTTTCGTAAGCACTAAGCAGCATGACCGGAATATGCCCGGTTTCCTCGGACTCCTTTAATTCCTGCAGAAGCTCAAGCCCTCCCTTACCCGGCATACGTACATCGCTAATAACCAGATCCGGCTTAAATTCCAAAGCAAGAGACGTCCCCTCATGACCGTTTCCGGCTGTATGGACATTACAATACGGTTCGAACATTTCACTAATCTGGTTAAGCAGGTCTGGCTCATCTTCTACGATAAGCAACGACTTACCTGCAAGAACACT
Organism: Desulfovibrio sp. UBA2564; assembly: GCA_002340305.1. Taxonomy (GTDB): domain Bacteria; phylum Desulfobacterota; class Desulfovibrionia; order Desulfovibrionales; family Desulfovibrionaceae; genus Maridesulfovibrio. The sequence goes on from DDLU01000037.1 coordinate 1,108, forward strand.
GGGATCAGCCAGCTTAGCCTCCAGCATATTGAAGCTGTCTTCAACCGGGGGCTCATGCAGGGGAAGGCTGATCGTGAAGACTGTCCCTTGGGCAAGATTCTTGACATTTATACTTCCATCATAACGTTCCACAATTTCTTTGACCGTTGGCAATCCGATTCCCCAGCCCTCTTCAGTAGAATCCATATTACGGCTGAACCACTCAAATACGGTTTCCAATTGCGACTCCGGTATTCCGGGACCGTCATCAATCACGCTTATTTCAACAAAGCCGGTATAAGCGGAGGCCTCCAGACGGACATCACCAGCGGGACCAGAGTACTTCAGTGCATTTGAAAGAAGGTTACCCACAGCGGTAATGAACATTTCACGATTCATCTTTACCCAGAGACCATTTGCAGTCTCTATGCTTACATCAAAAATTTTACCTTGATCCTTTGCAAGAAGACTGAAAGTCGCCGCCGATTCTTCAAGAGCCTTATCAACTGCAAACAGCTGATCCTCTTCTGCTGTCTCTTCTTTGGCAAGATTCAAGAAAGTCGTGATCAGTCTTGAAATCCGTTCGGCATTCTTCAAGGCTATTTCCAATACCCCGCCCCTAATTCCGCCCGGATCAGATAACTGTCGCTCAATGGCGGACATTATTATCGTCAGCGGAGTGCGTAATTCATGGGCTATGGACCTGTAGAGCTTTTCTCTTGTCTCAATAAGACTGTCGAGCTGCCTGTTCTTCTGTTCAAGCTTCAGATTGCTCTGGAGCAGTTCGCGGGAATGCCGGGCAACTTCACCTTCAAGCCAGTCAGCACGCTTTTTCTGACGGAGAATCGCATAGCGGGAACCAAGCAATCCCATACCGCAACATACAAGAGTATAGACAACAAACGCAGGCCAAGTAAGCCATAACGGTGGCGAGACGGTAAAGCTGAAACTCTTCACCGGAGTTTCCCATTGACCATGCATATCCGCAGCCTTTACCTCAAACGAATATCTTCCGGATTTTAACCCGCTAAAAACCTGCTGATGTGAATCGGCATTCTGCCAATTTGTATCAATCCCTTTGAGTCGAGTGTAATAAAGAATATTTCCGGGATCCTTAAAATCAGAAACAAAATAGTTCATGGAAACAGCGGGATGCTCTGCGGGAAAAACCAGATCACTTTCAGTCAATGCTGTCTTTTTGCCATCCCAAATAACTTCAAGGGTTAAAGCAGGTGAATTGACCTGCTTTTCAGGCCCCGGCACATCTTCAGGAGCAAAAAGAACCAGACCGTTGACCCCACCCAAAACAATCTCGCCGGAGTCAAGAACTGTCCATGCATTGTAGTTGAACTCATTATCCGGTAGACCGTCACGCTTGAAATATCTCTGCATTTCAAAAGAATCGGGATCAATTCTGGTCAGACCTTTCATAGTGCTGGCCCAGATATATCCACCGGAAAACATAATCCCGTAAATCGCATTATTCGAGAGGCCGTCCTCTTCATAAAAATTACGAATGACTCCACCATCAGCACTGAACAAGGATACTCCGCTTTCTGTTGCCAGCCACAATCTCCCGTTATCATCTTCAGTAATAGCCCTGACTCCTTCCCCGGCAAGAGTCTTTTCAGGATTATTCCGGTCCTGCTGCCATACGGTAAATGAGTCGTCTATATTTGAATAACGTGCCAAGCCTAAACTTGTACCAACGTACAGGGTACCATCCTTTGTTTTAAAAAGTGATCTTATACGATCATGGGGAAGATATCCCGGCTTATTGGAATCTTTGAAAAAACATTTTACCACTCCAGTTGAGAGATCAATCCTATTTAATCCCTTCCCTGTTCCGGCCCATAAATAATTGGTCTCCTTATCCATCAAAAGGACACGTATATCCTTACGACAAAGCTCATCTTTAGCCTTAAAACAATCGTCAAATGAGGTCAGGACTCCCTCAGCTGCGTCATATTTATACAATCCGTGTGATTTGGTTCCTACCCATACTGAATTTTCATCTCGCGCCAATGAACGAATGTCACAACCTGCAAGTTCTGCTGGGATTGAATTGTCTAACTCAGGGGTGGCAATCTGGAAATCACTCCTATTAATACGTGCTATCCCATGAGCTGTCCCTGTCCAAATATTCCCTGAACTATTCTCACAAAAACTCCAGATCATGTTGTCCGGCAACGTTTCTTTTACAAGCGGATCAAAGATAAGCGTTTTGAAGGAGGGATTCGGATTAGCCCAGCATAGTCCACGATCATAACTTCCTACGAATAATGTCCCGTCTGGAGCAGGCAAAATATTGGTTATAATGTCACTGTTAAGACTTCTCGGATTTGCCAGACTACTCTTGTAATCAGCAATAACACCTTTTTTGGGATCAAAAAGCTGTAAACCACCGTTCCACGAGCCAATCCAAAGTTTTCCGTCTTCAGCATCGGCTATAGCCATGACATCATTTGCACCAAGGCCATGCTTTTGCTTTGAAAAATGTTTGAAGGAAGGGTTGGAAGAACTTGCATCTATTTGCACAAGTCCAAGATTTTCACTTCCGGCCCATATCCTGCCGGAATTATCTTTGAAAATAGTATTGAATGAGTTGGATTGCAGACCGTTCTTTCCAGACTCGAACCAGTCGACCCTGCCGGAATCAGGAAAATATCGCCCTATGCCGTACCCCTTGGTAACAAACCACAGACAGGATCCATCACGGACCAAGGCTTTAACCGACTTTGAATAAAGGGCATCATTCTTTTTCAATTCAACACGCGAAATTGAAGAAGTAATATAGTCAAACCAGAGTAAGCCATGAAGTGACCCCAGCCACAACACATCTTTTTCAGGCAAAATATCAAGAATATCCTCATGCCTGAATTCTCCGGGATATTTAATGATGCTGGCCCCGTCTTCCTTGAGGCAGTTAAGCCCACCGCCAAGAGTACCTATCCAGATTTCACCATTCTCCCCGCAGGCCAAGGATGATATGTAGTTACCTGAAAGGGAATCCGCTGATTTGTCCTTTTTAAAAATTTCAATATTGGTTCCATCAAATTTTACCAGCCCGGCTTCAGTACCTATCCACAAGCCCCCTTTATTCATGAGCATGGTCCGGATAGTCACCTGCGGCAATCCCTGATCGCCCCCCAAATGACTGAAGAGCAGAGGAGGAGCGGAATATGCTACAGAACCAACTTTGACAGAAAAAAGGACAAAAACAATTACAACAAAAAATATTTTTCTCATTTGTTTTGCCCCTCACTACAAAACAACATCAGTATATTCTTTAAACAAAACGAACTATTTATTTGAGCAACTTACATTTTTAACAAACGAGCTTATACGCATTATTATCGAAACAAACAACCTCTTTATTAAGAAAAATTAAGCTCTCATATAAAAATCAACATCACCACCTAACATAATCAGATATGCTTATCTGTACTGTCCTCAGTGCCTTAATAAATTACAGCGAATCTTGAAACTGACAGGCTTTCTTAAAGATGAAACCGGTAATTATTTATACTCTGCTACAGATGCAGAGATTTCGTTTGAATTGGCCGCTCTTAGTTTTGCAATTGCCGCCATTGCAATTAAGGTTATTATCGATTCGTTCTTTAGTTCAACATAAACCACCGGTATTAAATGTATTTTATTGATTTTGGCCGTCTTCTAATAACAGGAAGGCGGCTTTTTGTTGTTCAGATTGTCGCTTTATTAATGAATGTTGGCGCAATGTTAATGACATCTAAAAATTCTTTTAGTTATCAACATATGGACACTTGGCTGCCTATCTTTAGGCAGCCAAGTGTGGAGTGAAAATTTACCAAATACATTTTGACGGAGGAATTGAACAGTGAAGATCAGTAAAAAGGTCATGAGTGCTATCACAGTTGCCGCTATCGCGGGAACATGTGCGCTTACAAGCCCCGCTTTTGCGGATTGGAATAAAGGGAGCCTTGGCTCGGATGTGCCCGGTGCTAATCTCAATACCATAGCGGTAGATTCCAGTAATGGAATTATTTCTGCCGGTGGAGATGGCGGTGCGGTTCCTTATTTGCTTAAACGTGAATTTGAATCCAGTAGACCAGAATGGTATGAAGGCCTTAGTGGTGTGACTACAGATATTATCAGTGTAGTTGATATCACAAACGGGTTTTATGCACTGACCAAAGATGGAAAAATAATCAAGCGTTCAAATACTAATCATGAATGGGAAATTGTTTCATCCAGCTTAGGTATTGATAATCCCTTAGCAATTGCTGCTGGTTCAGATGCAAGTCATTTCGTAGTTGTAACTTCTGACAAACTTTTGAGCACAGCCAATGCCTTTACCGATGTTGTTGTGAGGGATTTGGTTGAAGATACAGATGCAGATGTTGCCCTTGACGTTTTCGGCAAAGCTAAAGGCGTGGTTTATTCAGGAGCAGCAGGTAAATTTTTTGTTTTCGGCGATGATGCAAAAATGGCACTGGTCACTGTTGCTGCCGACAAAAATACAGGTAGTAACGTAACAGGTATCAGCACAACTGCCGTTGGCGATGATACCTTTGGTGAAACCACGGCGATTACCGCCATGGCTAAAGCCTCTTCTTACTGGTATATTGGCGGTTCCGAAGGAAAGTTGATCAAAACTATTATTTCAACTGATGATGGAGGATTGACTGGAAACACCCTTGTCCCCCTTGGAATTGCAGATAACATTAATTCCATCTCTGCGGGAGACGGCCCTGTTTATCTTGCTACTGATAACGGTAAAGTCCTTTGGTTTGACGGAACGTCTTGGCATCAGAGGAGCGTTGACGATGACAAACTTACCGGTATCACCCAGATTAAAAACGGCGACATTAATTATGCTGTCGTTGTTGGTGAGAATGACACATCAATGTATTCCGAGACTTTGAATTGGAAAACCGTGACACTTCCAGAAGGTGGTGATCCTGAAGTAATTACACGTATAAAAGATAATGTACGTGAACTTTATTTTGTCGCTGATAGCAATAAAAAAGTTTTTGTTACTGAAGATTTCAGCTCTTATGTCGAGGCCAAGGATTCTGTTGGTAATGAGCAGTTAGCCTCTGCTGCTTTTGGACAAGTCGCAACAGCTTTCGGTTCAAGCGTAATCGTACCGATCACTTCAACTCATGCCGCCGGTGAAGCCACCTTGTATAATTTATTTGAGGGAAAAGTTGTAACAGAAGCAAAAACTGCTTCTGCTGGCATTGATGCCGATACGGTTCAGGTCGCAGCAGACAGTGCTTACGATTTACTTGCTGTTGTCCCCGGAGACTCCTGCACTTATCTCCTTTACGCTGGCTGCTCATCCGGTAAGGCTCAACAGCCTTTGGTTAAGTATGCGGTTGCTGCTGACGGTTCAATTCAGCCAGGTGTAAAAGCTACCAATATCAAAGCAGCTGATACTGGCGATACTAATGCTGACGTTATTACGTCCATTGTTCGTGCAGGCAGTTCTCTCGTCTGGATGCAAAAAGGTGATAGCAATCAACTTATGAGTGCCATTGCCGCTGATCCTGAATCTGGTGGTGAATCTGTAAAGCTTGAGCTTAAGGCAACAGAAAGCGGAGATGTAATTGTTCCTGGTGATAATGACTTTGTAATGAATTTCGGTGAAGGTTCATCCGGTGAATTTGGTCTGTATAACGAAGCAGACAATTCTCTGTATCGTTTTGATCTTAGCGGCGCCACCCCCGGTGTTGCAACTAAAACTCTTGATCTTTCTGATCTTGACAGCAGTCTGTGTACTATTACCAAAGTCTGGGGCAGTTCGCTTGATGACTTCTTCATTTCTGATGGAACACGTATATATCATCGGACTCCGATGCACACATGGGAAAAGATCAACGATGAAAATGCAGTAACTGTAACCAGCGCGGTCCCTTGCTATTCCGGTGGTTCTGCTATTGTAAACGCCGGTACTGCCTTTAAGTACACTAAGGGCAATGTATGGAATACTGTCGGTCTCGGTATCGCCGATTACGCTGACTTCTACAGCGTAACAGCTGCTTCTCCGAACAAGTTTATTACCGTGGGCGGCTGCGGACTAGTTTTTACTTCCACTGACGGTAAAAACTGGGTCAAGATGGCTGATACAGCTGACACCATTAGTTCCAACAACTTGCGCTCTGTTTCTGCGCATGATGAAGAGCATTTCGCTACCGTGTCTGGTCAGAATGCATATATCTACGAAGAGGGACGGTGGTCTAAGGCTGATACTTCTTCAATTGGTCAATACTGGTTCAGGGGTATTGCCATGACCAGTGCCAGTGAAGCATATGTCGTCGGGCAGGATAACGATAAGAATGATGGAGAATTTGGTCGCGCTGCGGTTTATAAAGTTGCTTCAGATGGCAGTATGACCAAGGAAACACTGGGTGATCTGGAAGTAAGCAAAAAGAGATTCAAGAATATTTTTGTTCTTGGCGATAACGTTTATGTTTGCGGTGATCTTGGCGTTGCTAAATATGACGGAAGTGATTGGTCTGAATTGCCTCTTATTTCAGCCAGTATCCCAAGTTTTGAGGGTAAGGTCAGGGATATCTTTGCCCGTTCAGAGAATGAAATTTATGTCGCCGCTACCGGTGGTGTATATAAATATGATGGTACAAAATGGACAGATACCAATATGGGAATATGCGGCGGAAGTATTTGGGGAACAGATGATCTTCTCTATGCTGGCGGTTTTGACCATAACATCTATCGCTACGATGGTTCCTCGTGGACTAAGGAAGTTACCGGAGCATATGTTGGGCAGGATATAGCCGGTACTGAAGAAGGCCTGAAAATGTTGGTCACCTGCGGTAAGGATCACGCCATTATGTATGAAGGTATTGGTGAAGGTTCCAGCACCGCTGCTGAGGTCTTCCCCGGTCAGAAAGTAAAGATCACTATCAGCGAGGCCAAAACAGTTAAGAAAAGTGCTTCCGAACTGACCAAACATAAAATCCCGTCCAATCTTACTGTAATTCCGAATCTTCCTGCTCATACCTTCCATGCGGAAGTCGATACTGCAAAGGCTATCGGTGTCTTTGGTTTTGCGTATACTCCTTCCGACTCTGCCTATAAGGTCGGGGACATTTTGCTTGAGAAACTCATTACCGACAATTACCTGCCTTTCACATTCAGCGAGTCTGTTGTAAAGGATAAGGTCGGTGTTTTCTGGATGAGTACTGATGCTGATAAAGCAACACCTCTGGCAAAGGGGACTACTCTTGAAAAAGGTGTCACTTATCACTTCTGGTTTACTGTTCAGGATAACAGTGACTATGACCTCGATAAAGACCTTAAGAAAATATATGACCCGGTTCAGCCTGTAGCTTCTACTTCCTCTTCCGGTGGAGGGGGCGGTTGCGTAGCCAACCCGGCCGCAACTATGGGGATGGAATGGCTGCTAATGGCATTTGCTCCTCTGTTGGGCATTTTCCGTAGCAGGTTTAAGAAGAAAAAATAATAATAGGATTATCGCGTGATAGTCTGATTGGCGGCTTCTCCTTTGTATGAAGGGGGAGCCGCATTTTTATTATATGCTTGTCTCAGCGACACTCCCCCTGTGTCCCACAGAAGTGTTTCAAGACAGATGGTACTAATATTTTTCATTGGACCCGTTCCTTACGTTTGAGTTTGAACGTTATGTACAAGCTTAGTGGCAGTTTATGCTTACCGCTGTGAAAAAGCCAAAGAGTTTATGTACGGGTGGGTCCATCCCATTACTTCAAACGCAACAAAAGCTACCCAGCCCAAAAATAAAATTTTACACCCGGCTACCTTTTGGGTAGCAATAGGGTATCAGGGATGAAAAAAGGCTCACACCGTATTGATGTAAACCCTTGATTTAACTGGAGCCAACGATCGGAATTGAACCGACGGCCTGCTGGTTACGAATTATACGTCCCGATATTCCCCACAGCCCCCACGCACACTATTAAAGCTTGTCATTACTGGGATTAACCCATACACTACTTCCTTACTCGACCCTAAGTCGACCAAGCTTTCATCAAAAAAACGGGGGCAAAATGGGGGCAAAAAAGTTTTCTACCAGCATAAAGGGTATTCGTTACCGGGAACATGCAACGCGCAAGCATGGAGTGAAAAAAGATCGCTACTACTTCATTCGTTTTCAATACAAGGGCAAACGCATTGAGGAGGGTGCTGGCTGGGCCAGTGAAGGCATGACTTTGACCAAGGCCACAGCGATTCTTGCTGAGCTTAAGGAAGCTGCCCGACTTGGGAAAGGTGCGACTACCCTGAATGAACGTAGGGCTGTACGTGACCAGAAAAAAGCCGAGGAAGCCGCCCGGATCGAAGCAGAGCAAAAAGCCATGGTAACCTTTGGCGATTTCTTCACTGACCAGTATATGCCCCGTGCCAAACAAATCAAAAAACCGAACTCATGGAGAACTGAGCAGACCTTGTTTGATAACTGGCTACTCCCCAGCATAGGCCCCAAGACTTTCAACGAAATTGCTTTCAAAGATATTGAGCAAATCCGCTGGAAAATGCAGAAAGCAAAACGCAGCCAGACGACCATAAAATACGCCATTGCCACAGCCCGGCAAACGTTCAAATATGCTGCTGAGCTAGACATATTCAAGGGTGAAAACCCCGCCTCAAAAATGAAGTTTTCCAAGGTCGACAACAAGCGGGACAGGTTCTTGACTCAGTCAGAAGCAAGGCAATTGCTTGAAGCTCTTATGCAACGCAGTCCACAGGTGCGCGACATTGCATACCTTTCATTGTATTCGGGGCTGAGGTCTGCCGAGATTTTCAATTTAAAATGGACCGACATTGATTTTGATAGCTCGCTGATCGCTGTAAGGGACACCAAATCTGGCAAGAACAGACATGTACCCATGACCGCCGGGGTAGCTGAAATGCTGAGAGGCAACCACCCTGCTACCGGATATATTTTTAGGTCCACAACCGGGGAAAAGATTAAGCTGCTGTCCAGAACATTTGCCAGAACAGTCGAGGCAGCTGGCCTGAATGACAACGTTGATGATACTCGGCAAAAAATAGTCTTTCATTCTCTGCGGCATACTTTTGCATCTTGGCTGGTTCAGAGCGGAACCCCATTATATACTGTAGGCGAATTGCTGGGCCACTCGTCCCTTGAAATGACAAAACGCTACTCCCACCTTGCCCCAGACAACATGCGGGACGCAATCAGCAATTTGGAAGCGATTGACGTTGCTGCCCCTGAGTCCACATCCAAAGTCGTCTCCATTCAAAACCACAAATAAGGGTGCTGACCAAAAAGCCACTATTTCTAATTATCACCCACAAAAACAGTATGTTAAAGTGCTGACTAGCTGCATTTAACCGTGCATCAACTCTCGACAAAAAACACGAGAACACCCTGTTTTCTGTGTCATTACAAACAATTAAAAGCCCTCTGCTATATCAAAAGGTGAGCAGAGGGCTTTTTCGGGTGAATTGAAAACTTTTTTTGAATTTTTTTAAAATTAATTTCTGCTTGTCCCGGCAGGTCCAAGGGGGTCCAGCACCGTCCCGGATAGTCCAGAAAACCCACGAGAAAAACAGTCCACTGGCGTTGGAACAACCGTTACCGGGGTTGAATTAAAAAGTATAATGGGGGTATATAGGGCCTTGTTCTGAACATAAAAAACAAATGGAGGTTTAAACATGGCAGACCATGACGCATTCCACAAACTGGCTGAGTCTTGGGGTTCCCCATTCGTTGCACGAAATAAAGTAGATACGTTTTCCGGCGGAGTTCTCAATTCTAAAACCATGGCGAACAAGGACGGACTAGGCGAAGGCCCGGCAGGCCGGAAGAAGTTCGGGCAAAAGGTCTACTACGAAACCGAATCCTTGTGTGATTGGCTCCGTGAGAACTCTATCGAATTGAATTAGAGGCAACATGAAACGTTCAAGAAACAGCTTACTTGAAAAACTTGAAGAGCGAAAAGCCCAACGGCAGATCGAGGGGAGTGATGAGCCGACACTGAATAAATCGGAAAACATTTTCACTACCCGAAGATGGCACAAAGCATCCTGCATAACCGGGAAGCCTTCAAAGGAATTTCAGAAATATCTTGAGCGTGAAGGAATCGACTACAGAGACCTTGAGCCTTACAAAAAATTATCGAAAAGGAGGAAGTCTAAATCTTGATCACCGACCGCACCAAATCCATCATTGAAAAGTATCATCCGGGAACACTTCCGCTGGTACCTGACACGCTGAAGCAAGCCGGGCTTTTCGTCTCCGTCCCTGCTGGCAAAAAATGGATGCGTGAACAGGGAGTATCTTTATTTGAAAAGAAGGTATCCTTATCTGAGGTATCCTTTTCTAATGGCTCAACCGTGCGGATTCCGCAGGGTATCCTTTTTAGAAAAAAAGGCCAGCGGGGGCAAAGTTCTAAAGCTCTCACATGGCGCAATTCTGAAGACAAAATCCTTGCGGACCTCGGCAGGATTTACCCCGACGATACCATTAAATTGGAGGCCACCGGGAACGCCATTGCTCCTAACCCAAAAGCCGTGGAAGCTCCCGCAGTTAATCCGGTTAGCAATCCCGTTACCGAAACCGTTGAGGCCCATGAGCTTGAACCAATCAAGGTTGCTGATAAGCCTTCAGAAAAACGTCCTTTAACCGTTTCTGAACGTCTTGCCCGACCTGCAACCCCGGAACAGCGTGAGCTTGCAGAAAATGCATGTGCTGGCAGTTGGTGGGATGCTCCCGGCCTGATCCGACAGTTACAGATTCAGCCGAAGACGGTTTATTGCCCGGAACGAAACCCGAAAGGTTGTCCTGTGCAATTCCGGCTGTGTGGTCAGTGTCAACACCACGAAAGCTGCAACATGTACCTGCTGGGCCTCAGTCTGCAACCGTAGGAGGATCATGATAAAAATCACACAGCGCACCATGGATATATTCAGAATGTATTATCCTCGGACCCTCCCGCTTGATCGACAACTACTACTCAGATTGGGACTTTTCAAAAGCATACCCGCCTCCAATTCGTGGGTGCAGGACAATGGGGGTTATTTTGAAGAAAATTACTCCGGGATAACAGCTATGGCGCCAGACGGCACAACGTTATCTATCCCCAGAGGAATAGCCTTCAAAGTACTTGATGGAGTCCGCCGCTCAAAACGGGCATTGACATGGCATGACAATGATGCCGAGGCCATTGCTGACCTTGAAAATATATACAAACACGAAGTCCACTTGTTGCCTCACATGCCAACAGAAATTCCCGATGATCCGTTTTACGTCACGGGAAGCAACTAACCCCACCAGAGCTACCAGATAGCCACAACATTTCTTCCAAGGGAAGATATTAGACCGACTCAGTGAGCCGGACAGGATTGCTTTTACCAAATTTCCACAGGGAACTTTACGAGGGAGCCGCCCGACGGGGCTGGATAGGTATTGCTTGGCTTATCCCCCTCCCCCTGTGGCTTTTAACAAGCGTCACTTAAGCAGGTGACTTGATGAATGAATTTAAGCAGGAAACCCCGGCGGGACGACCTGAACAGTTTTTCCAGTTCCCGGCACGAATCATCGGAACAATCGTTCAGGGCGTTGAATCTCCCGGCCCATGGAAGGATTTAGGCAAGAGTGCGCAACAGGTTTTGCCCGTTCTCATCTTTCACTCGCATGGCAAAACAAAACTTTTTCCGGGAAGGAAGCGGATTTCCGAATTGTCGGGGCTGTCTGAAACGAAGGTGACGGAGGGGACAAAAGGCATTAAGTCTGCGGGGCTTGTCTCTGTAAACGGACGTTCAAACGGTGGCATCCGCACCACCAATTTATACGAGCTACAGTTCAGGCCAAACCAAGGACGAACCATAATAATTGATTCGGAATTGGTCAGTTCTGGAGCATGGGCGAAAATGTCTTCCTCAGAAAAAAGCCTATACATGGTGATACGTTACTTTGCTAAACCTGATCCACGACTGGACCCAAATTGTGAAATAGACAGTGTCTACGAAGGGTGGGCAGAAGATGGGGATTTTAAAGACTACGAACAATCTGCCACAGTCCATTATTGCAGGACCGGAAAAAAAATACTCGCTGATTTTGCTGGGCTTAGTGTGCGTAGCTTTCCCACAGCAAAAAAGAAACTGATTGCTTCCGGCCTTGTCCGGGAGTTGCCGAACTGGATTTATGAATGTCCATTGAAAGTGGGAGTGTCACAAATTAAAGATACCCAGACGGACCCGTATGGTTAAGCCAATAAAATAAAGGACACCCCCGCAAAAAGTATCTTTTATTTCCTGACCGGACATATCTGACCGCTCTGGACCGGACAGAAGTAAACAGGGGTGCAAAAAACGACCTTTAGGGTGGTGCAAAAACTTCACTTAAGGGGTGCAAAAACCGCCCTACAAAATAGCGTCTTATAAATAGCATCTAAATTAAATAGCATCATGCAACCTATTCGGTCGCATCCGTGTTGCTGATGAAAAAGAGAACTTCACACAATCAATCTCACAGGAAAATCTCATTCACCACCAGCAAGGGCAAATTACATTCCTTCACAGGAAATTCATTTAACCGATTACAGCAATCAGAATTGAATGGAAGAAAAAGTCTTGGCCTGCGGGTAGGATTCAGACTTGGAGGTTCGGCAGGTTCATTCTTGCCACCCCCCTTCCTTGAACCTCAGCTATTCTTATGTTTCAGAATTACTAAAGCTGTTGCCAGACGGATAATTTTATCACCAGAAAAAAAGTTCAGCTGAGCCTCAACAGACGTTTGTAATAACCCCTCAGCTAACTACCCATTTCGGAAAATCAACCCCGACCTTAATGTCTTAGGTCCAGAAACGGCACTTAATGATTTAATTGGGCAGTCTTCACATGGACTATCAGCAAGGATAGCTATTGCTATGAATTTCGATAGCCGCATTTCACACTAGACGAACAAACTCCAGCCATTACAGTTACTTAGAGTTGTTTTTTGTTGACAAAAGGCAGCTCTCTTGATATAAGTAATCATCTTATCGAGGTTGGCTACCTCACCAAATCCCACTTTTTTTCATTCACAATTAACCTGCCTCATCAGGCAAGGAATTCTTATGGCTTACCTATCACCGAAGGAAGCAGCCGTAAGGCTTGGCGTGAACAAGGAAACAGTGCTGAGGCGCATCAAAGCCGGGGTAATCCCTGCTGTGAAAATCTCGGCCCGGACTATCCGCATTGATGAAAATGACCTTAAACCCGAAAACCTGCCCAGTGCACGGGAGGCTTAAAAGGAATGGATGCCCCCTGCAATGACTGTGGTCAAATTGGCGTAGAATTTGAAGACTTCGAACTGATAGTTGGAACGAAAAAAGCCCGTGAAATCTGCCGGGAGTACGCAGGCCAGACAGTGCCACCCCTTCCGCCAAATCCTAGGGCAAAACGTAACGAAAAGATCAAGACTCTATACTTTGAAGACAGACTTACTCAGGAAGTCATAGCCCAGCGGTTCGGGATTTCTCAACGCTGGGTGAGCCACATAATAAACTGTAACAATTAAATATCCCTGCACATGGAGGTGCTTAATGACCGAATATATTATCACTACTACCCCATCGAACAAGGAAACTATCAGACAACAAGTCTGGGACCTCGTTAAGGACCGTATTCATGAATTCATTGGTGATACAGGAGAGAAATTCGGCATTGATGAATTCTGTCAATGGTTTGCAAAAAATGCTCACTATCCGGTGTTCATTTATGACGGAGATAAACTAGTATTTTGCTCATTCCTTCTGAGCGTTGTACCGAGCTTTAATGCAAGTGTTCACTGGTTGATTCACCCTGATTACCGCAACACTGAGAACTTACAAAAGTTTGGACGCAAATTCCTTGACCGCTACTTTCAGGACTTCAAGCTCCTTCGAGTAGATGGGCTTATTCCTGCATATGATGAAGAGTGGCAGGACCAACATACACACATCGGTATGCGGAAAGACGGACTTTTCAGAAAGCAGTTTACATACAACGGCAAACATTATGATGGATGCCATTATTCTATTCTGCGAGGCGAATTCTACGCCCACTAATTCCAATAAAACTAGCCCTGACAGGAGGTCTTATGGGTTATAATACAGGTGGTTCTTTCGGGGGTAGCCCCGGTGACGGTCTTCCCGGTGACAGCTATAACGCTTCAAATGATCCAAGTAAGAATAAAGACAAGGACAACTCTAAAAGCAAACAGTCATGGAACCCGTTTGACGGTTGGCATGATGTTCCCAGCAATTTGACCAAGCCCAGCCTAACCGGAAAAGGGCGTATGACCACGGTTCAAGGCTGGAAAGACCCGGAGGGCACAGCACGGGAGAAGGCTTTTTATCATCTTCAACGTAAGCAGCGGCAGTACAATCAAAACGCAGCTGTCACCAATGGACTTGTAGGCCAGATCAACAACCGGGTGGACAATCGACAAAACTGGTGGACCCGTGAGCCTGAGTTGGAAAGAGAACAGCTACGTAACGGACTGGCAAAAAAGGCGTACATGGGTGATGTAGGAAGTCTCCGGGACGTGTACGGCTTTAACACCGCTGAAATGGAAGATTCTTTCAGCCCTTCCGGGTTTGCGGAAACGGTCTCCTCATGGTTCGGAGAAAAGCCGGACAAGGTAGACACTTTTGCCAGCGGCACACAAGAGCTATTAGACAAAGGGCTGGCTGAATGGAAAGACAACAACCTTGTTCTTACGACTAAAGGCAAGTGGGCTGGAATTGGACAGATAGCAGCAGGTCCGGCAACCATGGGGTTAAGCAACTTTGCAATGTCATTGGGAGGACCGACAGCCGCAGGAATCACCAATAAGCTCTCGGAGCTTGGGTTCAGCCGCCTGACTCACGATTACCCACATAAAACAGGCTCCCGCATCGGTGGTGCCGCCAGCGGACTAGCTCCTTATGCTGCAAGCTATAGCTCTGACTTCGCTTCCGCGCTGGCCTCCCTCTCTCCGCTGGGCAACATGTACGACACTTTCGCATATGGAAAGCAGCTTGACGACTTGGGGATAGCTCCCGGTGGGCAATCCTTTTTCAGCAGGGACCCGAACACCGGGGCTGTAAGCTCCATCAATCAAGGTGTTGTTGACGACTTCTTTAACACTAAGGAAAGGCAGGCTACCCCGAATGAATTTGCAAGCGATAACAGAGGTCAATCTTTCCCCAGTTCTGAACAGATGCAAGCTATGTTAAATCCGACACAGGCCGCTGCACAAAATTCGAGCCTCAGCATGACCTATCCAGAATGGTGGGAGCAATTCCACTCAAAGTTTTACGGGTAGGAAGGGAAGGTAAGCACATCTATGGTTGTGCTTAAAATATCTTCAGCAATCTCCCGGTTCCGCTCCAGATCAGCTTTTTCGTTTGTCGCTACCGCAGGTTCAGACGGCTTCCGTTCAAACTTCTTGTAAAGATAGGCAATCTCTTGTTCTGAACTTCCGTTCTGGGATGCGGTCATAATCAAGATGTTCAATTGTCGGTTATGCTCCATCCTATCAAGCTCAGCTTGGGATGGCTCCGAATCTGAATGCAAAGTGTAAGCTGGCGAGGTCTCGGTGGTGGCCTTTTTAGCCGCACACCCCACCAGCAAACCCAGCACTAAAACCATAACTAATCTCTTCATGATGTTTTCCTTATGACAAGGATAATAATCTGAAAAGAACAACGTTAGCAAACGGAATAACCACAAATCTCGGCGGGTAAACCAATAAGGACCGCCGAGCATTTTATTAACCAGCACAGGACGTGCTCAAACTCACAGGAAGTGAAACATGGCAGGACTTACCGGACAAGGCGCAAACGCCTTTATGCAAAGTTTTTTGGAAGCATTCAACTCAGGTCAGGCCCGGACCGAAAGGCGGGATGAAAGAGAAAAAGATCGAGCCTTCAGGCAGATGCAGTTTGACTTCCAGCGAGAGCAACAGGACTTCAACAATACTTTTCGTCAGGATCAGTTCAATTACCAGAAGCAACAGGACCAATACAATCAGGGGGTTGCTGATTACACCCGGCAGGCAAACGCACTGGCTTACTCTGGTCAGTTGCAAGGTGATACCGGAATCTATGGGAGAGATCAGCGAGAGCTTGAATCAAAATACGGATTCAACCCGTTTAGTTACGCCTCCCCTCAAGCCATGAATTACCAGACCCCGGAGCAGAAAAAGCAAGAGGCTTTGGGAATGTATGAAGACAAGCTGAAGCTCAACAACCAGTATGCCCGGAAAGAACCCAAAATTATCCTGACTGAAATGGATGGGCCTGACGGCTGGGGTAAGTACGTTGTTTTTGCGGACAACCCCAGCAAGAACCCTCGTTTCGTAGGCGCGACCCCTCGGCCCCAGCAGCCCGGAACCATGCCGGAATTCATGCCTATCGACACCACAGCAAGGCGCAATCTTGCCGAAAAGGTGGAGGCAATTAAAAAGTTTTCCGGTGTACAGGAAACTATTGAACACTCGGACGGCGGAACAGGTTGGTGGCAGGGCTACACCCCGAATGCAATTCTCTCCAAAATTGACCCCGAAGGCGTTCCCCTACGCTCTGCCGTGGCAAACTTCAGTTCCCAGATTATGAACAGGCTTTCCGGGGCGGCTGTTTCTGAGGCTGAGAAGAAACGCCTTGAAGCCTTTTTACCTACCCAGATGGACAGCAAAGAAACCTTGCTGAAAAAAATGGGCGGCTACCGCAGCTTTATGCAGGATGAAATTGACGCTTGGCAGGACATGTACGGAGAACATCCGGTCTCTATTCGTGCAGAACAGGGCCTTGGCGGAAAGCTCCGCTACAACCCGGAAACAGGAGATTTTGAATAATGCCTGAAGTATTAATGCCGGACGGCGTAACGGTCGAATTCCCTGATTCCATGAGCGCAGATGAAATGAAAGCCGCTTCCCGGCGATACTGCGACAAGCACGTTCCCGCCAAACACCCCG
This sequence comes from Desulfovibrio sp. UBA2564, assembly GCA_002340305.1. Taxonomy (GTDB): domain Bacteria; phylum Desulfobacterota; class Desulfovibrionia; order Desulfovibrionales; family Desulfovibrionaceae; genus Maridesulfovibrio. The sequence continues at coordinate 18,017 of DDLU01000037.1, forward strand.
AAGCTGAATCCGATCCTGATTACTGGCGTACCTTTGCGCAGGGTGTTGGGTCCATCCCCGGCACATTGCTTGGATGCGCAGCTGGCCCCGGTGGTGCAATTGCTGGCGGGGCCTTAACTGGCTCCATGGCTGGGCAGGCATACGACTTGGGTAAAGCATGGCTCAATGAGCAGCCTTTACCGGGCTTCTGGGAACAGACCGACAAGGCCGTTAATGACGTAGCTATGGATATGGCTGTACCCATCGTTGGAGCTAAAGCCCTGAGCATGGCAGGCAACGCAGCAAAGACCGCCCTTTCCCCGGTCAAAAGCTATGCAAAAAGCCGTGTAGGTCCGACAGGAGTCGGAACCTTGAAGAAGGTGCAGCAGTTGGAGCAAGCTGGATTCAAGACCGAAGTAGGTATGCTTGATAATGTTGAGGCCCAGCAGCTTTCGCAAAGTCTCCGCAACATGCCAGCGTCTGGCAAGGTAATGCAGGAGGTAGACCGTCACAACTGGAACCGGGCAAACGAAATCTTCACTGATCTAACTAGCGGCTACGGCATCCCCGCAGATACAGCTGAGTTGGGCAGGCGGATCAAGGGAGATATGGCCCAAGCTGAAAGCCGCTTTTTTGATGGAGCGGACAAGCTTTATGGCAAGGTTGCTGAATTCATCCCGGACCGTATCCCGGCAAACAACATTGTTTCCGAAATTGATGGGATCATGGGCCCAGCCTCTGAAAGCGCACTGATTGCACAGCATAACGCCGAAGCGATCAATTCCGCTAAGCTTGCCCTTCAGGACATTGCAGAAGATGGAACCATGAGTAAGCGGGGGTTGGACATTATCAAAAAACACGCCGCATCAGCCTACCGGAAGAACCCCGCAGCCCGGACCGATGCAGACCGAATCTTGATGCAATTTGAACGTGCCGCAGACAAGGATATTACCGAAGCGGCAATGCAGGCAGGAGGCCCCAAAGCTGCCGAAGCTGTGCGCCGTGCAAAGCTCTGGTGGAAGCTCGGCAAAGGAAACAAACAGAAAGGGGTTCCCGGCCTGCTTGATGATGCCACACAGGTTAAGAAATTCGAACAGGATGGAGCTGCTTACGATTGGATTTTTAAGGGCAAGAAGCAGGGTACTAACCGCCTCAACCGGATGTTTGGCAACCTCAGCCCTGAAACAGCCGCAGACATTCGAGCTACCGAGTTCCGCAAGCTGGGCATGACTACCCCCGGCAATTCAGGTGGAGACGGTGCAACATTCAGCTTTGATACATTCCTGACCCGCTGGAACGATATGAACGAGAACGCCCCTGAAGCTGCACGTTTTCTGTTCGGTGATGCCAACGATGAGCTTAAAACCCTGCTCGACTCGGCAGGTTGGATGAAGTCACTTAGCAGGCATGGCAACTTCTCAAACACAGCAAATAAGCTGGCATGGCAAGAAGTGTTCAAGCCAATCACCCAAGGCTTTGCAAATGGAGGTGCTTATGGGGGCTTACCCGGTGCCGTGAAAGGAGCAGCATTCGGAACAGTAAAAGTCGGTGCAGACATTGCCACCAATAGCATGATGGCAAAATTTATAGCCGATCCTGAATGCGTCAAATGGCTGGCAGAGACCAGCAAGCGGGTATTATTCAGACCTACCGACCTTACACCGCAATTGATGAAGCTGGCAGACATGGCAAGGCGGTCACCGGAGAAAGCCGAACATATCAACGAATATTTAAACAGCTTCACGCAAAACAACACAGCTAGGCAACCATAAAAACACCTAGGCTGGCATACTTATCTCAGACATTATCGAAGAACGCGCTTATACTAATCTGTAAGCGCGTTTTTTGATAATTGAGGGAGAAAATTATGCCAGTAAAAAGGAAAGGCAAATGGTACGGGCGGGTCACATGGAACGGTTCAAGAAAAGAGAAGCAGTTCCCGACAAAAAAAGATGCGATAGCGTGGGAAGTCATGATGCGGGACGCTATCTCTTCACCGAGAAATAACAGCATAAAGCTGCATGTGCTTCTGGACGAATATCTAAGAAGTTGTGAGAATCAGAGACAGACGAAAAAACATATTCAGGACAAAGAGCGGGCCTACCTTAAATTCATGGAATTAACCGGGACGGCACTCACCCCTTTAAATAAAATAAGCTACCTCTTAGTCCAGAGAACACTGGATTATATAGCAAAAACAATTTCCCCACATAGGGCCAACATTCACCGGAAGTTTCTGGTGTCTGCTTGGAACTGGGGGATTCGTCCTTTCAATCTCCCTAAAGAAAACCCATTTGCGGTTGAAACTTATCGCGTTGACATGAATCCGAAGTATGTCCCACCTGTTGAAGATTTCTGGGCTTTGGTAGACATGCTTCAACCTCATAAGGGCCGATTACTCATGACCTTCCTATTTACCGGAGGCCGCAGAAATGAGATTTTATCTCTGAAATGGTCAGACGTAGACTTTGAAAAAAAGGTAATCTGGCTAGAGACGAGAAAAAGGCTCGGCGGTGGCGTTCACCGTGATGCGGTCCCAATGATTTCAGACCTTGAGAATGAGCTAAAGGCCCAGAGATTGGAAACCGGGTTCAAAAAATGCGTATTCATCAACCACGAAACCAAAAGGCCATACAGCCCATCAACCAAAATCATGAATAAGTGGTGTGAAAAGGCCGGGATAACACCGTTTAACTTTCACGCCATACGCCACTTGTCAGCATCCATACTCGCTGATAGAGGATACTCATTACCAGATATTCAAAAGCTCTTGAGACACCAATCAGTGACCACAACAGCCAGATATTTGCACTCGCTGGGCCTGACGAGCTTGGACCTTGAGGGGGCTTTTGATCGGCCCGCAAAAAAATAAAAAACACGTCAAAGAACGCGCTCACCTCCTCCAATTTGCTATTCAGAGAAACGCCCTTTTTAATTTCTGGAAAAATTTTTGAACCTGCACTTCATAGGGTTGGAGTTACGTAAAGAAAAAGCCCTTTTCTGTGGATACATTGTGTGTGCGGTAGGTGTAGATAAACTCGGCGGGGTATGGGACCCTGAGCGGGGGGCATGGGGTGCCATCAACCAGCTTTCAAGCCCTGCTCCACTATGCTACGATCCGGGAGAGAACAACGGAGAACGCTATGCAAGAATTACCAATCCATAAGCCGTGGAGAAGACCTGAACGAGTGTTTGTAAAACACTTCAGGCCCGGAGACGTTTTCTACTCTGTGGGTTATCATGCTGAGATCAGGAAGCATGAAGCGGATTTTGATTTTTGGGCGACAGTTATATATCTCGGTCAAGATTTCTCAGGTCAGCCCATCTTTATGCACTTCGGGGCAAACCACCCCTGTGGCTCAAAAAAACAGGCTGATCATTTTCTAGGCAAGATTCACAAAAACATTCCTGAGTCGAAAATTAAATCGCTCTTCCTAGCTGATATAATTAGCGATCAATACTAGGCAGATGCTACCTTGAGCACCTCACATTGCGTTAATAATGCCGCCTGTTGCGCCATATGCAAAAAATTAACAGGCTAATCAATGTCGCCTCAACTCCCCACTTGAATAGAGAGTCATTGTACCATTCAACAGGAGGTCCAAAATCTGGAAAAGGTGAGTATGAGTCCCTTTGACTAAAAAGGCTCCCAAGAAGAGAAGTCTTGTCCGAATCACCAGCAGCTATCGAGTCGAGGACCTTCCACCAGCTAGGCCATATAAGGACCAATGAAGCTGAGCCTGTCAACGACAAACTCACACATCCCGCGCGGCCTACTATCCAGCACACCACCCCTGCCACTACAAGTATCGCGCACGACCACAAAAAAGCAGTAAAAACAATTGTGATATCTGCTCCGACTGTCCTTGCAATTCCTCCAGAAAGAAGGAAAGCAGCAAATATGGTAGCCCCCCCTATCACGCCAATAGAATTCGAATTATCATGGTAACTCATTTAAATCCTCCAGTTCGATACTATGCAGTAAAAAGGCTCCGACCTTCGGGATACGATTGCCGGAGCAAAATAACAATTGCTTGAGATTACTTTTTA
>DDLU01000121.1 GCA_002340305.1 Desulfovibrio sp. UBA2564
GCTTCCTTGAATTTTTCTTCAGCTTCTGCGTTGCCCGGATTACGGTCAGGATGAAACTCCATAGCCTTCTTGCGATAGGCTCTTTTGATTTCCCCTTCCTGCGAATCGCGGGAAACTTCTAAGACTTCATAGTAACAACGTTTTGACATGACTTATTCGCTGCCGGGCTTTTTACCGTCAGCAGTGTGGTAGCTCTCGGGAAGAACCTTGGTAGCGGCAATTTCCCTGAGCGCGGTTACGATTTCTTTGTTTTTGGATTCAACAAGAGGAGTGTAACCTTCACGGTACTGCTTCACTCTTTTAATGGCCATCTGGACGATAAGGAATCTGTTACCAACCTCAGCCAGACAATCTTCAACTGTGATTCTTGCCATGCGATCTCCAACACAATGGTTTTACCGGGAGTCCCGGTTATTTTTATTTTCTGAGAGGAATCTGGCCCTGTAGGTCTTCAAGCAACTTATCTGACACAGGATAGTATCCGCTATCATTACTTAAAGAAAGCCAGCATTGACCGTCGGGAAGTTCCGGATCAGAATAAAAGGACACTGTAACGACTTGTGCGCCGTTTTCGTCCAGTAACTCCAGATCCATCATTTTTTCGGAAGTCTCCGAAAGTGTTGCCACCGGTTCCGCCTCGAATTTTAATTCATTAAGTCGCCAGAGGGACATGTCAATGCCCAGCAGCGGCTTTTTATCCTCAAAATTGATCCAGCTTTTATCGGATTTAATCCCGGTAAAAGTCTGGTTGCCCTGTACAACCCTTACAGATCCAAGCTTTCCGGTAGCGATGGAAACAACGTTCCGCTGGCGCATTGCAAAAGCTTTTTTATCCAGTTGCTCGTAATGTTCTTTACTCAGCACCAGATATCCGTTCTGGGATGACGAACGGGCAAAATAAATGTTTTCACCTTCACCCGGCTCGAAGACTCGAAGAGTTTCAACTTTTTTTCCGGGCAGCATAATTTCGATATTCAGCAGGACCCTGCGGTCCTTGCCGGGAATATCGGCAACAATTCCTTTGGCAGGAACTTCAAGCAGAGAGTGCAGAAAAAGGTCAACATCCCCACTGCTACTCTTCTTTCCACTAAGAGGTGCGGGAAATGTAAACAGGAACACCCCGTCCTTACGGGCCAATGTCCACGAAAAGGACCCGCCATATCCTAATGAAATCGATATAACCTCATCCGGCTTACCTGAAACCAGCTGAAGGTCGTAATATTGTCCGGCCGGATATCCGCACCGTTCAACAAAATCTTTACCAAGTAGAAAAAGACTCCCTTTTTCCTTGGAATTCAGAGCGTAATAGCCTTTACCGGAAGCACTTTCAGCACCGACAGTAATAGCCAGTTCCTGACCGCCGCCAACAGCAATTCGCACGACAGGTGATTCGAAACCGTACTCACCGGGAAGAACTTCATCGACATCCCCCATAAACCGCAAAGCTTTATCCTGCGCGAGCATATCAAGCAGCGATGTAACTTTCGCAAGATCGGCTTCAACAGTGCCATTCCAACCATGCTGAACAACACCCCAACCGTCAGTCCTGCGCACAAGGGAAAAACAATCCTGATCCAACGAGCACACGTCAAGCCTGTCCACCTGTTCTTTATCAAGGACAGGCCAAACAGGCTCAGCTCGTTCAACCGGCTTTTCCGGCGAACTTAAATAAAAGGCTCCGCAAACAATGGAGACCAGAGTCAAAAATATAAAAAACCTTTTCAGCACAAACAGCACCTTGGGATTACCAGACTCACGACACTATTCAACAACGGAGCAATTTGCTAAAATAAGAGATATAAACTTGCATGTCAACCTATTTTAAGGCAGGATCCCTATCCCGCCGGTCTGAAATAGCAACCGGCACCGATTTAGTATCAATAAATTATAAATACGATTTTTTCCACAACTTATTAGATATACCCGGAGCGAGCCATGGCTAAATGGGGAAAACTGAGCTTTGCCCAAAAAAAATGCGTATCCACAGTAGGGATGCTCATGCAAAAAACCGAAATGATTAAAGACGGAGACCGCATCGGCATCGCCGTATCCGGCGGAATGGACAGCTTTGTTCTTATCCGCACCATGCTTATTCGCCAGGCTATTATACCTTTTAATATAGAACTCATGGTTCTACACGTTAACCCCGGCTTCAAGCCCGAAAACCACACCCCGCTTACAGAATGGTGCAGAGACAACGGGGTTGCGTCCCACATTGAACTCACCGACTACGGCCCGAGAGCCCATAGCCCGGAAAACAAAAAAAAATCTGCATGTTTCTACTGTAGCCGCTTGAGACGCAAAAGACTCTTTGAACTCTGCGATCAATACAACCTGACCCACCTTGCACTGGGACATACAGCTGATGATCTCGTCACCACTTTTCACATGAACATGCTCCAAAGCGGGCGAGTTCAAGGACTGTCTGCGAATGAGCCGTTTTTTCAAGGAAAACTCAATGTTATCCGCCCCACTCTGATGCTCGAAAAAATATATATCAAAGCAGCCGCGCGCCAGTGGGAATTACCGATATGGGATAACAAATGCCCATCTAACGACAACACCAAGCGAAGCGAAATAAACAACTGGCTGGAAGAGGAATGGCGCAAGCTACCAGGGGCGAGAAATAATACTTTTAATGCTTTAAGACGCTGGCAGCTTGACTTAAACACGAAAACATCTTAAAAATTTTTCAAATTTATTGCGCCTTTTAACCAAAGACACTTAACGTCATAATTAAGCAAGGCCAAAGCTGAACCATGCTATTAAAAAAATATCACGTAGTCATATTCAAAAATCCCTGCGACAATGCCCGTAAATTCCAGTTGCGCGGGTGGATCTTTTTCTTCATCTTCGCACTGATCGCAGGACTTGCCGGCGGCAATGTATATCTCTGGAAATACTATCAAAACTATGCCGGACTTGAAAAAAATCTAAACCAAGCGGAAAAGGCTGTACAGGAGCAAAAAGCACAACTCCTCTCCCTTTCCCAGAAAATGAAAAACATCTCTCAGGACCTTGACCGTGTCCGTAACTTCGACTCTAAACTACGGGTAATGATCAACCTTGATCAAGGTAATGTTCAAAACGTAACTCCCAAAGGTGGATCGACCGGGGCTGATTTTTCAAAAAATTATCTCCCGCTGTATCGACAGGAACTTCTTGTCAGGAAAATGCATGATTTTCTTGCACAGCTTAGTACTGAAGCAAAACTGGAAGAAGTTAGACAGCAGGAAATCATTCACTCCATGCGTTCTAAGCAGGATGCACTTGATGCGACTCCGTCGATCTGGCCTGTTGAAGGCTGGGTAACATCTCCCTTCGGCTGGCGAAGCTCTCCATTCACAGGAAAACGTGAATACCATAAAGGGATAGATATTTCGTGCCCTATTGGAACTCCAATCTATGCTCCGGCAAAAGGAACTGTATCATTTTCCGGAACTCAGGGGGGATACGGGAAGCTCATTAAAATCAACCATGGTGCCAATCTGGCAACCCGTTACGGGCATATGAAACAACAAATCGTTAAAAAAGGGCAGGTCGTTACTCGCGGGGAACTTATCGGTTATGCAGGTAATACCGGACGATCAACCGGACCTCATGTCCATTATGAAGTAAGACTCGGAGGAGTTCCTGTTAATCCCATGCGTTACGTTCTCAACTAGAAAATTTAGATAATTAATTGAAAGGCTAAAGCCCGTAAGACTAATCTTACGGGCTTTTTCATTGAATTTGTTTACAAAAAACAACCCTGGACAGCAGTCATCCTTTGCCCTCTTCCCTTCTTGATGATAATAGACTTTGCAGAATGGGTCCTGATTTTGCAGACCTGTACTAAACGAGGACAGCATGACTTTTTTTAATTTCAATCCCAGCGATCTGATGAGCTTTTACTTAACCCTGTTCAGGGTAAGTATCGTGCTGTTTCTTATGCCTTTTTTTGGTGGGAACTCCATCCCCAATCCAGTGAAAGCGGCCCTGACATTGGTTTTGACACTAGGCATCTGGCAACATGTACATTTTGACGGCAGCCTCATGCCTGCCAGCCCTTACAACATTGCCCTGATGATACTTGGAGAACTTGTACTCGGACTTGTTCTAGGAATATCAGTACATGTAATGTTCGCTGCAATCCAGACAGGTGGTAACCTGATCGGCGTGCAGATGGGTTTTTCCATGGTCAACGTTCTTGACCCGGTAACAGGGGTCAACGAGGCCGTTACCGCCCATTTTTTGTATATGTGTGCCATTTTAGTTTTCTTAAGCATCAATGGTCATCTCTATTTAATGTCGGCCATGGTCGAAAGCTTCAAATATATTCCACCGGGACAAATTTTTATTTCATCCACACTTAGCAGCCAGATATTTACCATTTCCAAAGATCTTTTCGTGCTGGCAGTAAAAGTTGCCTCCCCCATCATTGCTACCATCTTTGTCGTTGACCTTGGTCTGGCTTTAATCAGCAAAATGGCCCCGCAAATGAACGTCCTGATGCTTGGTTTTCCGCTCAAAATTCTTGCCGGTTTCTTCGTTTTAAGTATGGTTTTTACCGTACTGGCCCTCTTTGTCGGTGAATTTGTAGCCGACCTGCCGCAATATTTATTAAGCATCATCAAAGCCGGAAGTCCTCCGGACTTGCCAATCAGTAACTAGGAGAGGGCACAATGGCTAGCGATCCTAGTAAAACTGAGAAGGCGACACCCAAACGAATCAAAAAAGCCCGAAAAGATGGGAGCGTTGCCAAAGGCGAAGAAATGGGTAAAATAATGACCCTTATCGCAGGTGTTATATGCCTGCGGGTCATTATGGATATGTACTACGAACAATTTTATGAAATATTCCAGTGGTTCTTCACCAAAGGGATATTTATTGATGTTGACAAACAATCAATTTACCAGCTCTTCCAGTGGTGTTCGCAAAAACTGGCAGTTATACTGCTCCCGCTTTTTCTTTTTATTGCTTTCATTGCATTTCTCGTCCTTCGCCTTCAGGTCGGCAAGTTATGGACGACAAAAGTCTTTAAGCCCAAATTTGGCAAAATGTTCAACCTGATCCAAGGCTTCAAGCGATTAATGTTCAATGTAAAAACAGTCATCAGACTGGTCAAAAGTATGCTTTTCGCTATCATCGTCGGCATCGCCCCTTACATGATCATTAAAAATGAGGTTCATAACTTCCTGCCACTATTTTATTCAAGTGCACATGAATTAGGCATCTACATACTGCAGATCGGCTACAAGATGGTTACCTATACCATGCTGCCTATGCTTGTTCTTGCATTGGCGGACCTTTGGTACCAGCGCTGGAACTATCAGGAAGACATGAAAATGACCAAGGACGAGGTCAAAGACGAACGCAAACAAGCCGAAGGCGACCCGAAGATTAAGCAGCAGCAGAAGCAAAAAATGATGGCAATTCTCCAAAAAAGGATGATGGCAGAAGTACCCAACGCCGATGTTGTCATCACCAACCCCACCCATTACGCCATTGCCTTGAAGTATGATCCTATGGTAGCCCCTGCACCGTTGGTCCTTGCTAAAGGGATGAATAATGTCGCGCAGCGTATCAAAGAAATTGCCCGCGAAAACAAAGTACCGATCCGCGAAAACAAGCCCTTGGCACAGGCCTTGTATAAACAGGTTGAGATCGGTGACATTATCCCGGAAGAACTTTACAAAGCCGTTGCGGCAATACTTGCCAAACTGAACAAATTTACCCGCAAATAAAGGCTTAAACACCTCTTCCGGTGGGACCGACGATCACCAGAAACAGACCTGAAAGGGGTGTCAAAATCATGGCCGAATCCAAATCAATAAATTATCAGCAATTTGCCAAGCAGGGCGATATTCTTCTCGCGGGCGGCGTTGTAGTCATTCTCTTCGTCATGCTCATTCCTCTGCCGACCATGTTCATTGACTTTATGCTCACAGTGAGTATTTCACTGGGCTTGGTAATCCTGATTACCTCTATGTTTTTGCAATCACCCCTTGAATTTTCCATCTTCCCTTCACTTCTGCTCGTAACCACCTTGCTGCGTTTGGCCCTGAACGTGGCTACTACGCGTGCAATTCTTCTGCATGGTGATGAAGGTACGTCTGCGGCGGGTAGTGTTATTCAGAGTTTCGGTGAATTTGTTGTCGGTGGT
>DDLU01000035.1 GCA_002340305.1 Desulfovibrio sp. UBA2564
TTCTCTGGACTCTTCAAAAACTATTATTAGGCTTCGCCGCTTCGCATAAAAAATTTTCTCGAAATCAAAAAGCCCCTGATCTTGTATACTCCGATGATACTTATTTATTCGTCTTCGTTCCCGAATACGTGAACGCCTTCTTATCCATGGTCCAATAGGTTCCACGGTCAATACCGAAAGCTTTGCCGCAGGGACAATAAACCTTGCCGTCACGCTCCTCTGCGTTCCAGATTTTCTTAATCCGGTCCTTGTGGCAACGATGGACCTCGCCCTGACCGATCTTATAGTATTTCCACAACTTGCGCCTGCAAGATGCACATTTCAGAACTAACATGTTTAGAGCATAACGGATGAATTCAGGCTAGTAAACTAAGCAAAGCTAAATGCATTCACGCCTTTGTCCTGAAGATTCTTCAAGCCTATTACAGCTTTGGAAAGAGTTTCATCAAGGGAGCCGCTCCCACCCATACTGATAGTAAATGAAGCACTGACCATAAACCTGTCAGTACCGGAAACAATCTCCGTGCTGGCAAGGGCAGCCTTAACCGCGCTCAAGTCACGCTTCAATGCCTCAAGATCATTGGCGATAATGTAGAAACCACTCTCGCTACGCGCAGTGAGCATCCAGCCGAGAGATTGCTGATCAAGCAAGGATGCGGTCTTCTTAATTGCCGCAAAGCCGCCGTCCCAGCCATGTCTTGCGTTGACTTCAAGCATATTATCAATATTAAAAGCAGCTACAACCGGATCGGCACCGCCCTTCCGGGCTTCATCATAAAGACCGCGGCCCCGGTCGAGAAAATAATTAAGATTGAAAAATCCGCTCAGGGAATCACGGCTGTAGGCATCCTTGATAGAGCGAACACGTTCAAGTTCATTAAGGTTGTTGGTTATACGCCACGAAAATTCTTCCACCTCAAAAGCTTTTTTAAGAAAGTCATTAGCCCCGCGCTTGAGGAATTTTGCAGTTATTGCGCCTGAATCATGCGCTGAAACACCAAGAATACTCATCTGGTCACGGCTATAAATTTTACGCACCTCACTGACGAGTTCAAAACCATCAAGGTTAGGCATCTCATAGTCGGTAAGCAACAACTTAACATCAGGATTAGCCTTGATCAGTTCAAGGGCTTCAGCACCGTCATTTCCGGTCAGCACGGTAAAATTCAACCGCTCCAGCAATCTCTGCATGATCTTGCGAACAGTAGAGTTATCTTCGGCAACAACCACTTTGATCTCATGGTTGGAATGAATACGGCGGATAAGATCAACCATTTCTTCAAGGTCTTCACGGCTGGACTTATTGAAATAGTCAAGCACGCTTTTTTCAATAAAACGGTTACGGATTTCATCATCAAAAGTGGAGGTGAGCACAATGCACGGAATCTCACGGGCAAGAACATAATCAACAGCTTCTCCGTCCGGCGCACCTTTAATGTTCAGGTTCAGGACCGCGATAAATACATCATCGACATTATCAGCAAGTTTGCTTTCAAGCTCATCCATGGAATTGACCACCATGGTGTCAAAAGGCGTGATGGATTCTATATGCTCTGTAATAATTCGTGCTTGTGTATTACTGTTCTCTACAACAAGAACTGTATTTTTAATTGTCTGACCGGACATGCTGCCCCCTTTAATTTCATTTAATTTAGATAGACGAATAGGATTAAGATACACTTCGGCAAAAGATAAAGGCAAGCTCAATTAATATGAGTGAATTATAAAATTAATTCACAGGAGGACTAAGCTGTGATTATTCTTGAATTGGAGGATTAGAATAAATGTCGATAATTTCATCGGTATCAATGGCTGGCGCAGGATATTTATTACCACGATCCATGGCTTCATCCTCTATTCGTCTTTGCTCAAGATGCTCGTCAAGGTCCTGTGTAGCATTCCCCGGAACCTGCGACTCCTGATACTCGTTCACATTAGCCCCGACTACAGCCACTCCGACCACGGCAGCAGCCCCCCAGATACAACCGGAACAGAGTATCGGAAGAAGCACAAAACAAACGATGACGGATAAAAGCCTATTCAAAATAATACCACGCAGCCAATTAATAATTTAAGTTAGTCAAACATTAAAAACCATAAATGAGTATACGCACAAAGCAAAGAGCGCAAATCAATCGATCCGCGCCACGGTATGCATAAATGCTTATCTATTCGCATCGCCAGATCAGGTCTCAACAAAATAATGCGTTCCGAAATAAACTTCGGTATTTTTTGTCTTTTCCGGAATATGTCTGCTTAAGATGCACTTTGGGACTGTAAAACTCTAAAATGAACGCAATATTATTACTTACACTCATGCATCTTTTATAAGTTTATTAAAAAATCAACTAAATCCTATTTATTATATTTGACAGCTACTACAAAGTACTTTATCCCTATTCCTTCCAACGCCTAATTAGTGAAAAAATAATCCCGAAAGGAGATTTCAAGTGGAAGATTATCTGAAAGAAGCTTTGGAAATAGTCAAAGCACAAGCAAGCGTAAGAACCATGAGTGAAGAAGAGATGACTTCCATGGTCCGCAAACTCTCTGCCGGAATTCAGGCTATTGCCGAGAACTCCCTCCCCGCGCAGGAAGAAGCTCCCGCATGTGAGCCCAAGAAATCCATCAAGGAAAAATCTATTGTTTGCTGCGAATGCGGAAAATCCTTCAAGATCATCACCAAGAAGCACCTCGCTTCCCATGGTCTGACCCCTGATGAATACCGCGAAAAATACGGCCTCAAGAAAAAGACTCCGCTGGTATGTAAATCCCTGCAGCGTGAACGCCGTAAAAAGATGAAGGAAATGCAGCTCTGGACCAAACGCGGTAAATAGAGTTTTTAAGCACATTTCCAATAACAGTAAAGCGCGGTAAGTATTATGCTTGCCGCGCTTTACTGTTTTTGTGGTTCACTGAGCCCAGCCATCCCTTTTCACAACTCGATTTCTGTTTTATAGGAACAGGCGAACCTGCAGCAATCAACCTGATCCGGACAGACCTCCTTTATGAATAGAAGAACATTCCTTAAATCCATATTCTCAATATCCGCCTGCACCGGGCTTTGCGGATTTTACGACTTTGCCGCAGCAGAGGATATTTCCCGTGCAGTGGATGAAAAGGATCTCAAGGATTACCTGCACCGCATGTCCAACTTTGATAAGTCGCAACCTGATGATATAATTCTGGATAAAAATGAACTGCGTCTGCTGAAATCATCGCTGAACAGACTGCGCAGGGTCCAACGGACAGTGGGATTCGGCAACTTCTGCGTACTCAGCTTTGATGATGCTATAAAATTTGGTCGCAACTACTCTTCCATCGGCAGATTCACCAAGCAGGAACTGGATTTTCTCGATAATACTTTTCATTTCGATGCTCATGATTACGGATTTTACGGCGAGAAACCAGTTACTAGGCTTACAGCATCCATCAAACGCAAAGACCTGATCAAAATCCCCCGCACAGGCAACTTCCTGTATCGGGGCGATCCGCACAGCAAATATCTAGAAATTCGCAAGGAACTGGGCAAACAAGTCTACCTGACCTCCGGGGTTCGCGGAGTGGTCAAACAATTCATTCTTTTTCTTTCCAAAGCAGCAGCAAATGGCGGCAACCTTTCGCTGGCCTCACGTTCACTGGCTCCTCCGGGCTATTCCTACCATGCCGTGGGTGATTTTGATGTCGGGGAAAAAGGATTGGGGGCAGCAAACTTCAGTGCCAGCTTTGCCAAGACCAAAACCTGCAGCAAACTGCGCGAGCACGGCTATCTGCAACTGCGCTACCCGGAAAACAACCTGCTTGGGGTGCGCTTTGAACCTTGGCATATAAAAGTATGATGCGCTTCGCGCTTTTTAATAAAAAATTTCGCCTCCGGCGGCTTAAACCCTTTTGAAAAAGGGTTTGTTCCACTGTCGCTATCTCTAAGACTCGCGGAAGACCGCTCGCCTAAGAGCTAGGGCAAGAATCCCAAAACTTTTTAACCGGGCTTCGCCGCCGTTGCCGGTAAAACGTCATCCAGCTAAAGAGATTTGCTTTTTTCGCCGATACATAGAATACATGTATGGCTTGCGCGTTTACTTTAGGGGCAAAAATAGCTAATTGTAGTCATTGATGTACCAACGATAACTGATACGGGTTTTAAAGCATGAGTAAAATTCTTCAACAGGATGAGGTTGATGCTCTATTAAGAGGCCTTTCCGGTGGAGAGGTTGAGGCGGAGCAGGACATACCGGATGATGATTCCGGTGTTGTCTCTTTTGACCTTGCCAACCAGGACCGCATTATCCGCGGTCGTATGCCCGTTCTTGAAATCGTCAACGACCGCTTCGCCCGTCTGGCAACCAACAACCTTGCCAACACCATGCGTAAACGCGTGGACATCAACCCCATTTCCATTGATATGTCCAAGTTCGGGGACTTCATGCGCTCCCTGCCAGTTCCGACATCTCTTTCAATTTTCAAGATGGACCCCCTGCGCGGTAACGCCATCCTAGTTGTTGACTCCCGTCTGGTATTCGCGCTGGTGGAAAGTTTTTTCGGCGGTTCCGGCTCTCAGCCCAAGGTTGAAGGACGTGACTTCACCCCCATTGAGCAGGCAATTGTCGACCGGGTGGTAAAGATAGCCCTTTCCAACCTTGAAGATTCATGGCGCCCGGTACACGAGGTTCACCTTGAGCTGGTCCGCTCAGAGGTCAACCCGCAGTTCGCAGCCATTGTACCACCCTCGGACGTTGTCGTAGTTATTACCTTTGAGGTTGAGCTGGAAAATGCCATCGGTTCGCTCATTGTCTGCCTGCCCTACTCCACACTGGAACCCATCCGTTCCAAACTGCACGCTTCCTTTCAGTCTGAACGTCTGGAAATCGACCATGTCTGGGTCAGCCGTTTCAAGGAAAGGCTGCTTGAAACCCCAGTTGAATTACTGGTCCGGCTAGGTAAAACCAAGATAACCGGCCGCCAATTGCTAAACCTCGAAGAAGGCGACCTGCTGTTGCTTGATACAGATGAAGAAGATATGCTCGAATGCGAAGTAGGCGGAGTTCTCAAATACCTCGGCTCACCGGGAAGAGTTAAGGCCAACCGGGCCTTCCAAATCGCGCAGGCTATTGAGCCGAAAATGACATAGAGACAAATATTGGGTTAGTCACCGGAAAAGGCAAAGGCCCAAAGCCTCCCGTTTTAGAGCCAGAGAGTCAGGCTTTTTGAGAGTGCCGCAACGAACCGGATAACCAGTTCGGCAAGACCTCCTTAATTGTCACCGCAGCACTTGCCAGCGGCGATGGAAGGCCTGCCTAGAAAGCTCTAAAACATTCTTATGTGTCGATCTATATCTTGTCCTGTAATCTTAACTTTCTTGACTCCCGACGTTGGCCTGCCTACAATCATAAGTTGACCTGATGCATTTTTTTATTCTTTTGAAAATAAAAGGCGCCAATGAACCAAATCACCGGACTGGTACTTACATATAACGGCGAAAGGCTGCTTGACGAATGCCTGCAAAGCCTTTCTTTCTGCGACGGGATTCTCATCATCGACTCCGGGTCCACTGACTCTACCTTGGAAATCGGGCGTAAACACAATGCCCGTATCATCCATAACGATTGGAACGGAGCCATTGAACAGCATAAATTCGCCCTGACCAAGATAACAACCCCTTGGGTAGTGACCATTGATCAGGATGAAATAATTTCCCCGGAACTGCGTGAATCCATCAGTGCAAAACTCCGGAATCCCGACGATGTAGACGGCTACTACTGCCCGCGCCGTTCGTGGTATCTGAACCGCTTCATCATGCACAGCGGCTGGTACCCGGACAAACTTTTCCGCCTTTACAAACGTGACGGCATTACCATCGGCGGCATCAGGCCCCATGAAGAACTGCGCCCGAAAAAAAAATCAGGTGAAATCAGCGGGGACATTATCCATTATCCCTACAACAACTTTTTCCAGCATCTGGATAAGATCAACAGCTATACCCAGGACGCAGCCGAAGACCTCTATTCCAGAGGCAAGCGCAGCTCTCTGGGATCGGCACTGGGCCATGGATTTGGCAAATTTTTCAAACAGTATATACTCAAGGCAGGGTTCCTTGACGGAAGGGCCGGATTCATTATCGCCCTGCACGGTTTTTTCTACACCTTTCAGAAATACATCCGACTGGTTGAACTGGAAATGAAGGACAGAAAATGATCAAAGAAGACAAACCGCAAATTATTGAGCTGCCCAAGATTTTAGACAACAGGGGCAACCTTACTTTTATAGAAAACAGCCGCCATATTCCTTTTGATATCAAAAGAGTGTACTATCTATATGACGTTCCCGGCGGAGAAACCCGTGGAGGCCATGCCCACAAGCAGCTCAGGCAGTATATTATCGCTGCTTCCGGCAGCTTTGATGTGGTTCTGGATGACGGCAAAACCAAGACCAAGTTCTCTCTGAACAGATCTTATTACGGCCTTTACATTCCGACCATGACATGGCGTGAACTCGAAAACTTCTCCTCCGGTTCCGTATGTCTGGTGCTGGCCTCGGAATATTATGACCCGGGCGACTATTACTACAGCTATGATGAATTCATAAAGGCGGTAAACGAAAATGAAGCAAATCAAATTTCTTGATGTAGGCTGGACTTACCAGGCACTGGCACCGAAAATGGACGCTGCTTCAAAGCGTGTTCTCGAATCGGGCTGGTTTATTCATGGCAACGAAGTAGATGCTTTCGAAAAAGAATTTGCCCTCTACACCGGAGCAAAACACTGCATCGGTTGCGGTAACGGACTTGAAGCAATTGAACTGGTCCTGCGCGCAGCTGAAGTAGGTCCCGGCGATGATGTGCTGGTTCCTTCCAACACCTTTATCGCCACTTGGCTCGCAGTAACCCGTACCGGAGCGAACATCGTCCCGGTTGAGCCGATCGAAGCCACCTACAACATGGACCCGGCTAAACTCGAAGCTGCGCTGACTCCGAACACCAAGGCCATCATTCCGGTCCACCTCTACGGGCAGCCCGCAGACATGGACCCGATCATGGAATTTGCCACAAAGCACGGCCTGTTCGTTGTTACTGACGCGGCTCAGGCCCATGGGGCGGTGTACAAAGGCCGTATGTCCGGTACCCTTGGACACGCAGCAGCATTCAGCTTCTATCCCGGCAAAAATCTTGGGGCCTTCGGTGACGGCGGAGCCGTGACCACCATGGACGACAAGATTGCCGAACGGGTGCGCAAGCTTGCCAACTACGGTTCAACGGAAAAATATGTCCACGAATGCAAGGGATTCAACAGCAGACTTGATGAAATGCAGGCCGCTTTCCTGCGCGTGAAACTGGACAGACTGGACATCTGGAACTGGACCCGCAAAACAGTAGCCAGCATCTACCTTGAAGGACTCAAGGACACCCCGCTGGTACTCCCGGTTATCGGTGAAGAAATCCAGTCCGTCTGGCATCTCTTTGTAGTTCGCTGCAAGGACCGCGACGGGCTGATCAAGCATCTTGCGGACAATAAGATTGAGGCTTCCATCCATTACCCCATTCCTCCGCATAAGCAGGGTGCGTATAAGGAAATGGCAGACCTCGCCCTGCCCATCAGTGAAGCAATCCACAGCGAAGTACTTTCCCTGCCCATCGGTCCGCACATGACTGAAGAGGATGCACAGCGGGTAGTAGAAGTAGTTAAGGCTTTCTTCTAAAAGTTTCCGCTGATTAACAGACCTAAAGCAAGGCCCTTGATATCTTTTGGGATATTAAGGGCTTTTTCATTGCTTATGCTTTAAAAGCTATATGCGGAGCTTACTGAGAAGTTTTGAAAGGCGAGTCCAGCGCGGGACAACTTTTTACAAAATGTTTTCCTTCCTGCCCCCCGGAGGGAGCACTAAAGCCTGGTCACAAACAACATTCGTATGGGATGCCCCGGCTTGTTGATCATCTCACTCTGGATAACTCGATAGGTATGGTAATCAAGCGAGTTGCAATAATCACGAACAGCCACATCCTCTTCATCACCACCGGGATGCCCTGCATAGATAGCAATGCAAAGCATTCCGCCCTTGGCGAGAATTTCGAGGGAAGATTTTATGGCAGTGAGGGTGGTTTCGGACTTGGTGATTACAGTTTTATCGCTTCCGGGCAAAAAACCAAGATTAAACATTACTGCATTAACACGACCGTGAAATTCTGAGGGAATCAGCTCAAGCATATTCTCATGCCCGGAATGAAAAATAGTCCAATTCTGCGGCCGGCATTCTTCATTGAGACGTTCTTCAGTCTGCTTTACGGCCTGCTCCTGAACATCAAATCCGAAGACGTGCCCATCAGCTCCGGCCTTTTCAGACAAGAATACAGTGTCGTAACCGTTACCAACAGTGGCATCGACTCCGATACACCCCGGCTGCAACACTTCACACAGCACAGACTTGGCAAAAGAAAGAATATTATTGGAAATCATCTGTATTTCACCCGCACAAAAAGATTACGGTTTATTATCAATCAAGAATAACCGAACACGCGCTTAAGGGCACGCAGTTAAATTAGAATTTTAGATATTTATTAAGCTGACCGGATTTGGAAAACTGACGCTCAGTAGTCCCGAAAGTAGTAGTCCCGCTAATGGTGTAGGAAGAATTCGGAAGTCTCTTCCAATCCAGAGTAGCACTACCTTTTGCTGCCACAGGGATAGGCTGCCCACAACTGAAGGAGTTAAGCTGGAGCTGCTTTCCAGCAAGTACAGCATTTACACTGACATCCTCGGCAACCATACCACCGGGAATTTCAACAGCATCAGAACGGACCACAAGACTACCGGTTCGCGGCGGAACACCCCATTCGGGAAATCCTATATCAGAAGTGATACGCACCTTACCGCCCAGACCATCCATCTGAATAAGTTTGGCGAGATCAACCCCACCGCCGATTGTTAAGGATTTGGCTTGAAAGAGACGAGCTGTAAGGGTCGGTCCGGTTTTAACCCGAACTTCAAGAAGCGGGGAAAAGCCGAGGGAAACACCCAATTGCGGCACAGTAACGGTCAATCCTTTATTGGTTGTTACATAGACATTGGTTACTTCGAAAGAAAAAGGCCCGGCACTGACAAAATCTCCCCACTGGATAGTGGCTTTGGATATTTTGGAATCGGCCAACTTGAAAGCCTGTGACCATGCAATTTCCCACGGCATGAAGAGAAATGCACCAAGAATCAGGCCGGCTAGAAAAAGAAAGAAGCAGCCAATGACCTTCTTGAAAGAAAACTTAATAGAAATTTTTGGAATAAACTTCATCAGCCGACCTACCTGACAAGAATGATCTGCACATCAGCCAACTCAGGGGAGTCGAGCCTGTGGTTGATATTAAAATTTGAAACCTTCAAGGCACCACGGGCCTTAAAATCACGCAACAGGGCCACAACTTCAGGAAGGTTGAGAGATTCAAGCAGAACCTGCACGCCCTGCCCGGAATTAGCCCCGGCCTGCAAAGGGCGCAGGGAAGTAAGCCTGCTATCCAGACCGAGGTCGCGGATCACCTGCTGGGCAGCAGTCATGGGCTCGCGGTCAACCAAGGCCCCACGGGAGACCTCACCAGCCTTGAGCTGTTCTACCAGAGGCACAACCTTAGAGTATTTCTGCTTGCTGGAAAGCGTGATCCTTTCAGCCTTGGACTGGGATTCTGCAAACCCGGACCAAACCATAAAAAGGATCAAAGCCCATCCCGCAACCAAAGCGGCAAAGAACATCTTCTGTCTTTCTGCAGGCCAGTCCTGCCAGATGTAAAATCTTTCCAGATCCATTACACTACCTGAGCTTAACGGTTGTATTCAGCACGCAGACTGATGCTGATGCCGCCTTCAATATTATTGGCCTGTTCAAGAACAAAATTGAATTGGCTGTTAGCTGCCAATTTTTCCATTATGGCATCGACTTCTTCGTAACTGCTGACTTTACCGCGAATATTACCGGAATCAGCACCGAGGGAAAAACCCTCGATTTCAATGCCGACCGGAGCACTTTCACTAAGTACTGCAAGTAGGCCGAGCACATCCACCCCGCCATTGTCGCCACCGCTTTTAAGCTGGTCCAGCTTGTACAGAATCTTACCGTAAGGATCAGATCCCGGATTAGGACCAAGAGCACTCACATAAACGTCTTTAAGCTTACCACGCCACTCGTTAGCCTGCTTCTGGCTTTGCTGCCAACGATGGCACTGTCCGCCAATAAAGAGCATTCCGATAAGCGTGACAAGGATTACAGCAATAGCGAACGGCTTGTAGTCGATGGTTACAGACTTGTCAGAACCGCCTCCTGACCGCAGGCCGTTAAGCAGATTTAATCTAGCCCAACGAACTTTCTTTTTGGAGAAAACATCACAGGCCTTAGTAAAATCCATGTCTTCCGGATCACCATCAAGGCCAAGACGCTTAAATCGACTTTTAAACTCTTCATCACTGCCGCGAAAATAGGTAAGCTCATCCCCGCAAGCGAGAATACGCATACCCTGCCCCTTCCAGCTCCAGACGGACAAACCTTCTGCGACAGCAGCCCGCCAGCATACGGCAAAAACGGTAGTAAGAACTGTGGCCTTGGATAGGACCTCACGATGCCTTTCCAAAAATCGGTCCAGCAAATCATGCCCGGTATAGCCGAGCACCGCATCACCAGAAGGACGAAGCACCTTGAACTCTTCTTCCTGAACAGGAAAAGAATAATTCATCTGCATGGTTGTTGCGGACTTGGCATGGCGGGACTTGATTACCCCGCGAGGCTTAAAGAAAAAGAAAAGCGGATCAGGCAACAGGGCAACCACCGGATGTCTGTTCTTTTCAGCAGGACCTTCCGATTCGGTAAGTTCCTTGCCGTCAAACATCATCCACTGGTGCTCATTTCCCTTGAATGAAAGAATATATACTATTTTTTTAAAGGCCATCTATGGCTTTGTCCTATACCTGTTAGCAGAGAGTTTGTCCATTTTACTGATCTTCAGCAAAGGTAACTGAAATATCATTTTGATATACCAACTCGGGATTTCCAACCTCGAAGGAACTCACACGGGAAAGGATATATCTTTTTACCACCGTGCACCCCCCTACAGATGCGGTCACCCGGGCTTCATAAAAATCAGACCTCACGCTTAATTCATTGGCCATACTTTTATAAAGAGTGGAGTCGGATTCAAGTCCGGCAACTGAAATAACTTGACTTATATCAGTAAACCCCCTGGTTCTGGCCCAATGCATAATCCGGTCAACACCCTTTCCCAGCTCTGGGAAATAAGCAAGCAGAGTTTCGCGGGAAGCAAAATTTATATTAAGCCTGCCGCCCCCCCAGATAGTAAGGTTCCCGGAGACCCAATCACGATCCAGACTATCCCATCCGCGAACCAGTAAAACTTCTTCAGGAGTTTTTACCATGTTCCCACGCGGTGAATAGGCCGGGTATTGCGAGGAGTAATAAAAATTATCCATTTTAGCGAGCTTCGGATTAACATTTATCCCGCACCAGATAGCAAGACTGGCTGCCATAGTCTTCACGTCCAGACCTGTAGCAAGAACACGGCTTAAAATACTTAATGTTCTCTTCCTATCGGTGCTGCTGATCAAGGTTTTAATGTTAATTTTTGCATTACAAGGAATGATTTCTACTTCAAGACCATCATCACTCCACACACCGGCCCACTTATCACGCCGGGTATCTGAATAAGGAGTTTTATCAGACTTAAGTTTATCAAAAATCAAATACAAAGCTTCTTCAGCCATAAACCCAGCCTCATATTCACTGCGTACACGACTGGCTTCCACAGCTCCTCTGGAGCTGACCTCAATGGTCATCAAAGTCAAACCGGATAAAGCCATAAATAAGACAAGAACAATGACCAGAACCACTCCCCTTGAATTCCTGTCAAAATTATTCCGTGGCATAAGGAACCCTCTCGACAATCATAATAGTCTGTCCATCTTCAAATCTTAAATTAAGGCGAATAGCTTTTACAGTAGATTTACCACCTCGCGCGCGAGCATTTTGCTGGGCACTGGAAATCCAGGCGTTGTTATCTGCATCCAGAAATTCCAACCTCCAAGACTCCAAGCCACGCATCAAAAAATATGAATTCTCAAACTCAAGCCCGGCAGAACTCTCAACTCTACGGATCATATTCGAAGAAAACTCCCAAACGACAATAAGCGGCCCAGATCCTTCCAATGAAATACTATGGACAGATTCAACACTGAATCCATCCCGCTCAACACCAATAGTGCTACCGGGAACAACGTTCTGCAAATCGCGATGGAGAATGCGTCGCAAGCTGAACATACGAGAAGAAAGCCCTGCACTGGAGCGAACAACTTCATTGTTTGTTACAGATTGCCCCAAAACCATAGCAACCATACTCATTAACAATCCGGAAAGGACCAGACCGATGAGTACTTCAATCAATGAAAACCCTGCCTGTGATTCAAGCAGGGCGTGGTTGCGTCTAGAAAATATCATCAAAATTATTTCTTTTTGTGTGAAACACGATACACTTTCCACTCAAGTGTATAATCATCACTACGGGTTTCAAGTGTATAAAAACCTTTTCCGGCAGAAGAAACCGTCTCGACACCTACCCTGAAGCTGCCTTCCGGGGGGCCGGGCCATGACACCCATCCGGAAGAGACCATATTCATCCTGTCCGGATATTTATGAGCCAAAATATCCTGAGACAGATTCAGAACCTTCCATGAATCTTTTGAAGACTGGGCCATCAAGGCACTCTGCCGTTGAACCCCTAAAAAACTAATGGATAGTGTCGCAGCAATGGTCAAAGCCACAATTATCTCAATAAGGGAAAAACCTTTTTCACCGGCCACAATCATATCTCCCCGAAACGGACAGACAAAGGATCAAGCACAACAGTCACTCCATCAGAAAAAACCAAGCGAACTTCATCACAGAACCCTTCAGGGTAAATTACGAACTCAACACCCTTATCCTCAATTGGCTCCTCTTTAAAATGACCGCTGGAAACTTCTGAAGGCAAGGGAGCTTCCTCCCCTTCCCAGCTAAGCACCCCATTCTCAAAATCAATATAAATATACTGCCGGGAATCGCTCTCCACAGCTTCTGTTTTCGCCTCATAGATCAAAGCATTGATTGTGCTCAGACTGTCATCACCCCGATCCCCGGCAAGATCAAGATTGGGCATGAGCGTAAACCAGCCCATGCCCACGATAAACAGAACAATCAAAAGTTCTATGAAAGTCAGTCCGCCTGAGAAACGGCGGGCAGCATGTATATTCATAATATTTATAGAGTCCGGCTATTCCCAGCTTTTGATGTCAGCGTCGTAATCTTCCCCGCCTTCCATCCCGTCAGCTCCAAGGGAGATAAGTTCATAAGGACGGTCTTCTTCACCGGGACTTCTATAAATGTAATCGTATCCCCAGGGATCAACAGGTGCGGCAGTAGAATCAAGGTAGCCGCCTTTACGGTAATTACGGGGAACAGGACGGGTGTCCGGCTTGGTAATCAAAGCCTGAAGGCCCTGTTCGGTTGTGGGGTAACGACCAGTATCCAGCTTGTACAGCTTAAGGGCAGAATCAAGGGCCTTCATGTCCATTTTAGCCTTGGTAACTCTGGCTTCGTTAGGACGATCCATGATCTTGGGAACCAGCATGGATGCCAGCAGGCCAAGGATAACAATAACAATCATCAACTCAATAAGGCTAAAACCACGCTGGCCTTTTTTAAAATCGGCAATACTAATTCTTTTTTTCTGCATAATTTCCTCTACTTATTATTATACCCTATCGTGATTAATCCCTGATATCCAAGTGCTTACTCTCAAGAGGCTCCCATTCAAGGGGAGCATCGGCAGCAATTCCATCACGACGGGGAAGCATACCTCGGGATTTAAAATAGTCATCAGGACGGGAAACTTTTTTCCACCATAGGTAGTACCCTTTACTTGGTATATACCTGCAATACAACCTCTGAAATTCCCTTTGGGCGATGGGAACAGCGAGTGAGAACTCCCTCCCGCGCTCTGCAAAACTGTAATCACGGCCGAACTTAACACTCTTCCAGTCGGCAAAATCCGGTTCATCCTTTAGGGGATCTCCATTCAAGGATGAATAATACCTGTAAGATCCGTCAACATCCTTAACCCTGTAGGCTCTTCCTGAAGGAGAGCGGTCCACGGAAAAAGATACCGGCTTAAACTGGACTTTTTTGGAAAAAATTTTACGCGGAGAACGATAAAACAGAACACCATTCTTGAGCAAGAATCCATTTTCCTGTTCATAAAAAGGGGATTTCACTCTTTTGCTCACGTCCCATTGGAAACGCTCACCCTTCTCAGTAACAATATTCAGATGCGGACCATAGGCTTTGACAGACTTAAATGGTCCTCCTTTAATTTTTTGATCAAAAATACGGGTTAATTTAAGCGGACTCCACATGACCATCTTCCCGGTGGTATCCACCCCCATGAGAATTCCTTCCTCATTGGAAAAGGTCAGCGAAAGGGGCTGGTAGGTGAACCTATCAATTTTGCGTAGTTTACCTGTAGCGGGGCCAACCCAAAGTCTGCGGGCTTTATCAACCAGTGCCAGCCAACTACCCCGTGGAGAAACAGCAAACACATCCACAGTGCTGTTAACATCATGAGAACGTACCCGGGCACATGTGTTAACATCAAAGACTTCCACTAGTTTATTTTCTGCGGAAGCAACCGCCAACAAAGGTGACTCCGAAAACCATGAAATGGAATTTACAGGCGCGGCGGCTGCCTGCACAGCAGAACACCCCTGACCGCCATACATACGGACAACCCCGTTTTTAAATCCGGCAGCAAGGCTATTGTTCTCCTGCACAAAGGAAGTCACATCTTCGGCAAGATTAACAATCTCGTTGTTCTTACTAAGCTGTACAACATAATTCCCGGCCATATCTTCCGGCGGGCGATTATAAATGCTGTCCAGTGGGGAATACTGCTGAGATGCGGAGTATTCCACAAAACCGGCCAAACTAAGCGGTGCTTTTCCCACTAGTGCCGAAACATCAATGCTGCCGTCAGTGACAAGAGAAGGCTCATCTGTGGCAGGGGAAGGTTGCTTTGCACACCCGGAGGCCAAAAGGATAAGAGATACTAGAGCCGAAATTATTGACTTTTTATTCATAGTTCCTTCATGTTCAGGAAAGAAGTTTTAAACAACAGCCTAAATTGCGCACGCAAGCAATGCAATCGCACTTTACATCAGGTTGTGTTAAAGCAGAGCGTGTAAAAGTCAAGCCCGCACTAAAACATAGCTTGCCCAGACCCCGGGATTACGGCACAAGAAGCCAACAGTATAAAAAAACATTTTCCAATAATATTATGTTAAAAAAAATTCTCGATATTATTTCCGGCAATTCAGGGCACAAAGCTATTCCTCGTATAGGAAGCAAGACATGGCGGCTTCCGGCTCTAGCTGTGTTTTATGTTCTTGCTTACGTTCTTTTTAACCTCGTAAATGACAGCATTGCCCGACACTACATTTTCTGTATCTTTCTTGTTGTTTCAAGCCTTTATTTTTCATGGCGGCTTGGCGGACGGGAAACCATGACTTATGTGGGTTTTTTCAATATCTTTTTTGCCTTTATTTTTTCCCGTCTCTTGCACATGACCGGCAACTTTTCTTCCAAATTATTTCTAAGCCGTTCATTCATGACCCTCTATGTTGTGGCGATCATATTCATGTTTATCATGACTAAAAGGAAATCGCCTGCTGACCGCGAGAAAATTGACCGCGAAAAATCAATTCGAGATGAAAGGCAAAGGCGTAGGCAGCTGGAACTAATGGTCGCCACAGAAAAACTGACTGACGACATGATCACCCAGGCCAACATGGTCAAAGACGAGCTCATGGTCCTGCAAAACTCATGGAAGTCCCAGATTCATACCATTGTTAATGATCTGCCTAAAGTCAAAGAACGGGAACTATACAACCAGATAGTAACCCCGTTTGAGGAAAGCATTATCGAGCACCTGCGCGACCTTGAAAAAAGGCTTTCCTTCAAACCGCAATTGATTGGGCTTGACGAACTGGCACTAAACCTTTCAGATAGGTTGGAAAACGCTCAAAAGCATTCCCGCAAACGACTCGATCTGCAATCGGACTTCACAAAATGGCTAAGCAGAGAAGAAGAAATCCTCGTAGACCGCTATAAGACGTGGGAAATCCTGATCAACTTAATCAGGAATAGTCAGACCGCCATGGAACTGCACCAGATCGAGCTCCTCCGCCAAGGCAGTGAAGCTTTTAAAAATTTCAAACCCCGTTTATCCATAGTAGCTGATATTCAGGGCAATTACGCTCGCTTAAGGGTCGCAGATACCGGCGGCGGCGTTTCAGAAGATAGCCTACAGGAATTATTCAAACGGGCAGTCCCCTCGGCAAAGCGCAAAGGCAAAGCTATGGGACAGGGAACTGTCTTCGTTAAATTCTTCGGTGACAACATGGGCTTTGATATTTCAGCCAAAAACACAACATCTTTAGGCTCCAAAGGGCTTGAAGTTACCATACTCATTCCCCTAGGAACCTTCGGTCCCGCAGGGGCGATTCCAGCAGCAGGAGATAAATAATGACCCCGGAACAGGATCCTTATTTTTTTGTTTTAGCAGACGACGATCCGCGTTTGCACGAATATACTGTTTCAATCCTCCGTGACGCAGGAATTCTTGAGAAACACGAATCTTTCTATGACCCGGTCTCCTTTCTGGCCTTTTTAAAGGAATCCGAAGAGGAGCCGGATGTAATCCTGCTTGATGTCCATTTTGAAGGATCAGGATTAAGCGGAGTGGATATTCTGCCTTTCATCCGTGAGGAATATCCATACATCCCGGTTATTCTATTGACCGGAATGGACGCTGAAGCCACAGACGAAGCCCAGTCCGATGTATTTACCTACTTCATCCCCAAGCCGGTAACTGAAGACCACCTGCTGCGCATGCTCCATTTTTATCTTGGAAAGAGTAAAAAAACTGCTGAACAGGTCAACACCCTCATGGCCGAGATGGAAGAAGTCAAAGGCTACCACCAACTGCTTGAAGAAGAAGTTGAACAGCTTCAGGATGAACAGCGTCGCCTTGAAGAGCAGAGCAGGTCTGAGAAAGTAACAGGGGCAGGAAAAGGTTTTGAAAGAGTAACCGAAATTCTTGAATCCCTGCTGACCAGAAGTGAAGCCATGCCCAGCTTCATTGCCGACCTTGAAAAAGTGTACTCCACCCAGTTCAAACTATTCAAAAAGGTCATTGAAACCCTGATCCGCTTTGACGTTCAGGATTCCGGAACTCCGGGAATGAATATCCATAAGGTCAAGGGCACCCAGAATGTTTTCAGTGCCCGACTGTCCAGAAAAGTGCGGCTCTTTTATTACAGCTCCGCTAAGACCGTCAGAAAAAGGCTTTTAAGATTAGACATTTACCACGACACCAAGGGTATGGACAAGTGGATTAAAAACAACTACCATTCTTACGCTGAAATAGAGGAATAGTAATTTTTAATTTCCCGGCAGACTAGCGTATGCCAGGAAAGCTTTTTAGGATATATTTTTAATGGAGCTGAAAGCCACCAAATTTCCGGCATGGCTGTGGCCGCTCGCTTTCGGGCTGGCTACGGCTTATCTTGTGTCGTCCTTTGTCCCGCTGCCTAAACCAACGGCACCTGTTCTCGGACAATCATTTTCTTCCGATGCAGCCTCCAAGACTGAGAAAGATTCCAAACTTATTCTGGAAAAAAACATTCTTGGATTAGATAATCCGTCTGAAATACAGAAAAAAGCAACGGTAACTCCCTCCACTTGGATGCTTGTCGGTATCCTGACCGGGGAGACTGACATGGCCGTCTTCCGCATAAAAAATGAAACCTTCATTCTCCGTGAAGGCGAAGAGCATGAAGGCTGGACACTCACAGAAATCAAACCCCAGTATGTTATCTGGAAATATGGGCGTGAGCAGAAAAAAGTCGCTATGTGGGATTCAGTACAAAACCTGAAGCTGGTTCGCGGTAAAACAAACAAAATTACCGTTAACAAAGCTGAAGCTAAAGAAATACTTGAAGACCCCAATGCTTTCCTCAAGCAAGCCTTGTTTAAACCGTATAGTAAGGGCGGAAAAACACAGGGTTTCCGGGTTACTAACATCAGAACCAACTCCCTGCTTAAAAAGCTTGGGCTGGAAAATGGCGATGTACTCAAACGCATTAACGGCGAAATGATCACCGGACCGACCAAACTTTTGCAGGTGTACGGCTCTCTCGGTGGTGCATCAGCTATCGCCATTGACGTGGAACGCAAAGGGCAGACGCTCTCCCTGATTGTAGATCTCAAGTAGGAATGTAATCAGAAATGCCCACCTATCAATATCGCGCAGTCACCAAGGAAGGTAAGAAGAAAAAAGGCTTTGTGGAAGCCTCATCCCAATCCAGAGCCTTTGCCACTTTACAGGGCAAAGGACTCATGCCCCTGCGTCTTGAGCAGGTTAAATCCGGACAGAAAAAAGAAAGTTCCACCAAATCCCTGACCTCTTCCATATCCATGAGTGGTAAAATAAGGCTGAGTGAATCTTTTTACTACCTCGGTATTCTTCTCCAAAGCGGAACCGCATTAGCCCAGTCTCTGGATATGATGGCCCGAATGAGTGGAGGTAAAGCGAGCCACACCTGGATGGAAATCCGCGATGCCGTCCAGTCCGGGGAAAGCTTTTCATCCTGTCTTGGAAAATACCCTAAGATTTTCCCGCAGGTATACGTGGGCATGGTCCAAGTTGCTGAATCAGTAGGTAAGCTGGGTGATGTTCTCGAAAACATCGCCAAGTATGAAGAAGAACGCGCCGAGGTAAGCGGACGACTCATGACTGCCATGGTCTATCCGGTGGTAATCCTGATGATCGGTATGGGTGCGGTTTATTTCCTGCTTTCCGAGGTTCTGCCCAAGATTACCGGTATCTTCAAAGCCGCCAAAGGAGAACTCCCCACTTCCACAAAAATTGTTGTGGCACTGGGTAACACCCTGCAAAACCTCGGCCCGATGGCATTGCTCATTCCGCTTTGCCTGATTTTCGCCTTTATGAGTGCTTACAAAACCGTACCGAAATTCCGGGAGAAGATTGATGGACTACTCTGGAAAATGCCGCTGGTTCAAAAAACAACTCTGGCGCGTTTTTCCGGCATTCTCGGTTTCCAGATTGATGCAGG
>DDLU01000242.1 GCA_002340305.1 Desulfovibrio sp. UBA2564
TCTATGGTTTCGAGTGCGCAAGGCCCCGCCATAATAAACGGTCCCTGCAGACTTTTCTGATATAATTCATCGGGGGTCAAAAGATACTGCCCTCCAGATATAAGGTTGCCCGGAAACACTGCATAGCAATGCTCCCGGGCAATCAAAAGTTAATTTTTATTTATTGTCGCGGGCTGCTTTGATGAAATCCCTGAACAGCGGATGTGCATGCATGGGATTAGACTTGAATTCCGGGTGGAACTGGCAACCAAGGAACCAGGGATGGTCTGCAACTTCAACGATCTCAACCAGAGCTTCATCCGGGGAGAGACCGCTCAGCACCAGACCTGCTTCAACGAGCTGATCTGCGAATTTTTCTTTGTTGAACTCGTAACGATGGCGGTGGCGTTCCTGAATTTCAGTTTCGCCGTAAGCTGCCATAGCTTTAGTGCCTTCAACAACTTTACAGGGATACGCACCAAGACGCATGGTACCGCCCTTGTCGCTTTCTTCGCAGCGGTTTTCTGTTTTCTTGGTACGGTAATCGTACCATTCTTTCATCAGATAGATTACATTATCGTCGCCTTCGGGGGCGAACTCTTCAGAATTGGCACCCTTAAGGCCCATGACGTTACGTGCATATTCAATAACAGCACACTGCATACCAAGGCAGATACCGAAGAAAGGTACTTTATTTTCACGGGCATACTGAATAGCAGTAATCTTCCCTTCAACACCGCGATTACCAAAACCGCCGGGAACGAGCACGCCGTCAAGACCTGCCAGCTTTTCCTTAACGTTCCCGGAAGTGATTTCTTCGGAATTAACATAACGCAGGTTGACCTTAACCTCGTTGGCAACACCACCATGGATAAGAGCTTCATGCAGTGATTTATATGCTTCCTTGAGATCCACATACTTACCGATGATACCGATTGTGGTTTCACCTTTGGGATTCTCAAGTGTATGGTTAAGCTGTCTCCATGAATCGAGATTACAATTCTTGGCAGGAAGCTTCAGCATGATGGCGATCTTCTGGTCCAGACCTTCGTTGTAGAAGCTGAGCGGAAGCTGGTAAATGGATTTAACATCAACAGCAGTGAAAACAGCGTCACGGTCAACATCACAGAAAAGTGCGATCTTGCGTTTGATATCTTCATCAAGATCAACTTCGCTACGGCAAAGGATGATATCAGGATGGATACCAATTCCACGCAGTTCTTTAACGGAGTGCTGGGTGGGTTTGGTTTTAACTTCACCGGCAGCAGCAAGGTAAGGAACGAGGGTCAGGTGGATGTAGAGAACATTCTCGCTGCCCAGCTCGGAGCGAAGCTGGCGGATGGCTTCAAGAAAAGGAAGTCCTTCGATATCACCAACAGTACCGCCGATCTCGATGAGGGCCACGTCCTCGCCGTTAGGCATACTTTTTACCGCGTTTTTAATCTCATCGGTAATGTGCGGAATAACCTGTACGGTACCACCGAGGTAGTCGCCACGACGTTCCTTGGTGATAACATTGTGGTAAACACGACCGGAAGTCATGTTGTTTTTCTGACTAAGCGGAACATCGAGGTAACGCTCGTAGTGACCGAGGTCGAGGTCGGTTTCTGCGCCGTCGTCAGTTACGTAAACTTCACCATGCTGAAAAGGGTTCATGGTGCCGGGGTCAACATTGATATAAGGATCAAGCTTCTGAATGGTCGCTGTCATCCCTCTGGCTTTAAGAAGTGCGCCGATGGATGCTGCTGCAAGCCCTTTACCAAGTGAGGACAATACGCCCCCGGTGATGAATATAAATTTGGTTTTCATAACGCTCCCGTCCCGTGGCGGACAATTTATTTTAAAATATCGCTGTTACATAAAACAAAATGGACAGCGAATAAAGTCGATAGCAGGAAAAAAACACAAAAAAAGACCTGCCCCGTTAACACTCTCATATTCAGGCGTATCCCACTTAAAAAAAATGTGTTAGCGGTACGTCCTAAGGAATATAGAGTGTTGACGGGAGGCTGACCCGCAATTATGTTCCTCTCTTCAAAACACGCATTAGATAGTCTTGGAATATTTCTATTGTCAACATCTGGAGGACAAAAAATTTATGGCCCGCGTTAAAGTTTTGGTCATCACCGGTTACGGAACCAACTGTGAACACGAATCTGCACATGCTGCAAAAAAAGCCGGCGCAGACGAAGTAGATATCACTTACTTTTCCGATCTTGCCGCAGGTAAGAAAACTCTGGAAGGCTACAACTTCCTGATTTTCCCCGGCGGCTTTCTTGATGGCGATGACCTCGGAGCAGCACAGGCTGCTGCACTCCGCTGGAAACACGCTCACACCGCAGACGGAACCCCGCTTGTGGACCAGATTAAAAAATTCTTTGAAGACGGCGGCGTGATCCTCGGGATCTGCAACGGATTCCAGCTGCTGGTCAAACTCGGCCTGCTGCCCGCAGTAGGCGGTGACTACTTCACCCGTCAGGTTTCCCTGAGCTACAATGACTCCGCTAAATACGAAGATCGTTGGGTACATCTCAAGGCTAACCCCGATTCTCCCTGCGTTTTCACCAAGGACATCAACACCCTGAACGTTCCCGTACGTCACGGCGAAGGTAAAATTATCCCCGCTGATGATGCCATGCTGGAAAAAATCGTGGAGAACAACCTCCACGCTGTCCAGTACATTGATCCCGAATCCGAAGAAGTAACCATGGATTACCCTGCCAACCCCAACGGCTCCCCGCTGGGCATTGCCGGGCTGACCGACCCTTCCGGACGCATCCTCGGACTTATGCCCCATCCAGAGGCATACAACCACCCCACCAACCATCCCAAATGGACCCGTGGAGACATCCCCACCCTCGGGTTGGCGTTGCTCGAAGGTGGCGTGAATTATATTAAATCACTTTAATTGATGCGCTATCGCGCATTAAGAATGAATTGATTTTGCCTCCGGCGGCTTAAAC
>DDLU01000004.1 GCA_002340305.1 Desulfovibrio sp. UBA2564
ACGCCGCAAGCGGGGCCCGGAGTCTTGTGACTCCGGCTCCATTGCCTCGGTCCTGTGAGACAGAACAGGCTCTTTTTGGAACAATCCCGCAGCTCCAATGAGGGGGAGGTGGGGAAAAGAATTGGAGAATACTCAATGCTCTTTTTCGTAAACAAGCCGGAAGATAAAATCCTTGAGCGTATCGCTCTCGTCGGTGGCGATGAGGACAAGGCTCTGCTTCTGGTTGGCGATGCCGTAGTTCTCGGCACAGCCCATTGGGAAGAAAAACTCGAAGATATGGATGTGGAAGACATCTACGTGGCTAAAGATGCTGCTGATGCCCGCAATATTGAACTCAGCGACAACTGTGAAGTGGTAGACTACGCCGAAATGGTGGACCTGCTGCTGGGCAGCGATGAAAAAGTCGTTTCACTTTAAGGAGAATGTGAGATGTCCAAGACTCTGACCATCATGCTTATGTCCGGTTCCGCTGAGAACGAAGATGCCCAGTTTGCTACCAATCTCGCTGAAGCGGCCCTTGAGAAAGGCCACAAAGTGCAGATGTATCTTTTCGGCAATGCCGTAAATATTTCCAAGAAAGAAGAGCCCATCGAAGGCGACCTGCATATCGCACCCAGACTCGTTGAGCATATCGAACCTACCAGGAACTTCGAACGTATGGCCCGCCTGACTGAAAAAGGCGCGGATATTTCCACTTGCCACACCAACGAACATGCTCGCGGTATCGAATCCAAAGAATACGTTAAAGACGTAAAATGGGGCGATGTCGGCGGTTCTTTCACCAAATACCTGATGACTTCGGACGTACTGTTGTCCGTGGGCCACTAAGGAGGAATTTCATGATCAACTCTGCATGCCTGATCGTATCCAAGCCTCTTGGTGTTGAGATTTCCGCTCTCGGTATCCGCACCGCATGGGCCTGCCATCAGAACGGATTCGAATGTAAACTGCTCTTTACTGAAGAAGGCGTTTGGTGCCTGACTGATAATCCCGGTTACCACACTTCCATGATCAAGGATTTCTTTGGCGAAGACGGCGAAGTTGCTGTTGTCCGCGAAGAGCTTGAAAAGCGTGGAATCGATGAAGATGCGCTGGTGGATGGCGTTGAAGTTATCGATGCTGAAGAAGTAGCCGAACTGTGTGAAGATTTCGAAACCGTCAACTATTTCTAAAAAATAGAGGGAAGGAAAATGTCCAAAGTAGAATTTGAGCGTCTTGATAAGAATCGTGACTGTTTTAAAGTTGGTGCTAAAGCTGTTCCTGAAATCATCATGGATTTTTCCAGCATTACCCCCGAAGAGCGCAATCAGGAAAGCATGGGGTCCCGCATGCTCTGCGTTGCTGCTCTTGCTTGCTACAGCAACACCTTCGTAAACGCTCTTGAGCGTAACGGGGCAGAAGTAAAGTCCATGACCGGTTCTGCTGAAGCCAGCAAGGACAAAGACGAAGTTATGCGTACCCGTTATACTGAACTCGAAATTAACATCGAGGTCGGTCTCGAAGAAAAAGACCGCGAAATATTCGAAACAGTTAAAGATAACATGCTTAACGGTTCCCTGCTTACTTACTCCCTCGAAGAAGGCATGGAAGTTGACTACAACCTGACCATGAAGGCCGTTTAATCAACGGTTTTTATAAAATATACTAACAACACATTTTAGGGTTTATCCCGCTTTAATTTAAGGAGAAAATAAAATGGCAGATAAAAAAGTAATCCTCGTGGCTTGTGGTTCCGCAGCTGTTGATGCAGACGGCGCAGCTCTCAAAAAATTCATGAAAAAGACTGCTTCCGTAGCTTCTTTTGACAATGCTGACGTTGCTGCTGCAGCTTCCAAAATCGAAGGCGCAGCTGTTGTTGCTCCTGAAAGCATTGCAAAAGTATTCGAAGAAGACGGTGCTTTCGCAGTTGTTGAACTCGGTGATGTTGACGGCGCTGCCCTCGAAGCTGCTGTTGCACAGATTTCTGATGCTGCTGACCGCCGCACCCTGATTGTTCTTGCTTCCAACGAAGGTCTCTACTTCTCCGGTCTCGGCATCAACAAGAAAGCAGGTAAAGTTGAGCGTTCCGCTGCTGCTTCCGATATTATCGCAACCATCTGCTACGTTGCAGACCTTCTCGTACCCGCGGACTGCACCGGTGGCGTTCTCTACCAGGTTCTGAAAGATCCCAATATGAAGATCAAGGAAGTAACCAAGCTCAAAGAAGCTCTCGCACGCATGGAAGTGGCCCTTCAGCGTGACAACCGCGAGCCCTGGGACAAGCACGACTGCGCTTAGTCAGCCAGCCTGT
Organism: Desulfovibrio sp. UBA2564; assembly: GCA_002340305.1. Lineage (GTDB taxonomy): Bacteria > Desulfobacterota > Desulfovibrionia > Desulfovibrionales > Desulfovibrionaceae > Maridesulfovibrio. Next base: position 2,291 of record DDLU01000004.1, read on the forward strand.
AAAGCACCATCTGCTGCGTAAAGTGAATTGTCAGCGAGTCTTCGAGCTTACAAGATCTTAACCCTGTGGGGTGCGCGCCTCGCATCTGGTACTTTCTAGGCCGTCTGCCTGATTTTGATCAATAATTTAGGGCCGGATTATTCCGGCCCTTTTGTAATATTTTAATACCGTGAGCCAGGGGTGTGGCATCATGGTTCAAGGGGTATTTATGAGTACTGCTAATGCGGCAACTCTTGAAGGTCTGAAGCTGAAACAGGACCTCGGTTTTGCAAAAAAAGGGCTCGTCTGGGCTTTGCTTTCCGGTATTACCTGGGGATTTGACGGTGTTGTTTTGGCAATGGCGTTTGGTATCGCTGCCTTTGCTGATGAAAGCCTCTGGCTGCTGGCTCCATTGACTGTTGCCGGTCTCCATGACTGTTTTTCCGCTTTCTGGTTGTTCATTTACAATCTTTTCACCGGCAGAATGAAGGAATTGGGCCGCACCTTGCGCAGCAAGCATTCCAGACTGGTTATGCTCGGTGCACTCTTCGGTGGTCCCGTGGCTATGTCCTGCTACTTTCTGGGTGCTAAATTCGCAGGTGCTGCTTACGTTATGCCTATTACTGCACTTTATCCGGCTGTAGCATCTGTTTTTGCATCAGTTTTCCTCAAAGAGCGTATTTGCAAAAGAGCGTGGATCGGACTGATGATGTGCATCATCGGTGGTATTGTTATCGGTTACACTCCGCCTGAAGGTGCTGTAGGGTCCGAATTTTACCTCGGCATCATGCTCGCACTGGTTGCAACTTTCGGTTGGGGCATTGAAGGTGTGCTGGCTACTTCCAGCATGGACTATCTTGATCCAGCGGTTGCCCTTAACGTTCGCCAGTTGACTTCTGCAGTTGTATTTCTTTGTGTTGTCCTGCCTCTCGCGGGCGGCTGGGACATGATCATTCCTGCTCTGACCGCGAATGTATCATGGGTTTTCCCTGTTGCCGGATTCGCCGGTGCCCTTTCTTACCTGTGCTGGTACCGCGCTATGAACATGACCGGTGTAAGCCGTGCCATGGCAATCAATATCACCTACTCCCTGTGGGGTATCTTCTTCAGTGCTTTGCTTACTGATATCGAGATAACCACTTCACTGCTCATTGGTGCTGCCATCATCACCACCGGTATGGTCATGGTTGTTGGTAACCCCAAAGATATGGTTAACCTGCGTAACGTGGATTAATGGAGGAAAGAATGAATACACAGACTTTAAAACCGCTTAGGCATTTCATCATTGAAACTTTCGGTAACGGTAAAGCTTTGGATGCCAAGGCAGTGCTCGAACAGGCCGCTCCGTCTTACCCCGGAGAGAAATATTGTTCTGTGCCCAGCATTGCAGAACACCTTAAGGCCCTTAAAGCTGTAGGCATTCTCCATGAGGATGGTTCTTACCTTGATGACAAAGGTAAACTGGTTTCCATGTATCGTATATCTGAGTACGGGCTGGAGAAAATTGAAAAGAAATAATATTATGAGCGGCTGGTCCTATGGGGTCAGCCGCTTTTGCTTATAGCTGCCCCTTTTGGGGCACACTTTTGTTCTTGCGTTAAATAAATTTGATACATAAATGTCGTAGGGGGATGCGGCGTTAGTGTCGTATTAGTGGTAATGAGGGAATATGATGAGCAAGCCTACATATGATGAGCTTTATGATAAATGCCTGGGACTTGAAAGTCAGATTGATGCTTTCCGTGAAACTGAAAGGGAGTTGATGGAAAGTAAATCTCAATTGACACGTCTTTTCAACAATTTGCCGGGTATGGTTTATCGTTGTGAGCTGGATGAGGAACTGACTCCGACTCTGATTTTTGTCAGTCAGGGTTGCGGTGAACTTTTTGGTGTGCCTCAGGAGTTTTTCACAGACCAGAGAACCAACGTCATGGAGACCCTTGCACATCCTGACGACCTTTCCTACATGCGTGAAAGGCAGAACGAAGCTATCTTGAATCGCGGTTCTTACAAGCTTTTGTACCGCGTCTGCCTTGACGAAGATCGCCAGAAATGGATCTGGGACCAAGGGGAGTGTATATACGACGAGAATGGTAAGCCCATTTTCCTTGAGGGCATTATGGTCGATATCAGTGCTCAAAAAATACGTGAATACGAACTTTTACAGGAAAACCAGCGGTTGAGGGGAACTCTGGACGACCGTTTTAAGTTCGGCAGCATCATCGGTAAAAGTAACGGGATGCGTGAAGTTTTCAAGCTGATAATGAAAGCGGCTAAGCGTGATTCCAACGTGATTATTTTCGGTGAGACCGGAACCGGTAAGGATCTTGTGGCCCAGACTATCCATGAGCAGAGTGGCTCCAAGGGTAACTATGTCCCGGTTAACTGCGGTGCCATCCCTTCCAATCTTATGGAAAGTGAATTTTTTGGACATGTTAAAGGAGCCTTCTCCGGTGCCTCTTCCGACCGTCAGGGGTATCTGGCAGCTGCGGACGGCGGGACCCTTTTCCTTGATGAAGTAGGGGAGATTGATCTGGCCTTGCAGGTTAAGCTGCTGCGTGCACTTGAAAGCCGTCTCTACACTCCTGTGGGCGGTACCGAAGTGCGTTCCTCAAATTTCAGACTTATCGCTGCTACCAACAGGGACCTGAGCGAATTGGTACGTCAGGGTCTGATGCGTTCGGATTTCTTTTTCCGTTTGCATGTTCTGCCCATTCATGTTCCGCCATTACGGGATAGGGTTGAAGATATACCTCTGCTTATTAATGAATTTATGGCCCGCTATCTGGGACGTACAGACTCCCTACCGCGTATTCCCGGTAAGATTAGGGCCGCCATGGACCATCACCGGTGGCCCGGTAACGTCCGTGAACTTCAGAACGTCCTTGAGCGTTATCTTACTTTTGGTGAAATGGTTTTCAGTGATCTCGGCATCCATGCTCCTGAAGCAGGGCCTGATGTTGGAGAAGCTGTAAAAATGTTTGAGTCCGGCTCAACTTTTTCTGAAGCAGTGGAATCTTTTGAACGCCATGTGCTGCTTAAGGCATTGGAGCGTAATCATTGGAAAAAAGGTGCAACTGCTGCTGAACTTGGCTTAAATATGCGTACTATGCAGCGTAAGCTTAAAAAGTACGGTCTCTGATATCCTCAAAAATGCGACAACTGATTCGCATTGCGACACTCCTGTCGCAAGCTTAATTATGCCTTAAATTCAGTGTCTTTATGCTGTAATATTGAAAAAGACGACATTTATGTCGTCTTTTTTGTTTTGTATGCACTGTAGTAGGAATAAAACACAATTAATTCAAACACTTATAGATATGGCACACCATGTGCTTTAGGGCGCAGTGATTGTGCTACCGGTTTTTCTTCGAAGCAAGGCTTCTGTCTTGATCGAGTAAAAGCTCTTGGGAAGCTACCGGGTTCATAAAGGTGACGACCGCTAGTCCTGCGGCCTGAATGCTTCGGGATATTGCAGATACTTATCTCTTTGGCTGCAGTATCCTCCTCACTGAATTTCTTTACGCAGAGAATTTCAGCATCCGCCAGAAGCTTCACCTGTCCCCAGCTTTCCAAGAGCTTGTCCGGTAACGACATACTGAACCGACATCCTTGAGTACGGAAATTTTTTAATCGGCATATATTTCCCAAAGAGGTTCAGGCCTGTCTGACGGCAAACAGACGGGCCATTATAAGTTTTAGGAGTTGGATTATGAAGTGGAATGAGTTCAAGAAAACCCAGAAAGCTGGTTATATTTTTATCCTTCTTGGTATTCTTAATTGGAGCGGAAACTTTGTTGCTGCACGCGGACTGGCAGGGTCTATTGATCCCGCAACGCTGAACCTGATGCGCTGGGTACTTGCGACGCTGGTATTTATCCCTTTCGGCCTCAAAGCATTTATTAGAGAACGTGAGCAGGTTGCCCGCTATTGGAAAGAGCTTTCGGTGATCGCGCTTTGCGGTATTTCTCTTTACGACACCCTTGTGTTCATTGCCGGTGAAACTGCCGAAGCTCTGAACATGTCACTTATTTCAACGCTGTCTCCCTTGTTGACAGCGTTGATTGCCCAGTTTTTTATGAAGGAAAAGCTCAAGCCGAGCATGTATGCTGGGATTGCCGTCAGTACCTTCGGTGTTGCCCTGTTGGTTACTGACGGCAGTCTCGATACCCTGCTGGGCATGCATTTCGCTAAAGGTGATCTGCTTATCCTATGTACAGCTATGATGTCCGCCATTTATAACACAGTTGTGGGTAAAGTGACCGGGAAAATCAGCCAGACAACATTGCTTATGTCCTGTTGCCTGTTCGGTACCCTGTACATTGTTCCCCTGTATTTGTTCGAAACAGGCGGACAGATTGTGATTCCCGAATTCACTTACAATCTCGTGGTTTCACTCATTTACCTTTCTGTTTTTGCTTCGATTCTTTGTTATCTGTTCTGGAACATGGCCGTTGAAGCTATCGGTGCCTCAAAGGCCGCGCTGTTCTATTACACTCTTCCCCCGGCAAGTGCGGTGGTGGCATGGTTTGTCATCCATGAGCCGGTGAACATAAACCAGATCATTAGTGGAATGGTTATCGTGTCCGGGATTCTTTTTGCATTGTACGGTGGCTCCCTCACTATGATGAGACGGAAAGCACCGAACTATGGCTAAGAGGTTTAACTTACGAGATATTAGCGATTCCCTCGCCTGGAACATCTTCTTGATGCTGGCGGGGGCTTTTGTGTTTGTTGTGGGGTACAACGGCATTGCTGCCCATCACGATTTTGTTCCCGGTGCACTTTATGGTTTCTGCGTTGTTCTGCAGAAATTGGTGCCCCAGTTGACGCTTTCGCAATGGTATCTGCTGTTGAACGTTCCCATGTTCACCATGGCCTTGAAGGGTGTCAGTAAGAGGTTCTTTTTTTTGAACATGCTGACTATGGGCACAGTGACTTTGCTGACCACTTATGTGCAGTTGGATTTAGGTATTCACAATGAAATGTATGCCGCAATTGCATCCGGGGCCATTATGGGAGCCGGTTGCGGGATGATCCTGCGCACGTATGGCGGGGGCGGCGGTCTTGATGTTG
>DDLU01000272.1 GCA_002340305.1 Desulfovibrio sp. UBA2564
ACTCCGAAAGTCGAGTTTATAACTGTTAACAATCATATTATTTTTTGTATTGTCCTGAAAATAAAAACATACTTTCACTTTGCTAAACGCCATGTTAAACTTACTTTCTAACTTCCAGATAAATCAGGAAAAACAAAGCTATGAAAATAAGATTACTGATTGTATTACCACTCATTTTTGCAGTCCTCGCCTGTGCATCACAGACCGTATCTTCTTCTGGAAAGACAGCAAAACAGGAGATAAGAATGACCCCACCACATCAAGAGATCAAAAGCTGGGCCTACCAGCTGCAAGGACCACGAGTCGCAAATCTTGCTGAATCTCCCTACGATCTACTTGTAATTGACTATTCAAAGGATGGCTCGGATAAGAACAGATTTTCCGGCAAGGAAATTTCCGTTCTCCATGAGTTCAACAAGACCGTTCTGTGCTACTTTTCCATTGGTGAAGCCGAAGAATACCGCTTTTACTGGCAGAAAGAGTGGAAGGAGAATCCGCCCCGCTTTCTTGGACCTGAAAATCCCGATTGGGCGAAAAACCACAAAGTCAAATATTGGCGCGAAGACTGGTGGAAGAATGCTTTACGACCATACCTTGACCGTATCCTTGAAGCCGGGTTTGACGGCGTTTACCTCGACATTGTTGATGCCTACTGGTTCTGGCATGAACAGGATATGGACGTACGCGCCACTGCGGATGACATGATCAAATTGATCAAAAGAATTGCTGACTACAGCCGTAGAAAGGCCGGGAAAAACTTCATCATCTGCCCCCAAAACGGGCTTGGAGTCTTTAAGGCAAGCTCCCCTGAATATAAAAAAGTGTACTTTGAAACTGTTGATATGGTCGGTCTTGAAAGCCTGCTTTTCAACTATTACAGTGAAGGCGATAAGAACTACCGCATCCAGCTGTCAAAGCAACTTGCCGAAGCCGGCAAGACCATTCTGGACGTAGAATACATCGAAGAATCACAATATGACGATTACTTGAAGCAGGTTGATAAACTGGGATTCAAGCTGATCCCTTACGGCTCAACACCGGACGCGGAGTTGGATAAGATTACGGATTTTTGGAAATTTAAAAAATAAACCGTAATATTCCTCCGGAGTGCAAGGCATTCAGTGCAATGGCTATCCCGGCCAGCATGACCAAGCCTGCGCTCAGCACCGGCAGTTTCTCAATCCACCTGCGCGAATCGGAAAACCTTTCTGTAAGTTTCGATGCCCGCACGGTCAGGATACCTATGATAATCAGCACTGCGGCAAGTCCAAAACTAAAAGATAAAATCAGCAGCAAGCCAAATACAATGCGCCCGAAGGCAACCGATGCCAGCAAAACAACCAACGCAGTGGGACAAGGTACCATTCCCCCGGCAATCCCGAGGCTGAGCATGGACCACCACGAAACCGCCCCGGAATCGTGGATATGGTCATGCGCATGCGAATGTTCGTGGTGCTGGTGGTCATGGGAGTGCCCGTGGCTGTGTAAAGCCCTGCGTGCCAGCATCATGTAGCCGACACCAAAAACCAAAGCACCGGAAAATGCCCCCAGCCAGGGATAAAGATCACCGGGCAAAAAATATCGCGATAGCAGCAAAGCTGCGATACCGAGAACAATTACACTCGCAACATGCGTGATAGTCACGATGGTGCCGAGGGTAAAAGCATCGCGAATACGACCACTTCGGCCTATAAGATAGGCGGCAACCATAGCCTTGCCGTGTCCGGGGCTGAGTGCATGGCCCATCCCCAAAAAAAAGGCTAATCCCAGTGCAAACAGAATAGTTCCCGGTCCAAGATTTTCCTGCGCCAGATAATCTTTCAGTGCCGCCTGACTGGAGTCCTCCTGCGGCTTCGGCTTTAAACCATTATTGCCAACTGTCGGTGTTGGCGGCGGAAAAGATGTCTCCTGCCCGTCTACCTTCTTGGCAAAAAACTGGTAATTCAATTCCCGTGAATCCGGCGAAGTCTTAACCACGCTGAATTGCGGGTCGGCCTGTACCTTCCACTTAAGCCATTTAAGTTCCCCGGTCTGAAAATTGTTGTCGGAAAATTTTAGATAATGCTTACCGAAATCTTCAGCCGGTAAGGGAATTACGTAGACAAGATTTGAACGCAGTCCGTTATTGTATCCCCCCGGTGCCGGAGCTACCGAGTCATAGTAAAGTTCAGGAACAATGGGCTTATCATCCAGGCATACCGCAAGATTGGGCAACAGCAACGCGCTTATATCACGAGACAATTTGCGTTCTTCTGAACCGCTGACCTTACCGTCATGATCAGCGTCCGGAATAAGCGTGGCGGTTATGGAAGGACCGATGGAAGTATCATAAACAATGAGCAACCTCTCCCCTTCATTCATAACAGTGGTTTCCTGCACAACTTCGCCTAGAGGATGGGCTTGGGCTGCAACACCATTGAGGCCGCAAAGCAAGACACAGAATATAAGAACTAGCTTTCGCACTTGAAATAATTCCTTTAGGTAATTTGAATTTGTAAGGAGCAGGGTCTCACAGATAGATGTTGACAGCAACCACCTTCCTCGCTATACACTCTAAAAATGACCAATGGTCACTTTATGACCACGAGTCGCAAAGCAAACTAAACAAAAGACCAAATGGCTAGAAAACAACAGGAAAAATCTCTCCAGACCAAGAAAGAACTCATGGAATCCTCCTGCGAATTATTCGGAAAGAAGGGCTTCATGGAAACGACAGTGGCCCAGATTACTAAGCATGCCGGATATGCAAAAGGCAGCTTCTACCGTCACTGGGAGAGTAAGGACAAGCTTTTTCTGGAAATCGTCGAAGAAAAATTAACCGGGTACAGAAACTTCCGTGATGACCGTCTTGATAAAGCCACGTCTCTTGAAGAGGTGATGAACATTATCTGGGATTTCTTGGAAAACATAGTCCGCGATCAAAACTGGGCTAATGTGTTCCTCGAATTCGCGATTCATGCATCCCGTACCCCGGAACTGCGCGAAGACTTAAGCCTTAGCCAGTACCGTCTTTCCGAGACTGTTTTCGCCGATCTGGTCCGCGATTTCGTTGAAACAGATTATCCGCCGGAAAAGATAGGAGCGTTCAACACAATCCTATTTGAAGGATTCATGGTTCAAAACGCACTACAAACCGGAATAGTCAATATGCGTGATGTACGGGAAAACGCTATTTCCCTTGCCTTAAGTAACGGGCTTAAAAAAGCTGAATAAGCAGCTATTTTCACAGAAACAAACTGGAGCAAACATGAAAAAGCTTTTAATTACAGTAATAGCATCTGCCATATGCATGTGTGCCCTGCCCCTTACAGCAGGCGCAAAATCAATCAATCTGACCTACTCCAACTTTTTCCCGCCTACCCACATCCAGTCTAAACTAGCCCGGCAGTGGAGTGATGAAGTCACCAAACGCACTGACGGTCGCGTAAGCATCGCCTACTTCCCCGGCGGCACACTGACCAAAGCCAAGCAGTGCTATGACGGCGTTGTGGAAGGTCTGTCCGACATCGGCATGTCCGCCCTTGCTTACTCCCGTGGTCGCTTTCCGACCATGGCCGCAGTTGACCTGCCCCTCGGCTACAAATCCGGCGTAGCAGCAACCAAAGTTGCCAACGCCGTTTATGAGAAATTCCAACCTAAAGAGCTGCGCGACGTTAAAGTTATGTTTTTCCATGCCCACGGTCCCGGCCTGCTCTTCACCGCTAAAAGGCCCGTGGAGACTCTGGAAGACCTTAAAGGCATGAAGCTGCGTGGAACCGGAAACTCAGCCCAGCTGCTCAAGGCCCTCGGTGCCGCCCCGGTTGCCATGTCCATGCCCGATACCTATCAGGCTATCCGCAAAGGCGTAGTAAACGGCGGCGTTTACCCCATGGAAACCAACAAAGGTTGGAAAATGGGCGAAGTCGTTGATTACTGCACTCTCGACTACCCTGTCGGTTACACCACCACTTTTTTCGCAGTCATGAACAAGGACAAGTGGGACATGATTTCCGAACAGGACCGGAAAACCATTACGGATCTCAACAAAGAATTTGCAGCAAAGCACGGTCAGGCATGGGATGAAAGCGACAAAGAAGGACGTGAGTTCCTGACTAAGAAAGGCGGACAGTTCATCGAGCTTTCCGAAGCAGAAGGCAAACGCTGGCAGGAAAAGGCAGCTCCTATGATGGGCGATTACATCAAAAAAGCAGGCAAGAAAAAAGTTGACGGCAAGGCTGTTCTTGACTTTACCGTTGAAACCTTGAACAGCGTGCAGTAAACACTGGTAGATATAGGTTTTATATCCCCCGCTTTGTTCTGCATCGCGGGGGAAATTTCGTAAATTTGGAGTTTGCAGTGGGTAATCAAATTTTCAGCTTCATTGATAAGTTTGAAGCTCTTCTAAAAAACATCGCCGCCGTCTGCTTAATCGGCATGGCGCTCCTGACCGGGGCAGATATTATTTCACGCGGCGTGCTGGACACTCCCATTTTCGGGGTCGAAGATATTGTAGCAGTACTGGCAGTACTGACCACCGGACTGGCCCTTGGTTATGCAGAAAGCCAGAAGGCGAACATCGGTGTAGAATTTCTGTACAGCAAAATGAGTGCCTCTACGCGATGCAGAGTTAAGATCATCACAACTTCCGTAAGTGTCGCGCTGTTCGGTCTGGTTACTTGGAGACTTTATCTTTACGGCTGTTCCATGCGTGAAGCCGAAGAAGTTTCCATGACTCTTGAATTACCCACGGATATAGTCATTTTCGCACTCACTTTCGGTTTCGGTTGCTTCACCCTCACCCTGCTGAAAGAACTCATCATGCTTTTCAAAGGGGAAGAATAAAATGGAACCGACCACTCTGGGAATTATCGGCATCTTTGTGATGCTGGCCCTGCTCATGACCCGCATGCCCGTTGCCTACGTTATGACCCTCGTAGGCTTTGGCGGCTTCTCCATGCTTATTTCCGTGAAAGGCGGTATGAACCTGCTTTCACGCAGCTTTTACGACACTTTTTCATCCTACAGCCTGTCCACTATCCCTCTGTTCATCCTCATGGGACAGCTGGCTTTTAACAGTGGGATCAGCCGCAGGCTCTACAGCACCGCCTACCATTTCTTAGGCCACATTCAGGGTGGACTGGCCATGGCAACTGTTGCCGCCTGCACCGCCTTCGGATCTGTCTGCGGGTCTAGCCCTGCGACTGCTGCGACTATGGCAACCGTGGGCATCCCTGAAATGAAACGTTACGGTTACGCAAACTCCCTTGCCGCTGGCTCTGTCGCTTCCGGTGGTGGACTGGGCATGATCATGCCACCCAGCATCGTACTCATCGTCTACGGCATCCTTACTGAGCAATCTATCGGTGAATTGTTCATGGCCGGGATTCTGCCATCTGTGGTGCTGACCATCCTGTTCATCACCGCCATCGCAATTGTCTGCCATCGCGATCCCAACCTCGGTCCCAAGGGTGAAACTTTTCCCCTGAGCGCCAAGCTAAAATCCCTTATGGGACTCATCGATACCATCGCCGTATTTGCTCTGGTTATCGGCGGCATGTTCTTCGGATTCTTTACTCCCAACGAATCTGCAGCAGTCGGTGTGCTGGGCATCCTCGTACTCGGCATCATCAAACGTCAGCTCACATGGCAGGCTTTTGTGAACTCCCTCTATGAAACCCTGCGTACTTCGGTGATGGTGCTCTTTCTTGTCGCCGGGGCACTGATTTTCGGTAAGTTCCTGGCAGTCACCCGTATCCCATTCAACGTAGCGGAATGGACTGCGTCGTTCGATCTTCATCCACTGATCATCGTCTCCATGATCCTTATCGTCTACTTTATCGGCGGTTGTATCATGGACGCACTGGCTTTAATCATGCTGACCATTCCGGTTTTCTACCCGGTGATTACCACACTGGGTTTCGATCCCATCTGGTTCGGGGTAATCATCGTGCTGGTCACTCAAATCGGTGTCATCAC
>DDLU01000056.1 GCA_002340305.1 Desulfovibrio sp. UBA2564
TCAAGGCATACGACTACCGTATCCTTGATAAAGCAGTTACCGAGATTGTGGATACTGCCCGCAATACCGGAGCTGCTATCGCAGGTCCCATCCCGCTGCCCACACAGATCAGCCGTACTACTATTCAGCGTTCTGTGCACGTAGACAAAAAGTCTCGTGAGCAGTTTGAGATGAGAATCCACAAGCGTCTGCTTGACATTCTTGAACCCACCCAGCAGACCGTTGACGCACTCGGCAAGCTCAGCCTGCCCGCTGGTGTTGACGTTGAAATCAAGCTGTAAGGGAGGGATTCAACATGGCAAAAACTATCGGTTTACTCGGTAAAAAACTGGGCATGACCCGCGTCTTCGCAGACGATGGTTCTATCGTGCCCGTCACTGTTCTCGAAGTAGGTCCGTGTCCTGTTATGCAGGTTAAGACCGAAGAGAAGGAAGGCTACAACGCCATCCAGCTCGGCTACGACGCTCTTCCCGAGCGCAAGGTTAATAAACCCGCGAAAGGTCATCAGGAAAAAGCTGGAAAAGGCTACTTCCGCCACCTTCGTGAGTTCCCCCTTGAGTCTGTAGCTGACTACGAACTGGGCCAGGAAATCTCCGTGGACATCTTTGCCGCAGGTGAAAAGGTAAAAGTTACCGGCACCTCAAAGGGTAAAGGCTTCCAGGGTGTAATGAAGCGCTGGAACTTCGCAGGTTCCCGTGCATCCCACGGTGCTGAAAAGGTACACCGTTCTCCTGGTTCCATCGGCCACGCTACTTTCCCTGGCAAAGTATTCAAAGGCAAAAAAATGCCCGGTCAGATGGGTAACGAGCGCGTTACTGTTTCCAACATTGAAATCGTAGACGTTCGTACTGACGAAAACGTTCTCGTGGTAAAGGGACAGGTTCCCGGTCCTAAGAACGGTCTCGTTATGATCCGTAAGACCAGCTAGAGGAATTAAAAAATGGCTACCATTACTATATATGATCAAACTAAAAAGGAAGTCGGGAGCATGGATCTTGCTCCGGAAGTTTTCGAAGTTCCGGTCAAGCCCGAAATCCTGCACCTCGTAGTACGTTCCCAGCTTGCAGCTAAACGCCAGGGTACTCATGCCACTAAAACTCGTGGTATGAAACGCGGTGGTGGTGCAAAGCCCTGGCGCCAGAAAGGCACCGGTCGTGCTCGCGCAGGCTCCACACGTTCACCTCTGTGGCGTGGTGGTGGAACCACTTTCGGTCCCCAGCCCCGTGACTACTCCTTCAAGGTAAATAAAAAGGTCCGCCGTCTGGCTCTCAGAATGGCTCTCACTTCCAGACTTTCCGAAGAGAAAATGATGGTTGTGAAGAACATCGACCTGCCCGAAATCAAGACTAAGCTCTTCGCAGAAGTTGCTCAAGCTCTCGGTCTCGAAAAAGCCTTGGTCGTTGTTAAGGACGCAGATAACAAACTCCTCCTTTCTGCGAGGAACATCCCCGGCATTAAGCTTATCACTGCCGATCAGCTGAATGTTTATGACATTCTTAAAGCTCGTCAGCTGGTAATGCTTGAGAACGCAGCACAGGATCTGCAGGAGAGGTTAAAATAGTCATGGACTATACTCAGATTCTTATCAAACCGGTAATTTCGGAAAAGGCTACTGACATCAAGGAAGCAGCCAATCAGGTTGCCTTCTACGTGCTGCCTTCTGCCAACAAGACCGAAGTCAAAAAAGCTGTTGAATCCGCTTTTGACGTTAAGGTTGACTCCGTACGTATCGTACGCAAAAGACCTGGTCTTCGCAGAAAGTTCGGCCGTGTTGTCGGCAAATTGTCCGGCTACAAGAAAGCTTACGTTAAGCTTTCCGAAGGCGAAAAAATCGAATTCTTCGAAGGAGTCTAAGAGATGGCTACTCGTAAACTGAAGCCGACCTCCCCCGGTCGCCGGTTCCAGACTATCTCCACCTTTGAGGAGATTACCAAGTCTACTCCGGAAAAGTCCCTTACTAAGGGGCTGACCAAGAAGGCCGGTAGAAACAATAACGGCCGGGTTACTTCCCGTCGTCGTGGCGGTGGCGTTAAACGTCTTTACCGTGTCATCGACTTCAAACGTAACAAAGTAGAAGTACCCGCAACTGTTGCTTCAATCGAATATGATCCCAACAGGTCTGCTCGCATCGCTCTGCTGCACTACGCAGACGGTGAAAAGCGCTACATCCTTTGTCCTGTAGGACTGAACAAGGGTGATAAAATTCTCGCTGGTGAGAAAGCCGACATCAAACCCGGTAACGCTCTCCTGCTGAAGAATATTCCTGTTGGTACTATCGTTCACAATATTGAATTGTATCCCGGAAAGGGCGGTCAGTTCTGCCGCGCTGCCGGTACCTACGCACAGCTCATCGCAAAAGAAGGCAAATATGCTCTTCTGCGTATGCCTTCCGGTGAAGTCCGTAAGGTTCTCGCAACTTGTTGCGCTACTGTAGGTCAGGTTGGTAACATCCACCATGAGAACATTACTCTGGGTAAAGCCGGCCGTAACCGCTGGCTTGGTCGCAGACCTAAAGTTCGTGGTGTTGCAATGAACCCGATCGACCACCCCCTCGGTGGTGGTGAAGGCCGCAGCTCCGGTGGTAGACACCCCGTTTCTCCTTGGGGTATGCCTGCTAAGGGATACAAAACCCGCAGTAAGAAGAAACCTTCTTCCAAGCTCATCGTTAAACGCCGCGGGCAGAGGTAGGAGACTGTAATGCCAAGATCACTGAAAAAAGGCCCGTTTATTGACGATCATCTGCTTAAAAAGGTCGTAAAAGCTCAGGAATCAGGCGACCGCAAGGTCATCCAGACCTGGTCCCGCCGCTCCACTATCATCCCTGAGATGGTAGGTCTGACCTTCGCAGTACATAATGGCCGCAAGTTTATCCCTGTCTTCGTGACCGAAAACATGGTAGGACATAAGCTGGGCGAATTCTCCCCCACCCGTACCTACTACGGCCACGCTGCTGACAAGAAAAGCAAGGCCAAACGCTAGAAGGTGTTGAGCAATGGAAGCAAGAGCTATTGCAAAATATATGCGCATTTCTCCTAGGAAAGTGCGCTTGGTAGCGGAAAACATCAAGGGAAAGCCGGTTGAGGAAGCCCTCAACATTCTGAAGTTCACACCCAAAAAAGGTGCTGAAATGCTCAGTAAGGTGCTTTACTCTGCAGTGGCTAACGCCGAGCAGATTCCCGGAGTGGATGTTGACTCTCTCTGCGTAGACATCGTCAAGGTTGACGAAGGTCCTACCTGGAAGAGAATTCAGCCCAGGGCTATGGGTCGTGCGTACCGCATTCGCAAGCGCACCAGCCATATAACCGTCGTAGTTAAAGAAATGTAGGGTAGTGTCATGGGTCAGAAAGTACATCCATACGGTTTCAGACTTGGATACACCAAGAACTGGCTTTCCAGATGGTTCTCCAGTAAGGACTATCCCGCTTTCGTCTACGAAGACGACAGCATTCGTAAATATGTAAAAGAGAAGATCTTTCACGCAGGTGTCTCCAAAATTGAGATTGAGCGTGCCGGCGGCAAAATCCGTCTGATCATCCACACTGCTCGTCCCGGTATTGTTATCGGTCGTAAAGGTGTAGAGATCGAAAAGCTCCGTGAAGATCTTCGTAGAAAATTCAATAAAGAATTCGCTCTCGAAGTAAACGAAATTCGCCGTCCCGAAACCGACGCGCAGCTCGTTGCTGAGAATATTGCTCAGCAGCTTGAGCGCCGTGTGGCTTTCCGTCGCGCTATGAAGCGTATTGTGGGCCTCGCTCGCAAGTTCGGCGCAGAGGGTATTAAAGTGGCATGTGCCGGTCGTCTTGCCGGTGCTGAAATCGCACGTACCGAATGGTACCGCGATGGCCGTGTACCCCTTCAGACTCTCAGAGCTGACATCGACTACGGTGTAGCTAGAGCTAACACCACCTACGGTGTCATCGGCATCAAGGTCTGGATCTTCAAAGGTGAAATTCTCGACCACGAGGTGGAACAGTAATGCTATCACCTAAGAAAGTTAAATTCCGTAAGCGTCAGAAGGGTCGCCTGAAAGGTAAAGCTCAGCGCGGTTCTAGCATCGCTTTCGGCGATATCGCTATTAAGACTCTGGAACACGGAAAACTTACCAACAACCAGATTGAAGCAGCTCGTGTCGCTATCATGCGTCACATCAAGCGTGGCGGTCAGGTATGGATCAGGGTTTTCCCCGACATGCCTATTACTGCTAAGCCTGCTGAAGTCAGACAGGGTAAGGGTAAAGGTTCCCCGGTTGGTTGGGTTGCCCCGGTTAAACCCGGTCGCATTCTCTACGAAGTGAAGGGTGTTGATATTGAACTGGCCAAAGAAGCTTTGGTCCGTGCATCCCACAAACTTCCTGTTAAAACTACCATCGTAGTCAAGGAGGGATTGTAAAATGAAAGCCAAAGAACTTCGTGAACTCGACAACGCTGCTCTGAATGAGAAGCTTGCAGAAGCCCGTCAGGAGCTTTTCAACCTTCGTTTCCAGCATGCTACTGCACAGCTGGAAAACACCCAGAGACTGTCCGATGTAAAAAAAGACATCGCAAAGATCCTCACCGTGCAGCGTGAAAAGGAACTGGGAGCATAAGCCATGGCAGAGCTTAATCTGAAAGGAAACAGGCGCGTGCTGACTGGCGTGGTTGTCTCTGACAAGTCCGACAAAACCATTGTTGTACGTTGTGAGACCCTCGTTAAGCACCCCCTGTATAAAAAATACATCCGTCGCCACACCAAATTCATGGCACATGATCCGTCCAATGAGTGCGGTATCGGCGATAAGGTGCAGATTGTTGAATTCCGCCCCCTCAGCCGACGCAAAAGGTGGCATCTCGATAAAATTCTGGAAAAAGCAGTTTAGGGGTATTAGCTATGATTCAGGTAGAATCTAAACTTGACGTAGCAGATAACTCTGGTGCCAAAAAAGTATCCTGCATCAAGGTACTTGGCGGTTCCAAGAGACGCTACGCCAGTGTCGGAGACATTATTGTGGTTTCCGTTAAGGAAGCGATGCCCCATTCCAAAGTGAAGAAGGGCGCTGTGATGAAAGCTGTCGTTGTTCGTACCAAGAAAGAAATTGGTCGTCCTGACGGTTCTTACATCAAGTTCGACAATAACTCTGCCGTTCTTCTGAACAACTCCATGGACCCGGTAGGGACCCGTATTTTCGGGCCCGTAGCAAGAGAACTTCGAGGCGCAGGCTTCATGAAGATCGTTTCTCTCGCTCCCGAGGTTCTGTAAACCTTATCATAGAAAGGTAAACGGCATGAACAAGATACATGTTGATGACAAAGTAATGGTCATCGCCGGCAAGGATAAGGGGAAGATCGGTAAGGTCCTCAAGATCAACCGCAAGAAGGACACTGTCCTCGTAGAGCAGGTTAACATGGTTTCCAGGCACACCAAGCCGAATCCCTATGCTAACCAGCCCGGTGGAATCGTTGAGAAAGAAGCCCCTTTTCACATCTCCAACATTCAGGTTGTGTGCCCTGCTTGCACAAAAGCAACCCGCGTTGGCGTACGTGAGACCGAAGACGGAAAGAACATCCGTTTTTGTAAAAAATGTAACGAAATCATCGACTAGGGTTTTGCGATGACACGTCTCGAAAAAATATATACGGACAAGGTCGCCCCGGCTCTGAATAAGGAGTTCGGGTACAAGAGCTCGATGGAGATTCCCGGTATTAAGGCAATCTCTCTTAACATCGGACTCGGTGAAGCAAGCCAGAACGCTAAGCTCATCGACGGTGCTGTTGCTGAATTGACCGCCATTGCCGGTCAGAAAGCAGTCGTCACCAGAGCGAAAAAGTCAATTGCAGCTTTTAAGCTGCGCGAAGGAATGCCTGTAGGTTCCCGTGTAACTCTTCGTAGAGATATGATGTGGGACTTCTTGGACAAGCTGATCAGCTTTGCACTTCCTCGTGTACGCGACTTCCGCGGTATTCCTGACAAAGGCTTCGATGGACGCGGCAACTTCACCCTCGGAATCAAGGAACTGACTATCTTTCCTGAGATTCAGCTCGATAAAATCGAGATCACCAAAGGGATGAACGTGACTATCGTCACCTCCGCTAAAACTGATAAAGAAGGCAAGATGCTCCTCGAGCTTCTTGGTATGCCCTTCAAGAAATAGGAGGATATCGTTTTGGCCAGGACAGCTTTAAAAGTTAAGGCGAAACGTAAGCCTAAGTTCAAAGTGCGCGAATATAACAGATGCCCCATCTGCGGTCGTCCTCGTGCATTCCTGCGCAAATACGGTATCTGCCGTATCTGCTTCAGGGAAAAGGCCCTTGCGGGTGAACTTCCCGGCGTGCGTAAAGCCAGCTGGTAATATAAGGAGTTTAAAATGCCTGTTGTCGATCCTATCGCCGATATGCTGACCCGCATTCGCAATGCTCACGGTGCTTACCACAAGACCGTGACCATTCCCGGGTCCAAGATCAAAACAGCTATCGCCGGGATTCTTAAGGAAGAAGGTTATATCACTGACTTCACAGCTGAAGACAATGAAATTAACGTGACCCTTAAGTATGTTGATGGAAAAGCCCTCATTAGTGGCATGAAGAAAATCAGCACCCCCGGTCGTCGCAAGTTTGTAGGCGTTGAAGATATTCCCTCAGTCCTCAACGGACTTGGGATTTGCATACTTTCCACCTCAAAGGGCGTAGTTGACGGCGTTAAAGCTAAAGAGCTTAACGTTGGCGGCGAACTCTTGTGCGAAATCTGGTAGAGAGGTTTTAATATGTCCAGGATTGGAAAAAAACCTGTTGAAATACCTTCCGGAGTGGAAGTAACTGTTGGTGCTGATGTGGTTTCCGTAAAGGGCCCCAAAGGCACCATCACCACCCCGGTACACCCCATGGTCAGCTTCACCGTTGCTGATAATGTGGTCGAGGTGAAGAGGTCTGGCGATTCCCGTCAGGAACGTGCTCAGCACGGCCTGCACCGTTCCCTGCTTGCCAACTGCATTGAAGGAGTCTCCAAAGGCTTCTCCAAGACTTTGGAAGTAGTCGGTGTCGGTTACAAGGTTAACGTACAGGGTAAAAACATCGTTCTGAACGTCGGTTTCTCCCACCCCGTTAACTATGAACTGCCTGCTGGAATCGAAGCTAGCGCAGAAGGCAACACCAAGCTCACCATCAGCGGCGTAGATAAGCAGTTGGTTGGTGAAGTTGCAGCGCAGCTTCGTCGTGTACGTCCGCCTGAGCCTTATAAAGGCAAAGGCATCAAGTACATTGATGAACAGATCAGACGTAAAGCCGGTAAGTCCGGTAAATAGTAGGGTAAAGCCATGAAAATGACTAAAGAACAGGCAAGACAGCGTAAAAAGATCCGCATCCGCAAAAAAATCAGCGGTACTGCAGCTCGTCCGCGTCTTGTTGTATTCCGTTCAAATAAGCACATCTACGCTCAGCTCGTAGATGATCTGATTGGCAAAACCGTGACCGCATCATCTTCCAAAGCGCTCGCTAAAGATGGTGAAGCTCTCAAGCTCACCTGCGAGACTGCAGCTAAAGTCGGTAAAGACATTGCTGCTAAGGCCAAGGAGCTTAAGATCGAAACAGTTGTTTTCGACCGTAGCGGTTATATCTATCACGGCAGGGTTAAGGCCCTGGCAGACGGCGCTCGTGAGGGTGGCCTGAAATTCTAAACTTATGGGAATATCCATGGAACAGAATGATCTGGGTCTGATTGAAAAAATCGTTTACCTCAACCGAGTAGCTAAAGTTGTTAAGGGTGGTAGAAGGTTTTCCTTCAGTGCCCTGGTTGTGGTAGGTGACGGTAAAGGTCAGGTCGGTTTCGGACTTGGTAAGGCAAATGAAGTACCTGAAGCTATTCGTAAAGCATCAGAGAAAGCCCGTAAGGAAATGATCTCCGTACCTCTTTTGGACGGTACCCTTCCTTATGAAGTCCTCGGCCGTTACGGTGCAGGACGCGTAATGCTCAAGCCCGCATCAAAGGGTACCGGTATCATTGCCGGTGGTCCTGTGCGTGCGGTACTTGAAGTTGTAGGCGTACACGATATCCTTACCAAGGCTATCGGCACCAACAACCCGCATAACGTCCTTCGCGCGACTATCGCCGGACTTGCTTCCCTGCGCAGCGCTGATGAAGTTGGTCAGCTCCGCGGGAAGAAAGTTGTGACTCCCAGAAAGTAGGAGGACATAGTTATGCTTAAGGTAAAACTCGTTCGCAGCATGATCGGCTGCAATCCCAAACAGCGTGCTACTATCAAAGCACTGGGACTGCGTAAGATCAGGCAGGAAAAGAGCTTTGAAGATAATCCCGTAGTACGTGGGATGATCAAAAAAGTTGAGCACCTTGTGGAGGTAACTGAATCATGAGGCTGCACGAAATATATCCGTTCCAAGAGGAACGTAAAAATCGCAAGCGCGTAGGTCGCGGTGGCGGATCCGGCTGGGGTGGAACCTCCGGTAAGGGTCACAAAGGTCAGAATGCTCGCTCCGGCGGCGGTGTCCCTGCCTGGTTTGAAGGTGGGCAGATGCCTCTGGCTCGTCGTCTGCCTAAGCGCGGTTTCAAGAATCCTTTCCGCGAAGAGTACGTAGCTCTTAACGTTGGTCAGATTCTTGGTGCATTCGAAGGCAAAACTGAAATCTCCCTTGAAGACATGTACGAAAGAGGCCTTTGCAAAAAAGGTGCTCTCGTTAAGGTTCTCGGCATGGGCGAAGTAAGTGCTGCTGTTACCATCGAAGCACACCGCTTCAGCGCATCTGCGACTGAAAAGATCACAAAGGCAGGTGGTACTGCCAAAGCCCTGGAAGGATAAAACGTGGCATTGTCTGGAGTTGATAATCTTTCCCGACTGCCGGAACTGAAGAAAAAGCTCTTCTGGACTTTTCTTCTTCTGGCTGTCTACCGGATCGGGATTCACATCCCGGTCCCGGGCGTAGACAGCGCAGCATTGGCCGATTTTTTTGAGAGTGTTTCTAACACTCTCTTCGGCCTTTTTGACATGTTCTCTGGCGGCGGGTTGCGTAACTTGTCCATATTCGCGTTGGGTATTATGCCCTACATCTCCGCGTCTATTATCGTTCAACTTCTAGGTGTGGTTAGTCCCACCATTAAGCGACTTCAGGAAGAAGGGGCTCAGGGACGCAAGAAGATTACACAGTACACCAGATACGGCACTGTACTGATCACATTAGTTCAGGGTTTCGGCATCGCTGTCGGCCTTGAAAGTATGACCAGTCCTACCGGTGCTCCTGTTGTACTGCATGCAGGATGGGCCTTTAGAGGCATCACTATCCTGACTCTGACAGCAGGTACTGTTTTCCTGATGTGGCTCGGTGAGCAGATGACCGAGAAAGGCATAGGTAACGGTATCTCGATGATCATTTTTGCCGGTATTGTTGCAGGCCTTCCGTCTGCTATCTTCAATACTGTCAGACTGATGCAGGCGGGAGAAATTACTCTCTTTCTGCTCTTGTTTGTTATGGCATTCATGGTCGCCATTCTCGCTTTTATCGTCTATATGGAGCGTGGACAGCGCAGGATTCCAATACATTATGCCAAGCGTATGATGGGACGCAAAATGATGGGCGGTCAGACAACACATCTGCCCCTGCGAATCAACACCGCCGGTGTTATTCCCCCCATTTTCGCTTCCTCAATCCTGATGTTCCCTGCAACCTTGGCCAGTTTCTCCAACAACGAGATTCTTTCCAAGTTCTCTGCGTATTTTGCTCCGTCTTCCGTAGTATATAACGTAGTATACGTCGCCCTGATCATCTTCTTCTGTTATTTCTACACTGCGATCATGTTTGATCCTAAAGGAATTTCAGAGAATATTCAGAAGCAGGGTGGTTTTATCCCCGGTATCCGTCCCGGCGTAAGGACTCGTGAATATATTGACCGCGTTCTGACCAGGATTACTCTCTGGGGATCTCTGTACGTAGCTGCTATCTGCGTATTGCCTATGATCCTGATTGCCCAGTTCAACGTGCCTTTCTACTTCGGTGGAACCGCGCTGCTCATCGTTGTCGGTGTAGCAATGGACTTTATGGGTAAGATAGAATCCTACATGATCTCTCGTCAGTACGAAGGACTCATGGGTAAGGGTAGCAAAGTTAGAGGCAGGTAGTTGCTTTGAGAAAGTACAGAGGTATCTACCTCAAGAATGACAAGGAGATTGGCCTCATGCGTGAGGCCAATCGTCTTGTTTCCAGCATACTGGATATGCTTGGCAAAGCTATCAAGCCTGGTATTTCAACCATGAGTCTTGAAGATATTGCCTGCAAAGCCTGCGAAGGGTACGGTGTTAAACCGGCCTTTAAAGGGTATCACGGGTTTCCATTTGCCCTTTGCTGCTCCGTGAACGAGGAAATTGTTCACGGATTTCCTTCTGAGAAGCGTATTCTTAAAGAAGGTGACATAGTCAGCATTGACATGGGTGTTATTTATCAGGGATTCTACGGGGATTCCGCCCGTACTTACCCGGTCGGCAAAATTGCCGATTCTACCCGCAAACTTCTTGATGTGACTCGCGAATCTCTTATGCGAGGCATCGATAAAGCATTGCCGGGCAACAGTCTTTATGATATTTCCCGGGCAGTTCAGGAATATGCTGAAGGTGAAGGGTACGGAGTTGTGCGCCGCTTTGTAGGGCACGGCATCGGTCGCAACCTTCATGAAAAGCCCGAAGTGCCCAACTTTGTACCCTCCGGTCTCCCCGGAGTGCAGCTCAGAACGGGAATGGTACTTGCCATCGAACCGATGGTGACTGAAGGGTCTCACGACATCGAAATACTTGACGACAAGTGGACTGCTGTGACCAAGGACAGGAAGCTGTCCGCCCATTTTGAGCATACTGTTGCCATTACTTCTGAAGGACCTCAAATACTGAGTTGTTCTTAATTTGTTTTTGGTACTTATCAGGGGTTGATTTTTCTGAAATCGTTCTGTAGAGTACACGTCTTGAATTTCGCGGCAACGAAAGACTGGCATGGTATGGTTACCCTTTAGCCGGGTAGCCTAGGCATTAGGCCCACGGTCGGCTAGCTCCCGATCGTTGAAACTGTTTAACTGCATTATTTGGAGACGGTCATGAAAGTAAGACCATCTGTTAAGAAGATTTGTCCCAAATGCAAAGTAATCAGACGCAAGGGTGTTCTGAGGGTTATTTGTGACAACCCCAGACACAAACAGCGTCAAGGATAGAGAGGTATAACTGTGGCTCGTATCGCTGGAGTAGACCTTCCGAAAAATAAGCGTTTGGATATTGCACTGACCTACATCTACGGAGTAGGCCGGACTACCGCTCTCAAGATTCTTGATACTGTTGGTATCGACTGGACCCTCAAAACTGATGACCTCAGTGGCGAGCAGGTGAACACCATCCGTAAGGAACTTGAAGATAATTATAAAGTTGAAGGTGACCTTCGCCGTGATCAGATCGCTGACATTAAGCGCCTGATGGATATCGGATGTTACCGTGGACTGCGTCACCGCCGCGGACTGCCCGTGCGTGGTCAGAGCTCCAAGACCAATGCTAGAACTCGCAAAGGTCCCCGTCGCTCTGTCATGAGCAGAAAGAAGAAATAATTCAATCCGCAGTTGTCAGACCATGTAAAGGTCTTCGTTTCTGCTGATATAAATTCATTCTGGAGAGAATGGTATGGCTAGACCTCGCCGTTCCGGCAAGAAAAAAGAGAAAAAGAATGTTCCCGTGGGCATCGCTCACGTAAAAGCAACATTCAACAATACCATCATTACCTTCACTGATTTGAAAGGTAACGTAATCAGCTGGGCTACTTCCGGCGCATCCGGTTTCAAGGGATCCAGAAAATCTACTCCCTTTGCTGCACAGGTTGCTGCTGAAACCGCTGCTAGAAAAGCCCAGGATCAGGGTATGCGTACCGTTGGTATTTTCGTTAAAGGCCCCGGCTCCGGTCGTGAAGCAGCTATGCGCGCAATCGGTAACGTCGGTATGAAGGTTAACTTCATTCGCGATATCACACCCATCCCGCACAACGGCTGTCGTCCGCCGAAACGTCGCAGGGTCTAATTTCGAAGGAGTAATAACCTTGGCCAGATATACAAAAGCAAAGTGCAGACTGTGTCGTCGTGAAGGCGAAAAGCTTTTCATCAAAGGCGACCGCTGCTTTACTGATAAGTGCTCTTATGAGCGTCGTCCTTATGCTCCCGGTATCGCCGGTCGCATGAGAAAGAAAATGAGTGACTACGCAATTCAGCTTCGCGAGAAGCAGAAAGTGCGTCGCATGTACGGTGTCCTCGAAGGTCAGTTCCGCACCTATTTCAAGCGTGCAGACAGCATGAAAGGCGTAACCGGTGCGAACCTGCTCATGCTCCTTGAGACCCGCCTTGACAACACAGTTTACCGTCTTGGTTTCGCCAACTCTCGCGCGCAGGCTCGCCAGCTCGTGAAACACGGCATCTTCACCAAAAACGGCAGACGTGTTAATATCCCTTCCATGCATGTAAAGCCCGGTGATGTAATCGAGGTTCGTGAAGAATCCCGTAAAATCCCCGTGATTGCTGAAGCACAGGAAGTGATTGCCCGTCGTGGCTGCCCTGAGTGGCTTGAAGCTGACGGTGCAAAGTTTAAAGGTGAAGTTAAAGCGATGCCGACTAGGGAAGATATCCAGTTCCCTATCAACGAACAGCTGATTGTCGAGCTGTACTCCAAATAAGAAGGATTAGTGCATGCTTATTCAAGACGGTGACAAACTCATCAACACCCGCAACTGGGCCGAGCTGGTTAAGCCGGAACAGCTTGTGCGTGACCCCAAGTCTAACGAGCTTTATGGCAAGTTCATTTGTGAACCCCTTGAGCGCGGATTTGGAACAACCATCGGTAACTCTCTCCGCAGAGTTCTGCTCTCTTCAATGCAGGGAGCTGCCGCGGTTGCTGTAAAGATCGAAGGAGTTCAGCACGAATTCACCACTATTGAAGGTGTGATGGAAGATGTGACTGAGATTGTTCTGAACATCAAGCAGATCAGATTCGCAATGACTACAGATGAACCCCAGTTTCTTACCCTTAAGGTAAACAAACAGGGTGTCGTCACCGCAGCTGATATTCAGGAAAACCAGAACGTCAAAGTCCTCAATCCTGAGCAGATTATTGCGACTCTGTCTGAAAAGATGGACATGGAGATGACTTTCGAGATCCGCATGGGTAAAGGCTACGTGCCCGCAGACATGCACGAAGGCCTTGTCAATGAAATTGGCCACATCATTCTTGACTCCAGCTTTTCTCCCATTCGTAAGGTTGCTTACAGTGTGGAGCAGGCTCGTGTCGGTCAGATGACCAACTATGACAAGCTTATTCTCGAAGTTTTCACCGATGGTTCCGTGACCCCTGAGGATGCAATTGCTTACAGTGCAAAAATTCTCAAGGATCAGCTCTCCGTATTCATCAACTTCGATGAAATGGGATCCGAGCAGGAAGAGTCCAAAGAAAGCGACCTCGATCTCAACCCGAATCTGTTCAAGAGTATCGACGAACTCGAACTCTCCGTTCGTGCTACAAACTGCCTCAAGGCTGCCAACATTCGCATTGTTGGTGAACTTGTACAGCGCACTGAACAGACCATGCTCAAAACCAAGAACTTCGGACGTAAGTCTCTTGACGAAATCCGCAGAGTTCTCGATGGCATGGAACTTAAGTTCGGTATGGTCCTCGAGGATTTCGATAAAAAGCATCAGGAATGGCTGAAGAGGAAAGAGAAAAATGAGGCATAAAAAGTCCGGAAGAAAGTTCAACAGAAGTGCTTCCCACAGGAAGGCCATGCTGAGAAACATGGTTCGCTCTCTGTTGACTTATGAACATATCCGTACCACCGAGCCCAAAGCAAAGGAACTGAGAAGCTCTTGCGAAAAGCTGATCACCCTTGCTCTTCGCAACGACCTGCACTCTCGTCGTCTTGCTTACAAGACTCTCGAGAACCATGGTCTTGTTAAAAGGCTCTTCGATGAAATCGGCCCCCGCTACGAAGGCGGCGGCGGTGGTTACACCCGCATCATCAAGCTCGCTGAACCCCGTAAGGGTGACTGCGCTCCCATGTGCATCATTGAGCTTACCAAACGTGCTGAAGCTCCTGCTGAAGAGGCTGCGGCAACTGAAGCTCCTGCTGAGGAAGCTCAGGAAGCATAAATCAATGCTTATTCAAAGGGGCGGAAATTTATTCCGCTCCTTTTTTTTATAATTATATATAGATATTTTCGATACGAGAGATTACATGGACTTACGTAGACTCGAAGCCTTTTGCAAGGTTTATGAATTAAAGAGTTTTTCTAAAGCTGGTAAAGAACTTTTCCTCTCCCAGCCTACTATCAGTGCCCACATTTCCACTCTTGAAGAAGAGCTTGGGGTTCCTCTTTTCGACCGTCTGGGCCGGTCAATTATGGCAACACAGGCCGGTGAGGTCCTTTATCGTAATGCTAAAGATATTTACAGCCTTATCGGCAAAGCTCAATCTGAGATCAATATTCTACGTGATAAAGTAGTTGGTGATCTTGAGATTGGTGGTAGCACCATTCCCTCACACTATCTGCTTCCAGAGATTCTTTACAATTACTGCAAGAAATATCCGGATGTAAGCGTACATCTTTCCGTAGGTGACACGGCTGAAATTCTTGAGAAGGTCCGTTCCGGTGAACTGATTATCGGTGTTGTCGGTGCTACAGCAGATGTTCCGAACATTGAGTTTGTGCCCTTCATGCGTGATGAGTTGGTTATTGTTGCGCCTCCGGTCCTAGTGCGTAATTATGATGGTATTGATGATATCCAGCACCTCGCTGAATTGCCTTGGGTGATGCGTGAAGGTGGATCAGGAACCCGTAAAGCACTTGAGGCAGGTTTGTCAGAGCTTGGTACCAGTGTTCGTGAACTCAATGTAACTGTTTGGGTAGAATCCACACAGGCTGTTGTGCAGTGCGTAAGGGCTGGTCTCGGTGTGAGCGTTACTTCCCGCCTTGCAGCACAGACGCTCATCGATTCCGGCGAACTTGTCCATATCAGCGATTTGCCTCTTAATCTTGAGCGCAGTTTTTACTTAGCCCATTTGCAGGGCAGGGAATTTTTTCCAGCTGTGCGCTATTTTATTGAGCATGTTAAAAATCTGTCGAAATAGTTTTTTTTTGCGGGACAACGTAAAAAACAAAAAGGCCGAATTTGTTTTTTAGCAAATTCGGCCTTTTCCAATTTTTTACTGTCCCGTCCTAAAATAAGTTGACATTAAAAGGACCTATTTATGAAAGGCAAAACAAATCAACGGGTAAAGCGTACCCAGCGTGATTACACGATGGGCTTTAAATTGCGTGTTGTTAACGAAGTTGAAAAAGGCGAAATGACATATAAGCAGGCTCAGGATTTATATGGTATCCAAGGTCGAAGCACAGTACTTAAGTGGCTTAGACGATATGGAACATTAAATTGGAGCAAGCCTATGGATAATTCACGCAAGGCCCCAAAAACAAAAGAAACACCAGCCCAGAAAATTAAACGCCTTGAAAGAGAGCTTCGAGATGAGAAGATGAAAACGATGCTTCTTAATGAAATGATTGATATTTCTGACAAGGAACTGGGGACTTCCATAAGAAAAAAACTTACCCCCGAGCTGCACGAGGTCTTCAGGAAAAAAAGCAAATAAGTCTATCTGCTTGCTGCAAACTGCTCGGGGTAAGTCGACAATCGATATATCAGGCTGAAAAACGTCATAAAGCAAGAGAAAAACAACTCCAAGAAGTAAAGAAACTTGTGTTGAATTTGCGGGTTAGAATGCCTCGTCTAGGAACACGGAAGCTTTACTTTCTATTGCGTGAGAAATTTGTAGTCCGCGGAATCAAGCTTGGGCGGGATGCGTTTTTTGCTTTATTGCGTAGAGAACATTTGCTGATAAGACCTAAGAAAAATTATACAAAAACCACTAATTCAAAACATTGGCTCAAGAAACATCCTAATTTATTAAAGGAGTTCAAAGCTCAGCAGCCAGAAGAGGTCTTTGTTAGTGATATAACGTATGTGAAAACATCGAAGAAAACATACTATTTGTCACTAATCACAGATTCATTTAGCAGAAAAATCGTAGGTCATAATTTGGGTTATGATCTCAGCGCAGAAGGAGCGTCTAAAGCTTTAGATATGGCTATCAAAGGTCGAAAAACGAAGAAGAGAACAATTCATCACTCGGATCGCGGATTGCAATACGCCTCAGCTGTTTACCAGAATAAGCTCTTGAAAGCAGAAATGGTTCCATCCATGACAGATGGATATGATTGCTACCAAAATGCGTTGGCTGAACGGATAAATGGAATTTTAAAACAAGAATTTCTAACCGTTACGTGCAACAGTTATGATGAATTAAATTCACTCGTAAAAGAGTCTATTGAAATATATAATTATGAACGACCTCATCTCAGTCTAAAGATGAAGACACCGAACCAGATACACGAACTGGGCTGTGGGGGTACCCC
>DDLU01000151.1 GCA_002340305.1 Desulfovibrio sp. UBA2564
GGCGGGATGTACGCTTCGGGAAGCTTTGCGTCAAGCTTTACAAGTACATCGCCGGAGCTGGGTAGAGAATAAGGCGCGCGGCTAAGTCCTTCCACATCGTCCTGAGCAAGGATTGAAGTCATGGAGGGGTTGCCGGATACCACCAGTTTTTCCACCGGGGCGGTCTCGGCAATGATAGCTTGCAACCGCTTTGTGACCAGCTTGGAAAGAATTTCGCGTTGTTCCGGCTTGGCTGCAAATGCCAGCCGGGACATAACCTCGCTGCCCAGTCCGATCTGGGGATTAAGTTCCTGACCTGATTTTACGGACTTTCCTTCAAGGGTAAGTGACCAGTGCATCCCGGTGGTGCCGAGGTCCACGGCAAGGGCCAGATTCTCCGGCAGTTCGCTGGATAATTTATCAGTTACGCGCGGGACAACCCGTTCCGGTTCGGGCAGGAAAATTTCAGCAGCCTTTGCCGGATGCAGACAGGATAATCGCCATCCTGATTCAATCTCTTCAGCGGATAGTTTTTGCCGTTCTTCCTTTCGCGCTTGCGGTGTACCGGATTCAAATTTCACCTTACAAAGACCGCAACGTCCCATCCCGGAACAGAGGGGCACTCCTTGGAATGCTCCGTTCAGGAAAAGGACTTGAGCCAGATTAAGCCCGGTTGCGGGTGCGAGTTCCATGGTTTTTCCGTCATGGCAATGCACGGTGAGGGAAGTTTGCATTATTTTCCGGTCCGTTAAAAAATTAACCGCACCAGCATAATGTATATGCGGTGCGGAGTTCAATCAAGCAACAAATTATTTGATGAAATTTAATTTTCCAGCTCGTTGATGGCCTTTGCAAGTTTGTCCATCCAACGCCGTGCGAAGATATCAAATTCCCCGATTCCCTTGTCAACCGGAAAAGTTTCGATTCCGCGTGAAGCGACAATATTCATCCATGAATCAGCATGATCCCCGGCCATATCTTTTTTTACATGGTTCCCGGCTCCGAAAAGCAGGGGCAGCAGGTAGGCTTTTTTGATTCCTGATTCCTTGATACGGTCGCTGATTTCTTCGATGCCGCCTTCAGCATTAAGCTTTCCGAGGTAGGCGTTGCTGTCTTTTGCTTCCAGTACTTCCTTGAATTTATCGTACAGGGAGTTTCCGCTGTCAGAGTATTTGGAACCGTGGGCTACGAGGATAAGAGCTTCATTCTGAGGATTGCGTTCTTCCAGCAGATTGAGGATCAGCTCGGCTACTTCATCAATTTCCTGCTCATTAGTAAGCAGCGGTTCGCCGACTACAGCTTTTTCAAATTCAATTTCGCCTTTTTCAACCCTGCTTACCAATCTGGTAATGTTGGTGAATTCTGTTCCGGGAATGACATGCAGGGACTGGACAACCACATGAGTAAATCCGTCTTCAGCGAGATTTTCGAGGTTTTGTTTTACTGTGGGCAGCTTCTGGCCTTTTTCACGCAGCTTTTTGAGTACGTGACCGGATGTGAAGGCGCTGAAAAGTGGTGTATCAGGGTAGCTCTCTTTAGCCAGTTTTAAAATATTACCCATGGCGGAACTGGCGGCCCTGTTTTTTGATCCGTGTGCTGCAAATAGAATTGCTTTTTTCATCTAATATTTCCTGCCCTATTGGTTCTCTTTCTCGTGAACTCGCATGCATAGCAGACAAAGGCCATGGAGAAAAGGTTTTCCTTGTCCCTATCCCTCCATATGCGATGCAATCAGGGTTTCTGTGTCCACCACAAGTGCGTCATGTTCACCCATCATGCCGAATCCGAGAATGGGCAGTTTGTATATGGTGTTTACTGGCAGGGTGAATCCGGTAACGACTGCCTTTTGCTGCCGCAGGACTTCATCGACCATAATAGCGGCAACAGTATCGCCCAGTTTTACCATGATGACTTTGGGGATAACATCTTCGCCGGGAGCGGGCAGGTCGAAAACTTTATGCATCCTGATTAGCGGGTGGACTTTACCGCGTACTGAGACTGTTTCGCGACCATCGGGCAGATCGGTGAATTCTTTTTCCACCGGCTCGTAAACCTCAAGCACTTCCCGGCTGGGGAAGATGAAGGTTTCCGGTCCTACTGTGGTAATCAACGCATCCACGATACCTTCATTCACCGAGCGGCTTAAGGGAATGGTAATGGTAAAGGTAGAGCCTTTGCCCAGTTCACTTGTAATGGAAACTTTACCGTCCAGTGTGTTTTGAATGGCGGTAACAACTGCATCCATACCTACGCCGCGCCCTGAAATATCAGTGACTGCGCTGGCTGTGGAGAAACCGGATTGCAGGATGAATTCGTAAATCTCTTCTTTGGTATACTGCTGGGCCGGGTCGGCAAGACCGCGTTCAAGGGCTTTATTAAGCAGGATATCGGCATCAAGTCCTTTACCGTCGTCTTTGATTTCGATGTATGCAAATTCTCCTTTGCGGTAGGCAACCAGATCGACTTTACCAGCCTCTTCCTTGCCGGCCATCTGGCGGTCTTCTGCATTCTCGATACCATGGTCAAGGGCGTTTCGCAGCAAATGAACCAAGGGTTCATTTAAACTTTCTACAATGGTTTTATCCAGTGCCAGCTCCTCTCCGGTAATGGTGAACTTAATGCGTTTGTTCAGTTTTTGCGAGGTTGATTTAACCAGTCTGTGCATGGGCATGAAGATTTGTTTCAACGGAACCATGCGTATTTCATCCACTTCCGATTGCAGGCTGCGGATGACTTTATCCAGCTCGGAAAGGCTGGAAGAAATTTTTGAAATGTTATCAGCTTTGGTCTGGGCGATAACAGCATAGGTGACCATCAGCTTACCTACCAGCTCGATGAGTGAATCAAGTTGTTGGGTGGAAACACGGATGGAGGATATGGCCTGTGCATCTTTCTTTTTGTTTGCGGAGGCCGGGACTTTGGTGCTTTTTTTCTGTTCGGTGATTTGTTTTGCGGCTGGAGCGGGGTCAGGCTCCGGTTTTAATTCTTCTGCGGGTTCTGCTTTTTCCGGTTCAGTTTCGGCCTGCGGCTGTTCTTCCACTTTTTCCCAACCGTCACTTTCATCCGGCGTTTCTCCTGTCATGGCCATCATTTCAGCCATCATTTCCTGCTCAAGCCTTGCCTGTTCAGCTGCAAAATCTACGTTTGATTCTGTGGCCTTTTCAGGTTCAGCTTGTTTACGGGAATCAACAGGGGCACCGCCCTGATCAAGAAGACCGCCGATACAGTAATAAAATTTTTTCTGAGCTTCAGCGATATCAAGCAGGGAAGTGATCAAATCCGGGCTTATGGGAGTGATGCCGTCAGTAAGCATATCCATGAGTGCAATGATCTGCGCCGATCTCATCTGGGCATTATCAAGCCCCAGTGCATTCAAAACCTCATTAATATCACCGGAATCATGTTCGAGGCCGATGATTGATTCTTGGAGCTGGCTTATGCAACTGGAAATACTATCCTTCATTATCCTCGAACTCCGGTGTTGTTCAGAAAACTTTTCCGGCTGTCAAAAATTGTCATGTAGCGCTGGAATCCCCAGGAATAAAATGTGCTGGTACAATGGCTGTTCATGCCGGTGATGCCTATCTCGCATGAGTCAGAATATGAAGCTATTAATTCGAAAAGTGCTGAGCCGACGGACATGGTAATTTCAAAGTCAAAAAGGAGTTTGTTTGGGCTGTTTAGTAATTGAAGGCTTTCCTCGACCATTTTAAGCTGTTCGCTGCTGTATAGACGGGAAACCTTGAGATTAAAGACTTGTGCATCATCAAGCTCTTCCATTTCGATGGGGTTAACGCCTGATTCATCTGCTGCCCCGGTCTTTTGCCCCTCACCGCTTAACCTGGACTCAATATCATCAGTAAGGGCTTTATCGAAGCAGCCTGATTCACGCAGTTGTTCGATGAGCATGAAAATGGTGTTAACCGATTCAATGGCGAGGGCAATTTGCATGAGATCATGCCCAACTTCTCCGGTCTGCATTTTCTTAAGGAAATCTTCCACCTTATGGGTGAAAGTTGAGGCCGGTTCAAAACCGGACATGAATCCGGTTACACCTTTGATGGTGTGCAGCGGCCGTGAGAGCACCTCTATTCCTTCCTCAATGCGTTGTTCATCGAGCAGGTCGATTCCTTCCAGTACCTGCGGATAGTACTTGTCGTTTACTTCGGAAAAAAATTCTTCAACAAGAGAATCGTCTTCACTCATTACAGATGCTCCATCAGCCAACTAAAAATTACTTATGCATAAGCCCGATTTTTTCGAGCTCCTGATACAGTTTATCTCTCATAACCGGTTTGACGATGAATGCGGATGCTTCAACATCATGGAAAGATCGGATCACAGTCTTGGGATCATCAAGTGCTGTGGTCATAACCACTTTGCATAGCTTAGATACTCCCTTTTCTTTTTCAAAATTCCTGATTTCTTCAAGGGCGGATAATCCGTCCTGTTCAGGCATCATAATATCCATAAGGATCAAACAGTACGGATCGCCTTCTTCGAAGGCCAATTTATATGCTTCGACCGCTTCCTTGCCATTTACCGCGACGTCAATCACGAAAAGGGGAGCCAGAAAGGTCGATAGCAGCTTTCTTCCTACAAATTCATCCTCTGCAATCAACGCGCGCATTAAAGCCTCCGTGAAAATAAATATCCTCAGAAACCATTACACATCATTTTTTTTTAATCAATCAAATGTATCTGTAAATATTCTGCTTTTTGCCGCGCTATAAGTTGTTATCGCCAATCACTTGCAAACTTGCAAAAGGTTGGATACCAAGGACGCCATGGAAAGACAGAGAACACCACAAAGAGAAGCAAGGGTCAGGGAAGTTCTGGCAAAACGCCAGAAGGATTTTACCCTCATCATTGATAACGTCTGGGATCCGCACAATGTTTCGGCCATCCTCAGAAGCTGCGATGCTTTCGGTATTTACGGTATTCACTTATATTATACTGTATCACAATGGCCGGAGCTTGCAAAAAAATCTTCTGCATCCGGCAAGAAATGGGTCGAGCGTACCAAACACACCGATCCGGTGAAGATGGTCGGTGATTTGCGTAATCAGGGATATCAAGTGCTTAGAACAGGTTTTTCCGAGACAGCAAAGCCACTCATGGACTTTGATCTCAGCAAGCCTTCGGCTGTAATTTTGAGCAATGAGCATAGTGGTACCGCTCCGGAACTGGCGGAATTGGTTCCCGATGAAGTATATATCCCCATGCAGGGTATGATTCAGAGCTTCAACGTTTCCGTAGCCGCAGCTCTGATCCTTTACCATGGATTTTCCCAGCGATTTGCCAAGGGCATGTACGATGATCCGGCATTTTCGCCCGAAGAGATGGAGAAACTTACAGCAGAATGGCTCGCTAGATAGCTGATAAAGTACCATCTGCTGCGTAAAGTGAATTGTTAGCGAGTTCTTTGAGCTTACAAAATCTTACGCCTGAGGTGTGCTGCAAAAAAGCCAGAAGCTTACGTATGTCTATATACGCTTCGCTCCTGTCTTTTTTTTGCGCCTTACATCTGGCACTTTCTCAGCTATCTATGCATAAGGTTATCTGCAAGTTCTTTCCATTTACGCTCAACATCCTGCCAGAGCATGGTCATGTCCTTTCCAAAAAGGACGTTCAGGTCATGCCCGCTGTATTTGCTTTCCAATTTTATTTTGTTGCCGAATACCTGAGCCATGGAGCGGACGTTACTTGCTTTGGCAAGGCTTGAATGCTGGATGTGCCCGATCCGTAATTGCCCGGCGTAGATGTGTTCATAGCCGCCAAGGGTTGCGCGCAGGTCACGTTCAAGATCATCGAACTGGGTCGGGTTGAAGCGCACGTCAAAATCCCCGCACTGATGGACAGCTTCCATATTCAGCATGTGGCAGCAGCCGGAGACATGTATTGCCGGACGGGTATATGAAAATTGTCCGTAGTCAAATCCGTTGCGGCAGCTGTCGAAAACCATGACTCTTTCGGTCAGTCCTTCAATTTGTGAGGTCCCATTGCCCGGAGGGAAAAGATGGTAGTCCGCAGACTGTAATGATCGCGGTGCTCCGGTAGAAGTAATTCTGCACCCAACAGCTCCGGGATTACCGTAAGCCTTTGCGGTCGCCAGCAGTTCTTCCAACCAGTTTTTTTCAATCTCCACATCATCATCCAGAAAAACAGCCCATTTGGATTTACGCACTTCCGGTTCAGCCAGCAGCCAGTTACGGGCAGGCGGAGCGCCTACGTTTGTTTGCAGGTGGATTGGTTTGTAGTGCCCCTGTTTGAACAGGTATTGCGATTCATTAACCACCTGTCCGGTGCTGTCGTCTGAGCCGTTGTTCAGGGCGAATACACGGGCGTTACCGATATTTGATGCAGCTAGACTTTTGAGCGTATTCTCGATCAGTCGGCCGTTGTTCCATGAATATAAAAGGATGGCTACTTCATCTGATTGATCAAGAACGTTTGAAGCATCGATGGGATTGAGCAGGGAGTGCAGCTTCTGCCCCCAGTTCAAGTTCCAGATGTTACCCTTCCAGAGTTGTGCGAGGATTGCCATTCCATCTTCATTCTGTCCGGCACGCAGCAATAATTCGCTGCGTATGTAATCCTGCCACATTGACCAGATATTGTGATCCAGCTCTTCAAGATCATGCAGAGTTTCTTCAATTGAACCGTATAAAAAATTGTACTGTACTTTAAGTCTTTGTTTCAACTGGATTAAGTTCTCATTCCAGTTGACCAGATCTAATGCCGTGCGGGGTAGTTCGGCATTGCCCATGCGTAGCAGGGTGTCCCATGAGTGGGTCAGCCAGCTAAGTCCGTCCGCCCCGCGCAGCAAGGGGAAAAGATGACGGATAATGAGTGTGTGATCCCCGGCTTGCAGGAGATTGTCGAGGTCCTGCACAGGGATATCCGAGAGCGGAGTATCGATAATTGTCTGCAATATTTTGATCATTGCAGGCGGGCACCATGAATCGTTCAACCCCAAGCAACGTATGGCAGAAGGGCGGTCCAGCGGATTTTGTTGCCATACCAGCATAGCCAGCCCGGTGCTTGCCTGTGCAAGTTGGGGATTGGCGGCAGCAAGCTGTTGAAAAACATTAACCAGTCCGTTCTGATGGGAAAACTCTTCGGTTCCCATGACCCAAAGCGGTACATAATTTTTAACTGTGTCTATAAATGCTTTTATTTTTTCGGGTTCAAAATTGTTCGTGGCGGCAATCATTCATATTCTCCGTCTATTTCAGGTGCAGACTGCATATTTCATTATGCCAAAAGTGTAATAAAGTCATGCGCCTTCTGCATCTATCAATGTAGTTCGTTAATAATGATATTTCTGCCATAGTAAAAGTTTCTGGACATAAGGGATAAAGCTGGTATTAATAATCGCTCCGTATGCTGTATGCGTTTTTTAGGAGTTAAAGGGTATGAGTGGGCAGGAAGCTGTAAATATTATCAAGACCGGAGGGGTGTTGGTTTATCCGACGGAAACCCTTTTCGCCATTGGTGCAGATGCCATGGATGAAAGGGCTGCGAATCGTGTCGCCCGAATTAAAGGCCGTCCGGTATCCAAGCCTTTACCGCTTATCATCGGCAGTATTGACCAGCTTGAACTTGTCACTGAATCTGTTTCCCCTGAATTGCTGAAGCTTGCCGGGGAATTTTGGCCCGGTCCGCTTTCCATACTGGTCAAAGCCCGTGCGGAACTGCCTTCCGCAGTAAAGGACTCCCGTGGATATACTTCTGTTCGTTGGACAGAGCATCCGTGTGCAGCAGAGCTTTGCCTGAAAGCCCGCACTCCACTTATTGCCACCAGTGCTAATATAAGCGGTAAGCCGGGGACAGGTATTGCAGAAGAATTAGACGAAGGGCTGACCATAATGGTGGAAGGAGTCTATAACCCTGGGCCAGGTCCCAAGGGCGGTGATCCTTCAACTGTCATCGAAATTCTCAGTGGAAATAGAATTAAAGTGTACCGTGACGGAGTTGTTGCCCGTGCCGAGCTTGAACGTGTCGGATTCGTTATTGCGGACTAGTTTTTTTAGAAAGTTAATTTTGAAGACCTGCTCTCTATGAGGGCAGGTTTTTTTATTTTACTGGTTAAAAATATTTTACTCCCAATCCCCTGTTTAGGGCTTGGTCTTTATCTGGGTAAAATATTTTGAACCGGTTAGTGTGTTTCTAAATATAAGGCTTGGTGTGCTTTAGTTGTTTAAAATAAACATGTTATGTACAAAATGTTGATCTTTTGAGGTTTTGGCACGGTGAATGCATTAAACAAATTACCTTCAAACTTTTGCTGAACTAAATGCTGGAAAAGGCCTCGTTGGAATTTACCAACGGGGCCTTTTCCATTTTGTGGCTGAATTTGTGCTTGGGCTGGAAGTCTTTTGCCGTCTTAACCCGGCTTGGATATTTCGCGGGTGTCTGTCGGTGGTCCGTATGAGCATTTGAGCTGGTAAAAAATATTTTACCCCAGATCCCGGTTTTTGGGCTTGTTTCTCAAAGCAGTAAAATATTTTGAACTGTTTTAAATATTCATAGTTTGCAGTGCTACTGTCTGATTGTGTTTTTATTTAAGGTAGTTATGTTTTAGTTTGGTGCTGTTTGAAGCTTTGGCACGGCGAATGCAATAAACAAATTACCTTCAAACTTTTGCTGAAATAAATGCTGAAAATGGCCTCGTTGGAATTTACCAACGGGGCTTTTTTCATTTTATGGCCTAAATCCACGGTTCATTTATAATCCACGATACCTAAGTCTGCCGGATAAAATAGCTTGAAAGGGCTTATTTACAGGGTTTCTTTGCCTGATGCATATGCGGTTAAATATTTTGAACCGGGAATGTTACAAAGGTGGACTTTAGGAAAAAAATGTGGATTTCCTTGTAATGAACTCCCATTCGAGTTAGTTATAGGACTGATAGTCATTTATTTCCTATGTATAAAAGCTGATGTATTTTAAGTAGATTAAAGAAAGGTTGTTTTTCATGCTCGGATCAAAACCGTGTCCCCATTGCGGGAAAGATGTTGTTCACTACCGTAATCCCGTTCCCACTGTTGATATTATCATTCATGATCCTTCCTTGGGGGTTGTTCTTATTGAACGCAATAATCCTCCGTTGGGCTGGGCTTTGCCCGGAGGGTTTGTCGATTACGGCGAAACTCTGGAACATGCTGCCGTTCGTGAGGCAAAAGAAGAAACCGGATTGGATGTTGTCCTGACCGGGCTGGTCGGTGTTTATTCGATGCCCTGCCGTGATGACCGCCAGCACACCATCAGCGTGACTTACAGTGCCGTTACCAGCAATGCCGATGCCTTGCAGGCCGGGGACGATGCCGGAGGGGCGCGTTTTTTCAAACTGGATAATCTGCCTGATCTTGTTTTTGATCACCGAGACATTCTGGGCGATTTTTCATCAACATTGATCCGCTTGCAGAATCATGCGGCTGTTGGCGGGAAAAATATAACAAGCTGAGAATTGAAGGGAGTCTGGCCAGTGCACGACGTTCTTTATGTTACATCTGAAATGTATCCCTTTTCAAAAACCGGGGGGTTGGGTGATGTCATGGGCGCATTGCCTCCGGCTATTCATGCCAAGGGAGTTAAGACTGCTGTAATCACTCCTTTTTACGGGCGTATGAATCTGGACGGGCACAAGTTGCGGCTCGTTTATTCTGATCTGCATGTGGGCTATCCGTGGCCTTCCACTACCGCTGAAATTTACCAGACAGATTATGACGGTATCTCTGTCTATTTTGTGTCCCGTGGCGAATATTTTGACCGCCGTCATTACTATAACACTCATTACGGCGATTACTTCGACAACTGTGAGCGGTTCATCTTTTTTTGCAAAGCTGTGCTTAAATGGACACACATGTTGCCTTCGCCTCCGGCGGTTATTCATTCCCATGACTGGCAGTCCGCACTGGTGCCGCCGTATCTGCATTTTGAGCGGGAAGGGGATTCGTTCTGGAAGAACACCAAAACCGTTACCACCATTCATAACCTTGCCTTTCAGGGCCGTTTTTCAGAGCGTTTGTTTCATGAATCCGGCCTGCCTGCCGAAGCATGGTCCATGCACGGTGCTGAGTTTTATGGTGATTTGAATATGCTCAAGGCCAGTATTGCTTATAGTGATGCTGTGACCACGGTCAGCCCATCCTATGCGGAGGAAATTCTCGGGCCTGAATTTGGTTGCGGTCTGGAAGGATTCCTGAACGATCAGTCACATAAGCTGCATGGCATTTTAAATGGTGCTGATTATACCATTTGGGACCCCTGTAATGATAAGTTTTTGCCTTGTTGCTATAGTGCTGCTGATGTTAGTGGCAAGCAGGAATGTAAGCGGAATATGCTCCGTGATTTCTACATGTCCGATCAACTGGAAGATAGGCCTGTACTTGGCTTTATAGGGCGTTTGCGAGGACAGAAGGGCGTTGATCTGCTCA
This sequence comes from Desulfovibrio sp. UBA2564, assembly GCA_002340305.1. GTDB lineage: Bacteria > Desulfobacterota > Desulfovibrionia > Desulfovibrionales > Desulfovibrionaceae > Maridesulfovibrio. The sequence goes on from DDLU01000151.1 coordinate 10,422, forward strand.
TTGACATCATGCCCGGGCTGATGAAGAAAGATGTAGGTGTCATTGTGCTCGGGGAAGGTGATCTCGGCTATGAAGCCCGTTTGCTGGAATTCATGGAGGAGTATCCCGGAAGATTCTGTGTGCAGGTTGGATACACTGAGGATTTAGCGCATGGCATTCAAGCCGGGTCTGATATTTTTCTTATGCCTTCACGCTATGAACCATGCGGGCTGACCCAGATTTATGCCCTGCGCTTCGGTACCCCGCCTGTTGCCACTGCCGTTGGCGGCCTACGTGATACGATTACCCCTTATCCGGCTGAAGATGCCACCGGATTCACTTTTGAAAAGCCGGATGCAGATTTATTTTACGAAGCCGTTGCGCAGGCCGTGGACGCTTGGCAGGACCGCAAAGAATGGGTGAAAATGGTCAAACGGGCCATGCTTAAAGAATTTACCTGGGACCGTTCCGCTGCTGAATATATCGCGCTGTACAGAGCTCTCGGTGCTAGATTATAGTTGAATTTCAAGGAAGTTTTAAAAATTATACCGGCTGTTGAATCTGATAAAAAATCCAGCAAGCCAGAGGATTGGACCCCGATGCCAGAAACTTTACCTGTCTACATTGCACCTTTCGACTTGTTCCTGTTCGGCAAGGGAGAACACTGGGATTTGTACCGCATACTCGGTGCTCATTCTGATCTTCAGGAAGGTCAGGAAGGCTACCGCTTTGCGGTTTGGGCACCCAATGCCCGCGAGATATTTGTTACCGGGGACTTTAACGGTTGGGATAACCGCGCCAATAAGCTCATGCCTGTGGGCGTGTCCGGCATCTGGGCCGGATTCATCCCCGGAGTTCAGCCCGGCCAGATGTATAAATATCATGTTGTCCAGAATGACGGGCATGAAGTAACCAAAACCGACCCGATTGCTTTCCGCACTGAAATGCGCCCCGGTCATGCCGCCGTCACTTGGGGACTGGATAATTATGAATGGCAGGATGAGCTGTGGATGTCAGAGCGGCGTAAGACCGGACTTCCGCTGGATAAGCCTGTTTCTGTTTATGAGGTTCACCTTGGTTCATGGCGCAGGGAAGGGTGGGAGTACCGCACTTATCGTCAGCTAACCGAAGAGCTGATCCCCTACGCAAAGGACATGGGATTTACCCATATCGAGCTGATGCCCATTGCGGAGCATCCTCTTGATGAATCTTGGGGGTACCAGACCACTCATTATTATTCTCCGACCTCTCGCCACGGCAGTCCTGATGATTTGCGCTACTTCATCGACAAGTGCCATCAGTCCGGATTAGGCGTAATTCTCGATTGGGTTCCGGGGCATTTTCCCAAAGACGATTGGGGATTGGGCCGTTTCGACGGAACAGCTCTCTACGAGCACGCTGATGCCCGTAAAGGTGAGCACCCGGATTGGGGAACTTATATTTTTAATTTCGGGCGGCATGAGGTCTGCAACTTCCTGCTCGCCAACGCCCTCTACTGGCTCAAAGAATTTCATATTGATGGTCTGCGCATTGATGCTGTGGCCTCCATGCTTTATCTCGACTACTCACGCCGCGAAGGTGAATGGATTCCCAACGAGCATGGCGGCAACGAGAATATTGATTCCATTGAGCTGTTAAAAAAATTGAATACCGTTGTCCACGAGCAGTTTTCCGGTGCAATGATGATTGCCGAGGAGTCCACTTCATGGCCCGGAGTTTCCCGTCCGGTCTATACTGGTGGTTTGGGATTTACCTTCAAGTGGAATATGGGCTGGATGAATGACACCCTTGATTACATGGAAAAGAGTCCCATTCATCGTTCCTACCACCATAATAATCTGACTTTTTCCATGGTCTACGCCTTTAGCGAAAACTTTTTTCTGCCGCTTTCACACGATGAAGTAGTGCACGGTAAAGGTGCTTTGCTTTCGAAAATGCCCGGAGACATGTGGCAGCAGATGGCTAACCTGCGCTTGCTTTTCAGTTATCAGTGGGCGCATCCGGGTAAGAATCTACTCTTCATGGGCTGTGAATTCGGGCAGTGGAATGAATGGAATTGCCGTCAGGAACTTGATTGGACTTTGCTCGGTTTTCCGTCTCATCAGGGATTGCGTAATGCGGTTATCGATCTGAATAGGGTCATGCATGATAATCCGTCTATGTATAGGCACGATACAGACTGGACCGGATTCGAGTGGGTGGATTTTAATGATTTCAAATCCTCGACCATAAGTTTCATGCGCAAGAGTGAAGGCGAAGCACCAGTGCTTTGGGTGTTCAATTTTACCCCGGTGGTGCGGACCAATTATTGTCTCGGTTGTCCGCAGGATGGCGATTGGGAAGAGATTTTTAATTCCGATGCTGAAATTTACGGCGGCTCCAATGTGGGGAATGTCGGCAAAGTGGAGGCCTGCAAGGCCGGAGATCTGGGCACTTTTCCCTATTATCTGGAGCTGACCCTGCCACCCCTCGCAGCTATTGCACTTCGCCCTATGTCGGCGTAGGTTTGCCTCCACATCCCCTCTTTTTCAAAGACGTTTTAGTTATGCTTCGCAGATAGCTTTCTATGACGGTCTTTAAATCGTGTACGGCGAAGCCCTATTAAAAGTTTTTGAAGAGTCTAGAGAAACTTTTTTCAAAAAGTTTCTTTGGCCCTCGGAGAGTCGCCGAAGGCAAAATCTTTTTATCAAAAGCGCGAAGCGC
>DDLU01000071.1 GCA_002340305.1 Desulfovibrio sp. UBA2564
GGCTACTGCGCTGATGACCCGGTGAATTTTATTGATCGGGGCGGGTTACAGGATGAGAGTGAGAAGGGGGATTCTGGCGCAAAAGGCGGTGATTCTTTAGGCGGTGGAGCTAAGTCCGAGAGCTTGGGAGGAAAGTCTGATAGTTTAGGTGATTCGTCAAGATCTGAACTTGGTGGATGGGATGGGCTCAGTGGTTATGCTGGGCCAAGTTTTAGTGAGTATGTTGGAAATGATGTTGATCTAGACGGTTCGAGTTTTAGTGGTGGCCTCTGGGACGGTAGCCCCGGCGGTGGAGGTGCCCATCCGGGGCCGAATAAGGCTGGGCAAAATGCTAAGGCCAATGCGGACTATGAAAAAGGTCAGCAGCAAGCTATGGACACGCTGAATCAGGCCGGTGTGCAGGCAGGTAAGAAGGCAGATGCACTTGCTGGAGAATTGGCGCAAAAACAGGCGCAATTTGATGCCAGCTTACAGGCGAAAAGAGATCGCAAGGCTGCGGAAGAAGGACAGCGGGATAGGCAGCGGCGTGCTTCGCTTATTAACAAAAATGATGAAGAAGAGAATAAAGGTTTTTTTGCAAAAGTTGCCGATGGTACTGAAGAAGCTATGGCAGAGAGTTGGAAAGCAGCAGGTAAGGCAGTAGCAAAAACAATTGATACCCTACAAGGTGATGAGAAGCATGAAATGAAATTTGCGGGGTATGTGACTGATAAGAAGAAGTCGATGTATGACACTATGATGAAAGGGGCTAAAGAAACTGTAATAGATGGGGCAAAAGATGGAGTTGCTAAATACGGTCCCGCCGGGGTCGCTTTAGGGATGGCCAGTGGAGCGTATGGAATGTTAGAAAATCTTGGTAAAGCTATTCAAGATAATTATGAATATGATGCATATAAAAATCAAATTGAACAGAGGCAACATGTTAAGGGCGACTATTTTAGTCAAATGAAAAATAGCAAGAAGAGATAAAATGACTCATAATGAATTGTTGTTGATTATATGTGGCGTTTTTATTTTATATTATTCTTTTTTTAGGACTAAGATAAAATGTTTAGAATGTATGAATGAATTAAAAACATTTTCATATAGAGAACTTGGATTGTCATGGTTATTGGGAAGGTTAGCCTGTTTTCTTTATGATATTGTGACCGAAGCTACTGTTAATTATTCTGTTGAGTTATTGTGTCTTGCTCCAGCATTTTATTATCTTGCTTCTGAGCCCAAATACTATTGTAGACATTGTATGGCTGGTGTTTCATTTGATAGAGTCGAAGTTGTAAAATAATAAAATTTTCTTGTATGAGTTTTATAAAATTCAATCTGATCATTTTTGCAATAGAAGCGGTGTTTTTTTATTTTTATATAAAAAAATTAAAATGTCCTGAATGCGGTAATATATTTAAGGCCATAACCTATAAAGAAATGGGTATCTCCGGTTTAGTCTTAATTTTTGCTTGGATTGGGTACGATTTGTACTATGGCAAACCAGTTGAAATTTGGGGATATAGTTTATTGATTCTCTGCGATGCCTCTTTGTTTCTACACAAGGATAAATTTTATTGTCGGCATTGCATGAAAGGAGTGCCTTTCAGTGAAGGAGATGTAATTAGATAACCTGCCAGCCCCCGGACTTCGGTCCGGGGGCTTTCTCATTCCTGCCCCGCCACCCAAACCCGCCTTCCCAAGCTTTACCATCATATTTATATAGCGTATGAGCCGGGTATGAAATTTACAGTACTAACATTCGGATGTCAGATGAACGTTCATGATTCAGACTGGCTGATCCGTGCCATGGAGAGTCGTGGCTGGACAGCTGTTGAAGAATCTGAAGCAGATATATTTATTATTAACACCTGTTCCGTGCGTGAAAAGCCGGAGCAGAAGGTCTACAGCGTGCTGGGTCGTTTGGCTCCGTTGTGCAAGAAGTCCGGCGGTTTTGTCGCTGTTGGCGGTTGTGTTGCGCAGCAGATCGGTGACGGTTTCCTTGAAAAATTTTCGCACGTGCGCCTTGTTTTCGGTAGCGATGGCATTGCACAGGCCCCGGATGCCTTGGTTGAGCTTGCTGCGGACCACGAAAAACGTCTGGTTCTGACTGATTTTCTGGGTGACTACCCGGAACGTGAGGGCGGTGAAGTGCAGCCTAATGCGGACCTGATTCCCCCGGGCATCGGGACCATTCCCGGTCAGGCTTTCGTTAATATCATGCAGGGGTGCGATAATTTTTGCGCTTACTGCATCGTGCCTTATACCCGTGGTCGCCAGAAATCCCGCTCTTCGGCGGCAGTAATCAAGGAATGTGAACATCTGGTTAAATCCGGTGCTCGTGAAATCTGCCTGCTGGGCCAGAACGTGAACAGTTTCGGTATTGATAAGAAAGGTGAGGATATTTCCTTTGCTGAGCTGCTTCACAAGATTTCCGCGATCGAAGGTCTGGAGCGTATCCGCTTTACCACCTCACACCCCAAGGATATCGCTCCCGAGGTGATCAAGGCTTTCGGTGAACTTCCAAATCTTTGCCCGAGCCTGCATCTTCCTGTGCAGTCCGGTTCGGATAATATCTTGAAAAAGATGGGGCGTAAGTATGACCGCGAGCGTTATCTGGGAATCGTGGAAGGTCTGAAAAAGGCTTGTCCGAATATTTCCCTGACTACTGATCTTATCGTGGGTTTCCCCGGTGAGACTGATGAAGATTTTGAGCAGACCATGGATATGCTTGAAAGAGTTCGCTACGAAAGCAGTTTTTCTTTTAAATATTCAGACCGTCCGGGAGTAGCAGCAGTTAAAATGAAGCCGAAAGTTTCCGAAGATGTTGCACAAGCACGCCTTGCCCGCTTGCAGGAAAGACAAAAGCGTATTACTAGAGAAAGTCTAGAAGCTTTAGAAGGTAAAGAGACCGTGGTTCTGCTGGAACGCCTCAGCAAGAGACAGGAAGAAGGTGGAATGACATGGCGCGGTAAAGATCCGGGAGGCCGGGTGGTAAATGTTCACTTTGAAGGTTATGGTGAAGAGCAGCAGCTTGGAGGCAAACTGGTTAAGGTGAAGATTACCGAAGCCAAGAATCATTCCCTTGTCGGGGCAAAGGCGGGAGAGCTATGGTAGAAATGCAGGTTTACGGTCTGGCGGTGGAAAATGATACCGAAACCCCGGTTCTGGTGTTGAAGAGCGGGGAAATGGGTATGGTATTGCCTATCTGGATTGGAGCCATGGAGGCCATGGCAATTTCCATGGTGCTCAATGAAGTCGCTTTCCCCCGTCCCATGACCCATGATCTGCTTTTGTCTACCATCGCCACATTTGGCGGTAAGATTGAGTCCGTTGATATCGTTGATATTGAGAAGGGCACTTTTTTCGCTGAAATTATGGTCCGCAAGGATGGTGAATTGGTGGCAATCGATTCCCGCCCTTCCGATGCCGTTGCTTTGGCTGTGCGTGCTGATTGTCCGGTCCGTGTGGCGCAGAAGGTGATTGATATCGCCGGGACAAAGGATATTGATGAGAAAGTAGAGGAAAAGTCCGGCTGGGAAGAAGATCTTGAGGGGCTTTCTCCCGATGACTTTAAATATAAAATGTAGGGTAATTCGATGATAGATTTCCATACCCATACTGTATTCAGTGACGGTGAACTTATTCCCGCAGAACTGGCAAGACGCGCTAAGGTTGCGGGTTACCGCGCTTTGGCTATGACTGATCATGCTGATTCCAGCAATATTGATATCATTCTTGAAAATGTCCTCAGGTTTGCAAAGAAGCACGGACATTATTTTGATATCGATGTGTTTGCCGGGGTGGAATTGACCCATGTTCCTCCGGGACTGATCGGTGAGATGACTGATTACGCCCGTAAAGCCGGAGCACAGATTGTGGTCTGCCACGGTGAAACCATTGTGGAGCCGGTGGCAGAAGGCACCAACCTTGCGGCTATTGAGGCCAAGGTAGATGTACTGGCTCATCCTGGTATGATTACTGATGTGGAAGTCAAGCTTGCCGCTGAGTACGGAGTCTGTCTGGAAATCACCACCCGTAAGGGACACAGTCTGACTAACGGTCATGTGGCATCTCTTGCGCGAAAACACGGGGCTAAGGTGGTTATCAATAACGATGCCCACGCTCCCGGTGATCTTGTCGGACTGGAAATGCGCCGTAAGGTTGCGCTTGGTGCGGGACTCGGCATTAAAGAGTACGCGCAGGCCGAGGAAAATTCCCGCGAACTGGTCCAGAAAATTATGAAACGTTCCTAGGTGGTGTATGGGTAACCTTGATTCCCGGATAGAGCAGGCTGCACGGCTGATCAAAGAAGCACGTTGCGCCATTGCCTTGACCGGGGCAGGGATGTCCGTTGCCAGTGGGATTCCGGATTTCCGCAGTCCGGGGGGATTGTGGTCCAAGCAAGACCCGGAAAAGGTTGCTTCCATCCGGGCATTGCAGTCTGATCCGGCCACGGTTTGGAAATTTTTGCTTGAAGCCAATACCATATTCAAGAGTGCCGAACCAAATGCAGGTCATAAGGGGCTGGCTAAATTGGAGAAAGGCGGATACATACACGGCGTGATAACCCAGAATATTGATGGTTTGCATCAACGGGCCGGGTCTGCAAATGTGATTGAATTTCATGGCAATTGCAGCGAATTTTACTGCATGGAGTGCTTTGCGCCATTCCCTGCTGAAGGCATAAATGCCGGAGCGGAACTACCTGTGAAATGTCCGCAATGTTCCGGCGTGATCAGGCCGGATCTGGTTTTTTTCGGAGAGCAGATTCCGTCCGAAGTATATAAAGCAGCCTTTGAGCTTGCTGATCAGTCTGATCAGGTCATTGTTGCCGGGACTTCCGGCGGCGTTGTTCCCGCCAGCCTTATCCCTCCGCGGATACAGGAAGCTGGCGGTTTGATTATTGAGATTAATAAGGCCCCGTCCGCCTATACGTCATTCAGTGATGTTTTCATTGAGGGTGCGGCGGAGGACATTTTACCAGCTATAGTGCAGAGCTTGCGCTGAAATAATTTTTCTAAATGCTGAGCGTTTGAGACGCGGGCAAAACAAAGGTGCGGTGAATTATGGATTTTTTACCTCAGGGCGGAATTTTTGCGATGCTCGATCAGGCCACCATTGTGGTCAAAGGTGTGCTTTGCCTGTTGGCAGGTATGTCCCTTTGGAGCTGGACAATTATCTTCTGGAAACTGATTTCCCTCGGAAGGGCAAGAACCCTGATCCTCAAGGGTAACAAAATCATGGAAGAGGCCGATTCCCTTTCTTCCGGTCTAACTGAGATCAGTAAAATCGAATCTTCTCCGCTTAACCGCATCGGTACAGCAGCGGTGAAAGAATACCGTGTGCTGGAGAAATCTGCGGTCAGTGCTGCGCATAAACGCCGTCTAATTAAAGATACCCTGCGTCGTATTCTGCGCCGTAAGGTCAGCTCTGAAATGAAGAAGCTTACTTCCTCACTTTCTTTTCTGGCAACCTGCGCTAACGGTGCCCCGTTTATCGGTCTTTTCGGTACTGTCTGGGGGATCATGAATTCCTTCCATGCTATCGGTTCCGCTAAATCCGCCGCGCTGGCAGCTGTTGCCCCCGGTATTTCCGAAGCACTGGTTGCTACTGCAATCGGCCTCGGTGTCGCGATCCCGGCAACTATCTTCTACAACTTTTTCCTCGGTGTGCTTAACGGAATTGAGACCGAACTGGTCAACTTTGCAGGAACCTTCCTCAACCGTGTGGAGCGCGAAGTCTCTTGGGTCGAGCTTTCCGGCAAAAGCTCCACAGAGGAGTAATATATGGGTATTTCCACCAATAACCGTGGGATGTTGGCTGAGATTAACGTAACTCCTTTTGTTGACGTTATGCTGGTGTTGTTGATCATTTTCATGGTTACTGCACCGCTGATGACTCAGGGCGTTGAGGTTGATCTGCCGCAGACCCGCACCGTGCGTTCCCTGCCGCAGGATAATGAGCACCTTGTGCTTTCAATCAGCGATAAAGGTGAAATCTTTCTTGATGAATACAAGGTCGGTTTTGATGAGCTTCAAGGTCATCTTGAAAAGCTGGTTAAAAAGCAGAATAAAATGCTTTTTTTGCGTGCGGATAAGAATGTCGCTTACGGTGAAGTGGTTAAAGTTATGGGCGAGATTAAAGCCGCCGGTATCGATAGGCTGGGCGTAGTTGCCGAACCTGTTGGAAAGAAAAAGAAATAGTTTAGGGATAGGCGAATTTATTGATGAAAATCATCGGCCTTTTTACCTCTTTACTGCTTCATGCAGGGCTGATAATTTTGGCTCTGACATGGTCAGTTGCGCCTCCAGTGAAGATTTCCCTTGATATGCCTGTTTATAAGGTTGATCTGGTCAGCCTTGCTCCTCTGCCTGCCGTTCCGGTTGTAAAAAAAGCTCCCGCACCAAAGGTGGCTCCTAAATTATCCAAGCCCACCGCAGTTGCTATTCCTGAGGCTAAATCCAAAGTTGTACCTAAAGCTAAACCTGAGACAGCTAAAGCTCCGGCTCCTAAGTCTGCTCCCAAGCCAAAGCCTAAACTAAAAGCTAAGCCTAAGCCGGATACAAAGAAAATTTCGCCTAAGAAAGTAAAGACCACATCCAAGAAAAAGCCGGAGAGGAAGGTTGAGAAACCTGTAGAAAAGAAAACTCCGCCGAAAAAGGAGGCAAAGGCAACACCGCCCAAAAAGGTTGAGAAGAAGCCTGAGGTCTCCGCCGAGGATGCTTTGGCAGCTGATTTAGCTTCACTTGCAGAGCTGGTGGAGAAGCAGGAAAAGGCGGAACAGCGTGCTGTCGCCAATGATATTGCTTCGCTGACAAAGAGTGCTGAGGCCACAGCCGTAAGTGGTTCTGCTGAAGGTACTGCCGGGGCTTCCGGGCTTGTTCAGGTCTATGCTTCCATTGTTAAGGCAGAGGTCCGCAAGAATTGGCGTTACCCGGTTTTCGGGCAGAAACAGAATCTTATGGCCCGTGTGCAGATTCAATTGAAATCCAGTGGTGAAATCAGCAGTATCAAGCTTCTCGATTCATCAGGCAATGTTGATTTTGATGATTCAGTCTTAACCGCTTTGCGGGATACTGAAGTGCTTCCCAAGCCTCCGGGGACATCCATCAGAAACATCGTTGTAAACTTCAACCTGCATGATCTTGATCAGTAGGGCAGGTTTTTGAGTTATGAAAAAAAATATGTCCAATATAAAAAAATCTGCGCTCGTTTTGCCTGCAGTAATGCTGCTCATGCTTCTGGCTGCCGGAAATCTGTTTGCAGCGGATACCCTTACCGTGGATATCTACGGTCCGGGTCAGCGCAAGGTGAACATCATCCTGCTGCCGCCCAAGACTGTTCCTGAAGGAAAGTATGCAGGTTCCACGGAAACAGATCTGCCTCTGCCTGCTGAGGCCGGATCATTTAATAAAGATTTGGAAAAGGATCTTGGGTTTCTGCCGTTCCTGAACATTGTGCCGATAACCGATATTCTTGGCGGTGACCCTTCTCGCGGTGTCCGTCCCGGCGATATCGAGATCAAGCCGCTTCGCCTTTCAAAGGTTGATCTTGCCCTGACTACGGGCTGGGAAATTCGTCCTAACGGAGAGAAAAATCTGCTCATCCGTTGTATCGGAACCTTTAACGGGCGTACCATTCTGGGCAAAAAATACTCCATGGTCACTGAGGAGATGCTTCCGCGCATTGCCGACCGTTTTTGCTCACATCTCATGCGCGTTCTGACTGGTCGTGATGGTTTTTTCGAATCCTCCATCGCCTTTGTGCGCAAGACAGGTAAGAATAAGGAAATTTATACTGTCAGCCCGCAGGGACGGAATCTCAGGCAGATCAGTTCTCTCGGTGGTATCAATTTAAGTCCCAACTGGTCCCCTGACGGCAACAGATTGGTCTTTACCCGTTTGGGTTCACGCCAGCATCTGCTTTGTGTCTGGGACCGCGCAACCGGAAAGATCGATCAGAAGAGTTTTCCCGGAAATACCGTAATCGGACCGGATTTCCTTCCCGATGGAGATATGGCAGCGACCCTGACCATGAACGGTAATTCCGATATTTTTCTGATTAACGGAAATTACAAGCCCAAGAAGGCTCTGGCTAAGAGCTGGGCTATTGAGGTCTCCCCGGATTTCGACCGTACCGGGCAGAAAATGGTTTTTACCTCTGCCAGATTCGGTAATCCCCATATTTTTATGTTGGATATGAAGAGCGGTGTTGTGACCCGGATTACTACTGAGGGTAAATACAACACCAATCCGACAATCAGCCCGGACGGCCGATTTGTGGCTTTCTCCCGTCAGATTCCTTCGGGGCACCGCATTTTTGTGCATGACCTGCAGAATGGACGTGAAAGGCAGCTGACGTTTGGTCCGGGTAATGATGAAGATCCGGCGTTTGGTCCTGACGGCTATTTTATAGCTTTCTCGTCCAGCAGAAGTGGTAAGTATAAGATTTATCTGACCACACGGCATGGTGATCCAGCCATGCAGGTACCTACCGGAAACGGTGTTGCTAAGGCCCCGGCTTGGGGTAAGGCCCATAAATCATAAATTGAGGAGTGATTTAACCGTTTTGTTGCAGGCATGACTTGATTTTTTTACAAAACACTTTAGTGTCGTTGTATTGAAAGTCTAAGTTAGTGCTTTGTTTCTAAGCGAGTGGACATACTCCTGTCCTTAAAAGTTCCTTATTCAGGAGGGCAAATGAGAGCTAGAGCGATAATTTTGGGTGTTGTTTTCATGTTGATTGCCGGTCTCGGTACCGGTTGTGCTAAAAAGCAAGTTGAGTCTTCTCCTGCCAGTCCTGCTGTAGAGAAAAGAATGGCTGACCAGCAGAACAAGGAACAGCTGCGAAAAGAAGAGCAGGCCCGTCTTGAAAGGGAAAGGGTTCTTCAGGAACAGGCTCTTGAAGATGAGCGCAAAGCTGCTGAATCTGCTGCCGCTAAAAAAGAATTTGATACCGCTATAGTTGAGCTTGGCAACATGGTTCACTTTGATTTCGATTCTTTTGAAATCAAGCAGGAATACCGTCCTCTGTTGCAGCAGAAGGCAGAAATCCTGAAGAAGTACGACAATGTGACCATGGTTATCGAAGGCTATTGCGATGAGCGCGGTACTGAAGAATATAACCTTGCCCTTGGTGAGCGTCGTGCCCGTGCTGCGTATGAGTTCCTCATCCTGCTCGGTGTAGCTCCTGAAAGACTGAGCATTGTCAGCTTCGGTGAAGAAGAGCCTCTCGACCCCGGTCATAACGAAACAGCTTGGGCCAAGAACAGACGGGCCCAGTTCCGCCTGACTTATTAGTCTTTATTTGAAGTAAAAAATCCCCGCCTTCCTTGGAAAGCGGGGATTTTTTTGGTCAGAATAAATTTAAATTAAGTCAGGTAGCGAATCAATCCAAGGGCGAGCATTGCGTAAAGACCGGCAAATGCATCATCGATCATTACGCCCCAGCCATCTTTGAGCCATTTTTCAGATTGTTTGATGGGGAAGGGTTTGGTGATGTCGAAGAGTCTGAAGAGAGCAAATCCGACAAGCAGGTGCCAATCCACAACAGCGGGAAACGGCAGGAAAACCAGCCACTGGCCTAATAATTCATCAATAACAACACAGCCGGGGTCCTTTTGGCCGAGTTGTTCTTCTGCGGCTGTGCATGCTTTTGCGCCAAAGTAAAAAATTAATGCCAGAATCAGAATTCTGATCGGAAGTTGAAAGGGCAAAAACAAAAACGGTGCGGTAATAAGGGCTGCGGCAGATCCCCATGTGCCCGGTGCTTTGGGCAAATGCCCGACAGGGCCGAGGGTAGCCACATGCGTTAAGTTTATGCTTAGTTTTTTCATGGCGGCAGTATCAGGGTAAAGTTGTTAAAAGTCCAGAACGAGATAAGGCCGAATCCATTATGAATTCGGCCTTATCTTATAAATGGTAAGTTTATTGCGTTTAATTTACACGCGGCTTGAGGGTGTAGCCGATGCTTTCAGCCATAAACTCAAGGGGTTTTGTTTCTTTGGTAGTTTTTAGGATATCCATCAAAGTGCTGGCCCCGAGCTTAGCGTTGTTGTCAAACGGATTGATTTCACGCAGCAGCGTAGAGTAGGGTTTCCCAATGGATTGGGCCACTTCTTTGGCCGGTTTGGTTCCTTCAAGAACGATATCCTGCGTCACTTTAGTGATGTTTTCATAGCTCATGTTAGTCCTCCCTTTGATGCTGGGCTGCTGTGTAGCTGCCCTTATTCTTCAATTACATTATGGGTGCGGCAGGACTTTATGTAAACGGGCTAAACTCAGTATTTCAGGTAATTAAGACTGTATTTGATGGTAGGGTTTTTGGTGTAGGGGTGGGTTTTAAGGGTAGGGTAATATTCTGTTAAAAAAAAACGTAATTGAGCGATCGGAGTTAAATACACATTCGTGTTTGTTAATAAAGAGCTGCTGCCCTAACTGGAGATCCGTCACCATCTTCAAATTTTAGGGGCAGACATGAGAAGAGGAATCCCTCATTTGGGAGTAAGTGCAGTGCATTCAGGTTTTCGATAATTATGGTCCCTCTTTCCAGAAGTGTGTTGTGGATTTCAAAGCCACCAATCTCTGCTGAATCGATAGAAATTACATCAACCCCAACTCCTTTCAGTTCAAAACCGGTAAGCCATCTTGCAGCCTCGGTATTGAGGGCCGGGTAATGGGTAAAATATTTATCCCTACCCCAGTTTTTATACCATCCGGTATTGAGCAGAACGAAGTCGCATTCGCTGATTTCTGCCTCGTAAGGGATAAGGTCGTCAATGTTGATTTGTGGCGAACCGGAATTTCGGTGCGTGCAGTCGATACATACTCCGGGGCCCAAAAAACGGCCTACATCCATACTGTCGAGGGTCTCGCCACCATCAATCATATGGTTCGGGTCATCAATGTGGGTTCCCACGTGGGAAAACATGTTGAGACGGTGTTCCCGAAAGCCGTGCCTTTCGTGCGAGAACACTTCTTCAATCGTAGGTGTTTCAGTGCCGGGAAAAACAGGCATGCCATTTTTGATGGTATGAGAGAGGTCTATTGCAGGCATTATATAATTATTCCCCCGAATCCTTGGGATTCACGAAGTTTATAGAGTGCGTCGTCATCAGGATCGTTTTTCCGGGTATGTTTTTCATAATCCACTTCAACCATCAAGCATCCGGGATTGAAGATCATTTTATTCTGATGGATTGCAATAGCTGAAAGCTCGGTATCACCGAAGTGGCTGTTATATCCGGGAAAGAATAAATATTTGTGGTAAAGAGTCTGGAGCCAGCTTCTACGTGCAAGACCGAAAACTGCGAGTGTGCCGTAGAATCTGCCATCGTTGAAAGCTAGTAATGATGCATCACTTTCATTCAGGGTTTTAGTTGCAGCACGGAGCCAGCCATCGCCGGGAAATGCATCCTGTGCAAGGTATCCGAAATATTTTGATGATGAGTGTGAGCAGACATAGTTGGCGACTTTCATAAATCCCAGACGCTCATCATCGTCTACAAGAACCAGCAAACCGGGGTGCAATGCCCTGCGCACGAGAACTTCTGTCAGCCGACGGGTCAGCTCTTCATCAATATACGGTAATACAAAAATTGATTCATCATTCGCGATATTCCCCAGATTATGAAGATTCGAGGAGGATGTGAAAAGTGTCTCCAGCATATATAGCTCCTGACGGTTCGATTATTATTTGATTTGAGTTTTTCTAGCAGACTAAATTGAAAAGGAAAACCAAATGCTTTCTGCCGACTGAATTACAATTGGGGATATCTTCGAGTTTTTTTAACAAGATATTCACAACGACATTAAGCTTATGTTAAATAGTGCTATAAAGTTTTTTATCTGCTCTTTTGATTTTTAAATTTACAAGGGGGGATACAGTGAAGAAAAGCCAGATAGTACTTACTCAGTATAGCCCGTTTTTATCTGTGGATACTCCATTGGTTGCTGTAGATGGTAATTCCGTTGCGATTCCGAGAGTCTGTTCTCTATGTCGATGTGGAGAGTCGAAGTATAAGCCTATGTGTGATGGAAGCCATTCAGCAGTAGGTTTTGTCTGGACTCGTGAGGATTCCGATAAGGCTGAACCGGAACACTACGTGGGTAAAGATATTACCATTGTATTCGACCGCTACCTTTGCATGGGGAATGGGGCCTGCGGTGAGCTTGAGGCTGTTTTCGGAACCCGTAAGGAGCCGAAGTATGAGCCGGATGCAGCATCCGCTGATGAGATTATTGCCATTATTAAAAAGTGTCCATCCGGAGCTTTGAGTTATATCCTTGACGGTAAACACATCAGGTTTTTTTTTGATAGGCCGCAAGTTGTTGTGGAGCAGAACGGTCCTTTACATGTTCAGGGTGAGGTTAATTTGATTGATGATCAGGATTCAGACAAGCTTATACCCGTTGGTGATCATTATACCTTGTGCCGTTGCGGAGGCTCAAAGAAAAAGCCTTTGTGTGATGGTTCCCATGAGGAAAATGGTTTTGAAGGTTAATTAAAATCTGACAGGTTTAAAATATAAAAGAGAGGTCCGGATCTATTGCCCCGGGCCTCTCTTTGTTTGGTGTATTTCGCTTAAACCCAAGTGGTGATTGCTTCCAGCTTCTGGCGGGTTTTGCCTCTGGGATCGGCCTTGCGGTAACCGAATGCGCAGGCATGGCCCATGGTAAATTTATCGAGATCAACGCCAAGCTTTATTTCGAGCATTTCATCTACTTTTTCACGGTGAAAACCTTCGATAGGACAACTGTCAATGCCGATCATGGCTGCTGCGGTCATCATATTTGCCAGCGGAATATAGGTCTGGTGTGCAGCCCAGTCGGTCATGCAGCGGTCTGATTCAAGCAGGTTAAAATCTTTTTCCTGAAAGTTTTTGAAAAAATTACCTTTCATTTCTACGATGTCTTCAGGAAGCTCCTGCACTTCCTCCATGAAATTTTTCACGTATTTGCTATCGTGGCGCATGAAGTAGGGTTTTTTAACCAGAGTGAATACAACATGGCTGGCGGTGGGAAACTGCCTTTGCGCACCCCAGAAATTGGGCAGAAAACTCTTGCGCATTTCCATGTCTTGGATGATGTAAAAGTGCCACGGCTCAAATCCGAAAGAGCTGGGAGAGAGACGGGCTGTTTCAAGGATAAATTTGAAATCATCATCAGTAATTTTGCGGGTTACATCAAATTCTTTACAGGCGTGTCGGTACATGAAAGCTTTGAGTATTGCTTGTTTGTCCATGGGGGTCTCCCATTTATAAGTTAATTTGTCGATTTTGGGGCTGTTAATTAATTTGTATACTCGGTTAGTATACTGTTTTGGGGTAGATTCGCAATGGCTGCTTATTTGTTAGGTACAAATAAGCTACGGTTTTCAAGGCTCAATGGTGGAGTATGCTGTGCAGGTCAACGTTTAGGTTGTCTAGATTTTTGAGGTTGCTGTGATTTTTAGCAGACCGAAGGTCATGCCGCTATTAGTATAAATACTTGTCGTTAAGTCTTTTTTTACGTGTTATTGTAATGGTTTGTGTTATAAGTTTTGATTTTTTATCAAAACTAGAATATGGAAAAGCATTGTGTTGTTAATTAATAATGAACATAGTAATGGACTAAAAATGACAGACCAACTTGAAGCTGACATCGAATATTCTAAAAAATATGAAATGAAAAAGTACAGTGATTCGATGAAATCGATGTACAACAATGCGTTAGTTCAGAATGGCGAAATTTATGATATAGCTTCATCTCTGACAGATAGATTCAATGTGATTACTTCAAAAGCGATTATTGAAGATTCAAGAATTATCAAAACTCTTCGCTACTCAATAGCTCCATCAATCAGTCAGATGAAATTTGGGCAACTTTTTGGCCTAAAATCTATAGGAGATTTTGAGAATGAAAAGCTTAGTGTAGGAACCCAAAAGTACAAAAAATTAATTCCTATTGCAGAAAAAATTGCGGAGTTCATGCGCGGCAACATAGATAAGTCTAGGTATATATGGTTAGATCAAAAAGGACACGCTAATGATTTGGCTTATGAATATGCAAAAAAATGGACATGTTCAATAGCTGCGGATCAAAATGCTCAAACTAAATATAGAAATTGGCGAAAAGATCAGCAGGAGCATTCGATTGTAAGTGAAATAATTAGTCATGGGTACGTGAAATCCTCTTTCTCCGGTAAGGTAGAATCCGCAACAGATATAAAAATAGGAGAATACACTCAAGAGCAACGCGTTCAAGGGCGAACTGTTCAAAAAGCAGACATTATAGTCAGAAGTAAGCAAAGTAAAAAACTTGTCCTAATAGAAGCAAAAGCAGTTGGAGTTGGGATTGATTCAGCCAAACGAATTAAAGAATGCTGTGATAAAGCAAACGATTGGAGAAGTTCGAAGGAATTAAATGACCCTGTCATTGTTGCCGCGATAGCAGGTTTTTTTAATAAAATTAGAATTTCTAATCTTGAAGCGTCAGGTATTGAAGTAGTGTGGGAACATAGACTGTCAGATTTGAAAAAAATATTATGAGTAAACATTTCAATTATATTAGCCTTTTCAGCGGCGCTGGTGGCTTAGACATAGGACTCGAACGAAGCGGATTAAAAGCAATTTCAATGTGTGAAATTGAAAATGTGTTTTGTGATACATTGCGGGAGAATGCAAAAAAGACTCACTCTGATGGTATGAGCTACTTTAACAGTACAAAGATCATTAACTCAGATATACGAGAATTAGATGTAGCAGAGTTAACTCTTGGCAAAGAAATAGATCTTGTTGTTGGGGGGCCGCCTTGTCAATCCTTTTCGAGTTCAGGTAAGCAACTTAGTATACTTGATCCCCGAGGGGCATTATTGGATGAGTTTCTTCGATTCATTGATGAAATTCAACCCAAGATGTTTTTGTTTGAAAACGTGCGTGGATTAGTTACAGCGAGAGACAGATTGGGGACTCCCGGTGGAGTAATTACAAATCTAGTACGTGCACTTGAAGATATAGGGTATAGCTGCCGGGCTGGTTTACTTAATTCAGCAGATTTTGGCAGTTACCAAAGGCGTGTTAGGTGTTTTATTATTGGAACCAAACAAGGATTGGCTCCAGAGTTCCCTCACCCTACTCATAATAAAAGCACTAACTTATTATGTAAAAAATGGAGATCTCTTCAAGATTTTTTGGAAAAGCATGCAGATAAAGATTCTAATCAATTTATGTTCCCTTCTGAAAAATTGGCTCCTCAGTTGATAAATCTACCCAATGGCTCGGGATTAAAAAGTAAAGGTAAGGCCGAAAAGACGAGACCTGGAGGGCATTGGGGATATCGTCAAGGTACATTTATCGCAGACTTATCCTTACCTGCAAGAACAGTCACAGGCTCATCGAGTCAAGATTGGGTTCGGTGGGACGGCCTGCTTCGCAGGCTGACATTGAATGAAGTTAAATTGCTTCAAGGTTTTCCGGAAGATTGGGATGTTTTAGGAACAAAGACGCAAAAGTATAAACAAATTGGAAATGCAGTTCCAACGCTTTTTGGACAATTGTTAGGTGAAACGATTGGCTCATTCCTTGCTGAATATCCCAAAAAATCCCCAGAGTTTTTAGGTATACCTCAAAACTTTAAAGGCTATATTGATTATACAAAAAGAGATCATGAACGGAACAAGGCTTCTCGAAGTATTCATAAACATTTTACTCTAGATGCAGTATAGTAGTGTTGGGGCGCATCTGTTAGGATTCGCCCTAATAAAACACTCCGGGTGTACATCCTTTTAACCTTCTTCCGGAATTGTAGGTCTTTAAGTTATTTATTTTTTTGGATACTATCCTTTCCCTACAACAACTCCCCATTCCTTCAGACTCTCAATCACCCGCGCCAGCGGCAGCCCGACGACGTTTGTGTATGACCCACTGATACTTTTGACCAGAAATGCTCCCTGTCCCTGAATGGCGTATGCTCCGGCTTTGTCGTCCGGTTCCCCGGTCGCGGCATAGGCTCGGACTGCGGCTCCGTCGAAATTAATGAACTCGACTTCTGTGGAGACAGCGTAGCTTGTTTTTTCTCCTTCCGGGGAAATGAGAGCGCAACCGCTGATCACTTTATGTTTTCGTCCGCAAAGGGATTTTAGCATATCATATGCTTCGGCGCGATCAACCGGTTTGCCGAGAATATCTTGATCACGGACTACGATAGTGTCAGAGCCGAGCACATAGGCTTCGGGGT
This sequence comes from Desulfovibrio sp. UBA2564, assembly GCA_002340305.1. Classification (GTDB taxonomy): domain Bacteria; phylum Desulfobacterota; class Desulfovibrionia; order Desulfovibrionales; family Desulfovibrionaceae; genus Maridesulfovibrio. Next base: position 16,200 of record DDLU01000071.1, read on the forward strand.
TGCTGGCGGCCACATTTCCGGCTTTTAGTTCCGCCATTTGAATAGCATAATCTTCCGGGTTTTGACCGGGAGTAGGGGATGGTTCTTCGCAGGTTGCAGGTTTGATTTCAAATTCAATGCCTGCGGATTGCAGTAAATCTTTGCGGCGAGGGGAACTGGATCCAAGGATGAAATGTTTTACAGTAGTATATATGCTCATGATATTTCCTTTTGGCTAAAATTATTTTCTTTTCTGATAATTTGAAAAAGCTGAAAAGTGAATGCTTCAGAGTCCTGTAGAGTTATTTTTTATAGGCTTTTGTTGCCCTTTTGCTGTTCTGAATGTAATAATTAATAAATTATTGAACAGGAGTGATTAATGAAAGTTTGCATCTGGGGAGCGCGTGGTTCCCTGTCTGCCACATTCAATGCCGAAAGGGCCAGAGCTAAAGTTAAAGCTGCGCTTGAAATCGCAGTTGAAAAGGGTATCGATTCAACAACTAATCTTGACCAATTTATCGACAATGAGCTTCCTTTTCCTGTTCGTGGTTCCTACGGGACCAATACCCCTTGCATTCAGGTTGAAGGGGAGGGGGACGACTACATAATCTGTGATTGCGGCACCGGACTCCGCGATTTAGGCAACAAGGTCACGGCTGAGCGCCATGGTGCTCCGGGAGCGCATTTCCATATCCTTATGTCTCATCTTCATTGGGATCATGTCCAGGGCTTTCCTTTCTTTGTTCCCGCATACGTTCCCGGTAATAAAATCACCTTTTACGGTGGTCACCCCAATATCGAAAAGGTTCTGCGTAACCAGCAGAGTGAGCCTTGCTTTCCTGTTCATTTTGATAATCTGGCAGCCGAGTTTGACTTCGTCCGTTTAAAGACCGGACAGAAATTTGAACTTGCCGGGGTGAACATTGCAGTAAAAGCCCAGTATCATCCGGGTGGTTCCTTTGGTTATCGTTTTGAAAAGGATGGTAAGTCTGCTGTCTATTCTACAGACTGCGAGCACAAAAGTGCCACAGCCTTAACCGATAAGGGTTTTGTCGATTTTTTCAAAGAAGCGGACCTCCTGATTATGGATGCACAGTATTCATTCGCTGAAGCCAATTCCATCAAGGAAGACTGGGGACACTCCAACAATATCATCGCTGTTGAGCTTTCCGGCATGGCTAAGGTTAAGACTCTCTGCCTGTTTCATCAGGAACCGGTGCTGGACGACTTTCAGCTTCAGAAATTTCTTGATGACACAATAGAATTTTCCCAGCTCGCCGAGTTCAGGCCGGAGAAAATTATTATGGCTCAGGATGGCTTGTGTCTTGAATTGTAGCTTGTAGATTTTTGGGGAAATTTTTAACGCCTTCCGAATTTGGAAGGCTTTTTTTTGAATAATCGCTTATGCCTTCTTTTTGACTTTCCATTTTTATCCTTTCCTTAAGTAAAAAAAAATCCATTCTTAGCCCCTGCAATATGCACTTTTACAGCGGTTGGCATTACCCTTGCTTCAAGATCTAAAGAGAACCACGGGTTGATCCCGAACTCATCAGAAGATGGAGCATGGTATGAAATTTGATGATCTTAAATGTGAGCTTGATCTCATGGAATTTAATTCAGGGGACACGGACAATTCTGGCATGAATGGCTGGGCTGTACCGTGGTCTGACCTTATGATGGTTATGTTTGTCCTTTTTGTGGTGCTGTTTATTTACAGCCAATCCAAGGAAAATATTAAAGTTATTTTCGATGGCAATGCTGAATCGCAAGTCGCGGTTAATCCCGCAGACGAACTTATTGAAATGATATCCTTTCATCGTGAAGCCATGAGTAGTTCTTCCCGCGTAATCATGACCCCTGAAGATGTGCTTTACCGCAGTGAAGACGGGGCCGTGAGCATGAAAGAAGAAGAGGGCGAACTTAAGATTGTTATGCGCGGGAATGCATTCTTTGCTCCGGGCAAGAATTCATTTGAAACCAAGACCCGTCAATATCTCGCCGAAGTTGCTGAGGTTCTCAAGACCAGCAAGCACGCAATCCATATTATCGGCCATACGGACGCATCAGATGCCGCAATGGTCGGTAAAGATAACGCATTTGAACTTTCCGCAAGGCGTGCCGCAAAGGTCGCTGAATATCTTATCAATACAAAATCAATCGATCCCGTCCGTATCATTGTCAGCGGACGTGGCGGAGTCGCTCCCGAGCTTCCCGGTGAAATGGGACAGGTTCAGGGCAATAACCGCAGGGTCGAAATTGTAGTCATTAATACTGATGTGAATGCCCAGCAAGGAGGTCTGTAATGAATAAAAAGAATTTAATCGGTGTAATCATCGCATCCGCAGTGTTCGGCGGAAGTTTCTGGTTCAGTGGGGGTATTGCTCTCTACTGGAACGCAGCGGCACTCGCTATTGTTCTTTCCGGCCTTGCTGTGGCGGTTCTGCTCAGCTATCCGGTGGAACAACTCCGTGAAGCCTTTAGGGTTGTGCAGGATACTTATTCCACCCGTCTGGCGACTCATGAAGAGATTGTTGAGACCCTGCTTGATCTTAGTGTTCGTTCCAAGATGGACGGCATGCTGTCCCTTGAAAAAGCAGGTGAGAAGACAACAAGCTCCTTTTTACGTAATGCGTTGATGCTTTTGGTGGATAATTTTGAGGAACATGAAATTAAGGATTGCCTGAAAACTGAGATGTCGTTTTTCAATATGCGTCGCGGTGAGTCCGAGCGTGTATTCCAATCCATGGCCCGTTTCGCTCCTGCCTTCGGTGTAGCCGGGTCTGTAATCGGACTGATCGGCCTGCTCATGGGTATCGACAATCCGGCAATGATCTTAAAACATATCCCCGTAGCTTTTATATCAACCCTCTATGGTGTAATCCTCAGCAACATGATTTTCGCGCCCATGGCTGAAACCGTGCGCTGCCGGACCCGCAATGAGCTGATCAACCAGAAGATGATTCTTGACGGTGTTATCGCCATTAAGAATGAGCAGAATCCGTACAAACTGGAAAGAAAGCTGGGGGCTTTCCTTGATGTTGAAGACCGTGAGGAAAAGGCTGAAGCTCTTCGAAACATCACCCGTAAGTATATCAAGATGCGCCGGGAGGAGCGGAAGTCCAAGGATAAGATTCTGCATGAAGTCCCTTTAGTGAAGGCTAAGGCTTCATAGGCGCAAGATACAAATCTCCATACATAATTGAATATGAGACCCGGTACGGCGTTCCATTTGGAATAGTTCATACCGGGTTTTTCTATGTCCAGTTTTTGACTATGGCTGATAGGAAAAAGTAACCTAATCCCATTTATTTCTTTTAATGAATGTATTAAAATTACGCTCAGTTTATTTACAATTAATAATTAAATTTAAGAGCAGGGGATTGCTATAATGGGATTAGTTCTTGCCGTTGATATAGGTGGCACAAACAGTAGATTTGCCGCATTTGAATCCGGGCCGGGACATCAGCTGGTAATGAAGGAAACAGTCTGGCTCTCCAGTGTTGAAGCCAAAAGTTTTGGTCATCTGATGGAAATGCTGGCAGAAAGTGAATTCCCCTACAGTCCGTCGGATTTTGATGTTACAGTCATAGCTGTCGCCGGACCTGTGATCGGTGGTGTTTATTGCAATGTTACCAATGTTGATTGGGAAGTTGATTTTCGTGAAGGCTATAAGAAATACGGTTTTAACGCCGCCGTGCTGATTAATGATTTTGCTGCACAGGCATATGCCTGCCGTACACCAGCGGTTGAAGGCTGCCGGGTAATTCATGGGGCGGATATTTCACCCACTGGAACAGTTGGCGTGATTGGAGCCGGAACCGGACTTGGACATTGTGCTTTGGTGCCTGTTCCCGTTTCTGAACTTGGCTATGTCCCGGTGCCCTCAGAAGCCGGACATGTCAGCTTTCCCTGTCAGACTGCCGAGGAATTGGATTTCTGTAAGTTTGTCATGGATAGGCGCAAGATCTCCTATTGCTGCGGTGATGAAGTTCTTACCGGACGAGGTCTGACGGTTCTTCATCTCTATCTAACAGGAGAGGAACTGGAACCGCGTATGGTGGCAGAGAAGATGAAACAGGGCGGGAAGACTCTTGAATGGTATTCCCGATTTATGGCCCGTTGCTGCCGGAATTATGCTATTAGTGTTTGTGCTACCGGAGGGCTGTACATTGCCGGGGGCATTGCAGCCAAGAATCCTTTTGTGGTTGAACAGCTTGTGTTTTTGGAAGAATTTCTCGAATCAAGTTCCATGGGTGACTTCCTGAAACAGATTCCTGTATTTTTGAATGACAATCAGGAAAGCGGACTTTACGGAGCCGCCTTGCGGGGTGTGCTGCATATTTAAAGCGGAGTAGATATGGCTGAATATGATTATGATCTCGGTGTAATCGGTGGTGGTGCCGCAGGGCTGACAATTGCAGCCGGTGCTGGTCAGCTTGGCGTGAAAGTCCTGCTTATTGAAAAGGAAGATAAGCTTGGCGGCGATTGTCTACATTATGGTTGTGTTCCCAGTAAGACTTTGATCCGTACTGCGCGGGTTCGCCATTTAATGGGCCGGGCCGGGGATTTCGGTTTGCCTGAAGTTGATCTGGTGCCCGTTGATTATACAAAAGTTGCTAAACGCATCAAAGAGGTTATTGAAATCATTCAGGTCCATGATTCCGTGGAACGTTTTAACTCATTAGGTGCCGAGGTCCGCTTCGGTGAAGCCCGTTTTATTGATGCTCATACCATATCGCTTAATGGCGGTAAGGTTTCCGCTCGTTCATGGGTGATTGCAACCGGTTCTTCGCCATCCGCACCGCCCATCCAAGGTCTTGATGAAGTTCCATATCTGACTAACGTGGATGTTTTTTCATTGCAGGAATTACCCGAATCGATGGTGGTTCTTGGCGGTGGTCCCATTGCTGTTGAGATGGCTCAATCTTTCCAGAGGCTGGGTTCTAAAGTAACCGTCATTCAGCGCAGCAATCAGATTCTAAGCCGTGAAGATGAAGACATGGCCCGTTATGTCATGGAAGGTATGCAGGAAGACGGCGTGCGTTTTATCCTCGGTTCGAAGGTTAATGAAGTACGCAAGGCTGATGGCGGGGTCGAGGTGTTTCTGGAATCCGGTGGTGAAAATATCACAGTTTCAGCTTCGCAGTTACTGGTCGCCATGGGACGCAGAACCAATACTGCCGGAATGGGACTTGATGAAATCGGGGTGCAGCTTGAGCGTGGGGCGGTTGTTGTTGATGACCGGATGCGTACTTCCGTGCCTGACATTTACGCTGCCGGGGATGTGACCGGAAAGTATCTTTTCACCCATGCCGCAGGCTATGAGGGGGGGATAGTTGTTTCCAATGCCGTATTCCGACTGCCGCGCAAGGCTGATTATACATGGCTCCCGTGGTGCACTTATACCGACCCGGAACTTGCCGGTGTGGGCATGAATGAAAAGGCCGCACAGAAGGCAGGCATTAATTACAAAACAGTTGTTGAAGAATTTTCTTCAAGTGACCGGGCCTTGGCGGAAGGCGAAGGCCGTGGGCGAATCAAGCTTATCCTTAATGAAAAAGGTAAACCTATCGGCTGCCAGATTGCTGCGGTCCATGCCGGGGAACTTCTTTCTGAATGGGTTGCCGCTGTGAATGGAAAAGTCGGTCTCGCGACTCTTGCCGGGGCTATTCACCCGTATCCGACCATGTCCGAAATGAATAAGAAGGTCGCGGGTAAGCTTTTAGGTGAGAAACTGTTTTCTGATCGGGTGCGCAGGATTTTAAAGCTGTTGTTTTCATATCGTGGTTAGCTAGTGAGCGAATAAGTTTTTTCTTCTCTTGTCGCATGTGTTTGTTCTCGTTATGTTAAAGTATGGCTAGATTTATACATACCGGCATCGCCATATTGGCTCTGTGTATTTTTTTACTTTGCTCTGCTTCCAAGGTTGCAGCACGGACATACACTTTTGTGTCTTTGGAGTACCTGCCGTATTCTCAGTTAGTTGATGGTGTTCCAGAAGGTTTTGATGTTGAGCTTATGCAGGAATGTTTTTCACGCATGGGAGAAGATTTAAAGATTTTGCTTGTTCCATGGAAGCGAGCTTTGCATATGGCTATGCACAGTTATGTTGATGGTGTGTTTGGGGCCTTAGAGACTCCAGAACGTAAGGATAAATTGCTTTACAGTGATCCGGTCAGGATTGAACATATATCATTCTTTGTACGTAAAAATTCAAAAATAACTTTTGATGGTGATTTAAATAAGCTGCGAAAGCATTCATTCGGGGTGATCAGTGCATTTAGTTATGGAAAAAATCTGGATCGATTCTTTGGCAATGAATTAACTACAGGTAGAGTAGAGCAGGTTATTGATACGGAGATGAATATAGCTAAATTAATCAAAGGACGGTTTGATATTTTGGTGGGTGATCATTTTTCAACTATGCATACTTTGCGTAGCTTGGGGTTACAGGATGCCGTCCGTAGCCTTGAACCGCCGGTTGCGGAGAATAAAATATACGCAGCGTTTTCGAAAGAACGTAATTTAGATCATCTACGTGACCGATTTAATACGGCTTTACAATCCATTCGTGAGGATGGAACTTGGGATAAAATTTCGCAAAAATATGCAGACTAGTTGATTGATAAGAAATCATATTAGATGTTAGGGCCTTTTCAAAAAAACGGAATTTGCGTTATTTGTGTGACCGTTTTAATGTCGCTTAAGGTTAATGACGGCATATGGGACCGGATTGTGAAAAGGCATTGGAAAAGAGCGATTACCAGAAGGAATTTAGCATAAATGCAGTGGAATACTTTACTCAGTAAGCAGAGAATTGGAAAAGAGAAAACAAACTATATCGACAAAGACCGCAGTGAATTTCAACGAGATTTTGACCGTATAATTTTTTCATCTGCATTTAGAAGATTACAGGATAAAACACAGGTTTTCCCCCTTTCACGCAGTGATTACGTGCGTACCCGCCTGACTCATAGTCTGGAGACTTCTTCTGTTGGCCGTTCCCTTGGGAATATGGTCGGTAGCAGGCTGGTCGAGAAGTACAACGACCTCGATCTTATCTCTTCAGAGCCGGGAACTGTCGTCGCTACAGCCTGCCTTGCTCATGATATAGGCAACCCTCCTTTCGGGCATTCCGGTGAAGATGTAATCCGGGATTGGTTTCAGACCTCTGAAATCGGTATGGAGCTTTGTTTCATGATTGATGGGGAGCACAGGAACGATTTCATATGGTTCGAGGGCAATGCCCAAGGTCTGCGCAATATTCTGGCTTTGCAGCGTCCATACAGTAAGGGCGGTATGCAACTGACCTGCGCAACAATTGCTGCCTTTACCAAGTATCCTTATGTTTCCAGCCATATCAAAGATAAAAAGAAATTCGGTATCTTTGCCAGCGAGGCAGAGATTTATGCTGAAGTTGCAGAGCATCTCGGGCTGACCGAGCTGGAAGATAAGAAGTGGATGCGTCACCCCTTTGCCTATCTTGTAGAAGCGGCAGATGACATTTGCTACCATGTCATTGATATTGAGGACGGACATCGTCTCGACCTGATTTCATTTAATGAACTGCGCAAGATCTTTTTAGACATTCTGGATAACAAACAGAGCATCATTGACCGCGTTGATAAAATCCCCGGCAAAAAAGAGCAGGTGGAGTTTTTACGGGCCTGTACGATTAATGCTCTGGTGGAAAGTTCCTGCGATATTTTTTTTGATTATGAGCAGGAGATTCTTAGCGGGAAATTTAAATCCAGCCTGACTGAAGAGATTGCCAAGGCTAAGGAGTTCAGCCGGCTCAAAGAGATAGCAATCGAAAAGGTCTATAACTCAACTGAGGTTATTGAAACCGAGTCTGCTGCTTATGAGGTGCTTTGGAAGATTCTTGATTTTTTGGGGCGTATAGTGATTGAATTGCACACTAAAGGTAAACTGGGATCAAAGTGCAAAAAGTCCGTAAAGCTTTTGCCTGACCTTTATTCGCCTGATGCGGATAAGGACGTTTATCAAAATACGCAGAAGATAGTCGATTATGCGTCCGGCATGACCGATACTTTTGCAGTACGTACTTTTAATAAAATATCGGGGATATCATTGCTGCGTAGATAGCTTGAATTCGAACCGGGAAAGTGTCTGGTTGGTATGCCGGAATCATTGCGCTTAAATCGTGAGAATTATGACTGCTGTTATAATAGTTCATCTAACCTGTTTATGTGTGAGCCACGACTTATCGCCATTAATTAAGAACTCTTGGATTTAAGCCATAAAACGCCGCATTCATCGGGAGTGCGGCGTTTTATGGCTGATCAGGTCTGATCTTATTGCAATAGATGTGCGTTCAGAAAGCGTTCCATGGTTCCGTAGAAGTCAAAACGGTTTTCCTGATTATGGAATCCGTGGCCTTCGTTGTCTTTGACCATGTATTCCACAGAAACTCCGCGATCACGCAGGGCTTTGACGATCTGGTCTGATTCAGCCTTTTTAACGCGTGGATCATTTGCACCCTGTGCTACGAAGAGCGGTGCCTTGATCTGGTTTGCATGGAATACCGGCGAGACCTTGCGCAGCAGTTTGTAGTCCCGCACCGGATCACCGACCATGATATAAAATTCCTGCTTTTCTGTTTCCCAGTAGGGCGGCAGGGTCTCCAGCAAGGTGAACAGGTTTGAGGGACCCACATAGTCGATGCCGCAGGCGTACAGGTCCGGGGTGAAGGTTAAGCCGGCGAGTGTAGCATAGCCTCCATATGAACCTCCGTAGATTGCAACGCGTTCGGGATCGGCAATACCTTGCTCAATGAGCCAGTGGACTGCATCGGTGAGGTCGTTTTGCATGTTGAGTCCCCATTGCTTGAAGCCTTTTTCCCAGAAATTCCGTCCATATCCGGTGGAGCCACGAAAGTTTACTTGCATGACTGCGATGCCTCGGTTGGTAAGGAACTGTATTTCCGGGTTGAATCCCCAGTGATCACGCGCCCACGGGCCACCATGGGGATTGATGAGCACGGGAATGTTTCCGGCTTCCTTGCCTTTGGGCAGACTAAGGTAGCCGTGAATTGTCAGCCCATCGCGGGATGTGAAAGACACAGGCTCCATATCAGCCATTTGTGATTCCTCAAGCCAAGGGCTAACGTCCGCAATTTTTTCGAGATGTTTGCTTTTAATATCATAAAGGTAGCCTGTGCCAAGACTGCGGTCGGAGTAGGTGCGTACAATGCATTTGTTTTCGTCTTTGTTGCTGGAAGTCAGGATCACTTCATAGCCGGGGAGCATGGATTCAAGTTCGTTTTGCAATTCTTCGCGGTCATCGTCGAAAAATATATAGTGATGTTTATCTGTGTAAAATCCGGCTCCAGTTATTATTTCCCTTTTTTTAGAGTAAAGAAGCTGGCTAACATCCACATCAGGGTGTTCAAAGATAAGCTGTTCAAGTGCTTTGGTTTCAGGGTTGAAAAGGTAGATTGCTTTTTTGTCGCGGTCGATGTTGGTGCTTACGTAAATTTTTTCGTTGGCAAAATCGAAGACCAGAGGAGAGAAGGCCGTCCTGAAATCCATATCCATGATAGGACGGAACAGGTCGCCGGGATTCTTGCGATATAAAACTACATTCTGACCGTTGCGGCTGGCGATGGCGATACGCACGTTTCCATTATGGTCAGTCATCCAGCCGCTGACATCTCCGGGGTTGCGTACTTCAAGTGCAAGTTCTCCAGTGACAACATTGAGTTTGTATACATCGAAGAGTCTGGGATTATCCTTATTCATGGTGATGAGGATATGGTCATCGTCATCTTCGAGATCATCAAGCAGATTTGTGCGGGTATTTTCAAACGGAGTCAGCTCGGTCTCACCTTTGCCATCAATTGCAGCGGAAAAAGTATGTACGTTTTCATCTCCACCCGAATCCTGTCCGAAAACAATGCGCTCGCTTCCAGCCCAGAAATATCCGTAAATATCCCGTCTTGTTGCGTTGGTTATTCTGGTTATTTTTCCACTTGAAAGCTTTTTGACGAAAATATTGAGCCTATCTTTCCACGGTGCCAGCCATGCGATTTTTTCTCCATCAGGGGAGATGGTGAAACCCTCGGCAACGGGATTTTTAAAAAAGTCGCGCATAGGGATCTGTCCCGGTTTAAGGAGAGCTTCTCTTTTAATCGGTTCGGCTTCAGGAGCAGGAGTATGGTTGGAGCAGGCTGAAATACCTAGAAACAGGGCAACAGCAAATACCGCAACAGTAAGAATTCGTGGTGTTCTCATTAGTTACTCAGCAAGTTTGGCAGGCTCAGGGTGTGTATAGACGGCCCCGGGACCGTATTTTTTTGATTCATTCAAAGCGAGATCAACCTTCTTGAGCAGGGACTCGCCGGAGTCTCCTTTCTCACACATGGCAATGCCCGTGTTAAGCATAAAGGGTACTACCTTCAAACTTTTAGTTTGAGTGATCAGTTTGTTAATCTTTTCGCTAAGATTTTTGGCATTAGTCAAACTTGTATGGGGCGCAAGGATAATAAACTTGTCCCCGCCGACCCGGAAAAAACTGTCCGGTCGTCTTAAATTTTTACGTACCACACGGGCAAAGCCTGCCAGAATTTTATCTCCGGCCTTTTGGCCATGCTTGCGGTTGATGCCTTTGAAGTCGTGGATATCCAGCTTGATGAGTGCGAGGTTAGAACCGTATCGAGTGGCAGTGGATACTGCTTTCTCCGATTCTTCGTAAAACTTCATCCTGCCGGGCAGATTGGTCAGGGTATCGCGTTCAGCAAGCTTTTTGATTGTAGATTTGCTGACCTCCTTTTCGAGCGCGCAGCGCTTCAATTCTTCACGCATGGGATAGTCTACTAAAGAGTAGTGCATAACAGCCAACAAGCAGATCAGGAAGAGCAGACCGTACTCAATCTTGGTCATTTTTGCGGTAGCTGCTTTTTGCATTTTGTGAATATCGCTGGAAATAATGCCCAGTGCTCCATCCAATTTATGGAAAGACCCTTCAAGTTTTGCGCTTTCTCCGGATTTTAAAGCAGCAACGAACTTGTTTGCATGGTCAAAAAAGGCGGTTTCTTCGTGGTTCAGGTAGGAGTAAAATCTTGCTTTTTCAGGGTAGTTACCAAGCTCCTCAATCATATACTTAAGGTGCTCAACGTTGAAGCCGTTTTTAGGCTCTCCTGACCGTAGGGCAGAAGCTGATGTTTTAACATTGCTGAGTTGTCGGTTAAGGTCGGCGTAACCGCGTTTTTCAATCAGCAGGGTATGAAAGAGGTAAAGCGCGGCCAAGGCCAGTATAAGAATAAGCGGTAGGGATATCTTGTAGCGTAAACGGTCAGCATCTTGAAATCTCATAAGTATAGCCCTTTCATTTTAAGTTGGTCGGATTTCTTCGGCTTCATATGTTCTTTTATCGTTGGCAGCGTTTGATGTAAAATCAAAAATAAATAACACCCGTGATAATGAAAATGACCCCGGGGCAGGGTAGACGGGTAACTTTTCTGCTGCTAAAAGAATTATTGCTGTTGGAGTACTGTATTTCCGCATCTGGTGCGGTTTTCTTGCCAGTGAAGAATGGGATTTAAATTTTACAAATGTGGAATAGTCTTTATTTTTATGTTGCTCTTGTTCACTGCTTGGGCTAGGGAAACCGCGTGCATGCACGGAAATTAAGGAGAAGATAAATTGTCCAAGGCAGACAGATATAATAAAATGTATCCCATTTCATGGGAACAGCTGCACCGTGATTGCAGGGCTTTGTCCTGGCGGTTACTTGAGAAAGGCCCTTTTGAAGGTATCTTAGCCATTACCCGTGGAGGACTTGTTCCTGCGGCGATTCTGGCCCGTGAGCTTGATATAAGACTTATCGACACCGTTTGCATTTCCACTTATGATTGGAAAGTTCAGGAGAAGAAAGCCACTGTGCTTAAAGATTTCAAAGGCGATGGAGAGGGCTGGCTACTGGTCGATGATCTCGTTGACACAGGTGGTACCGCCAGACTGGTAAGGGAGATGGTTCCAAAAGCCCATTTCGCCACAGTTTACGCCAAACCTGAAGGTCGTCCTTTAGTAGACACCTTCATCACAGAAGTTAGTCAGGATACCTGGATTCTCTTTCCGTGGGATAGCGAAACACAGTTCGCACAGCCTATCGTGAAGGTTTCTCAGGAAAATAATAGTTAAGATATAAGCTCTTAACACGGTTTAAGTTCAGATAGACATTTGCATTTCCAGCTGCTGGACGCAGGGAGTCCGGGGGCTGGTTGTGTATTTGTTTTTTTGTTTTTTCAAAATCAGGGGAAGGTTCGTTGATACGGAGCTTCAACAGGGTTTACTAACTAATTCTCAAGGAGTGGATGATGCGTAAAGTTCTGCTTATGGTTGCTGTCGCAGCCATGTCCGTGATGCTGGCATCCGTTGCGTTTGCCGGTGCTAAAAAGGACAAAGTGAAGGTCGGTTTTGTTTACATTTCTCCCGTGGGTGACGAAGGTTACTCCTATGCACAGGATCAGGGCCGTAAGGCTATCGATGCCCTTCCCTGGGTTGAGACTTCTTTTGTAGAATCCGTTGCTGAAGGTCCGGACTCCGAGCGCGTTGTGCTGAATTTCGCACGTAAGGGTTACGATATGGTTATCGGCACCAGCTTCGGTTACATGGATCCCATGGTTAAAGTTTCCAAAAAATTTCCCAAGACCGCATTTATGCATTGCTCCGGTTTCAAAACTACCCCTAACATGAGCAACTACTTCGGTCGTATGTACCAGGCTCGTTACCTGACAGGTATCGTTGCAGGTATGATGACCAAGTCCAACGTAATCGGTTACGTTGCAGCTTTCCCCATCCCTGAAGTTATCCGTGGCATCAACGCCTTCACCCTCGGTGTTCGTTCTGTTAATCCCGAAGCTACTGTACGTGTAGTCTGGACCAAAACCTGGTACGATCCTGCACTGGAAAAAGACGCAGCTATTTCCCTGCTGGATATGAAAGCTGACGTTATCACCCAGCATCAGGATTCTCCCGGCCCTCAGGAAGCAGCTCAGGAGCGCGGCAAGTACTCCATTGCTTACAACTCCGATATGTCCAAAATGGCACCCAAGTCCCACCTTACCGCTGCCATATGGAACTGGGAGCCCGTTTTCAAAAATGCTGTTGAGCAACTGCGTGACGGTGTTTGGCAGGGTAACGAATCCCTGTGGTGGGGCATGGACCAGGGCGTAGTTGATATCGCTCCTTACGGTTCCATGGTTCCCCAGAATGTTAAGGACAAGGTTGCTGAGGCTAAGAAAGCTATCGTTGAAGGTAACAACGCAATCTTTGTAGGTCCTCTCAAAGACCAGAACGGTAAAGAAATGGTTCCTGCCGGAAAATCCATGACCGATCCTGAGCTGCTCGGTATGATGTGGTTTGTTGAAGGCGTAATCGGGAACACCAAGTAATAATTTATGTTGGGTTATCGCTTACAAAAGCGTGATGAACCCTGGAACTGGGGTGTCCCGATTGTTATCGTGGGTGCCCTGGTTCTATCGTTCGGGATCAGCGCGCTCCTGCTTGAATTGCAGGGCAAATCTGCTGTACAAGGACTCCTCGTGCTTTGGCAGGGGTCTTTTGGTGCCTCTTGGGCTTTGGAAGATGCCCTTTTAAAATCTATTCCCATTTTTCTCTGTGCACTGGGGGTTGCTACAGCTTTCAGGATGCAGGTCTGGAATATCGGGGCTGAAGGGCAGTTTGCGCTTGGCGCAATCGGTGCAACTTGGGCCGCGCTTACTTTTCCTGATCTGCCCGGTATTGTGCTTATGCCGCTTATGTTTATCTGCGCTGCCATTTTCGGGGCTTTCTGGGCTTATATTCCGGCAATCCTGAGACTTAAGTTGCAGGTTAACGAGATTATCTCCACCCTGATGCTCAACTACATTGCCATCCTGCTGCTTGAATACCTTGTGTTCGGTGCATGGAAGGATCCGGCCAGTTTCGGTTTTCCGGTTACTCCGGAATTTACACCCGGAGCAATCATCGGCCAGATCGGCGACTCTCGTTTGCATTGGGGATTCGCGGTTTGTGTCGGTTCCGGCATTGCCATGTGGGCGTTCATGCGATTCACCCGCCTTGGCTTTGAGATCAAGGTCGCAGGTGAAGGGGAGCGCATTGCCATGTATTCCCGCCTTCCCTATGGGATGCTGACTATTCTGGTCATGGCTATTTCAGGCGCACTTGCCGGTTGGGCAGGATGTATTGAAGCCTCCGCCACCATCAACAGACTACAGCCCTCCATTATGGTCGGTTACGGCTATACCGCTATTGTTGTTGCATGGCTGGCGAGATTGCATCCCCTTTACATCGGTATTTCCGCCTACCTGCTTGCAGCTTTGCGCGTGGGTGTTGAAAATATGCAGCTTGAATTGCAGACCCCGGCATCATTTGGTTCCATCATGGAAGGGCTGATCCTCATGTCCGTCCTCGCAGGCCAGATGTTTGTTACATATAAGATTGTTAAGAAGAAGTAGTCGGATATTATAATGCTAGAAAGTTTTATTGTCCCCCTGCTGGCTGCCACAGTGCAGTCCGGAACACCGATCCTCTACGCCACCCTAGGTGAGATTCTCACCGAGAAGGGCGGGGTGCTCAACCTCGGTGTAGAAGGTATGATGAGCATGGCGGCCTTTGCGGCCTTCTTTGTGACCATGACCACCGGTAATCCATGGTTTGGTTTCATTGCCGGTGGTATCGCCGGAGTATTTATGGCTGCGCTGCATGGTCTCGTCTGTATTACCTGCCTCGGTAATCAGGTTGTTTCCGGTCTGGCATTGACCATTCTCGGTGTAGGACTGTGTAACTTCCTCGGTACTCCGTACATCGGTACTGCTACTGAGGGGTTTGACAAGTTCAGCTTTCCGGTGCTTTCCGCTATCCCTTACATCGGGGATATCTTTTTTAGGCAGGATGCTCTTGTTTATGTGTCTTACCTGATTCCGGTTCTATTTATGTTCTTTATTAATCGCACCAGTCTAGGGCTGGCGATTACTGCCGTTGGTGAGAAGCCCGCTGCGGCCGCAGCTGTAGGTCTCAAGGCTGTTCGTCTGCGCTGGATTGCTCTGCTGGGCGGTGGTTTCCTCATCGGTCTGGGGGGATCTTATCTCTCTCTTGCCTACACCCACCTTTGGGCCAACGGTCTTTCCGGTGGACGAGGCTGGATTGCGGTTGCCTTGGTAATCTTCGCTTTCTGGAGACCGGGGCGGGCTGTTTTCGGTGCTTATCTTTTCGGTGGTGTTATGGCATTCCAACTTCGCTTGCAGGCGGTGGGTACACATATCCCGTCTTCCCTGCTGCTGATGCTGCCTTACTCCCTGACTATTCTGGTGCTGATCTTCTCCGCAATGAGAGGTCGCAGCGGTAATGCTCCCGCGCATCTTGGTATTAACATTGAGCCTGAGGGATAGGTACTAAGATGAGTCAGACAGATTTCACCCGTCCCGAATGTCAGAAGGCTACCGGATTTGAAGGTTGCGCACCGCTGATTTCGCTGAAGGGCATTACCAAGCGTTTCGGTAAGGTTGTCGCTAACAATGATATTTCCCTCGATCTTTACCCGGGTCGGATCAAAGCACTGCTCGGTGAAAACGGAGCGGGTAAAAGTACGCTCATGTCCATGCTTGCGGGGCGTTTTCGTCCTGATGAAGGATATATCGAAGTCGACGGTAAGCGCGTTGACTTCTCCAACTCCAAAGATGCGATTAAGGCCGGAGTCGGTATGGTTTACCAGCATTTTATGCTGGTTGATACCATGACCGTTGCCCAGAATGTGCTTCTTGGACAGGAAGGTGGATTTTTCGTCAACCCCAAGGAAATGGAAGAGCGCGTTCGCAAGCTGGCTGAAGATTATGAACTTGAGATCGATCCTTCCGCGAAAGTTTCAACCCTGTCCATGGGTGAGAAACAGCGTGTTGAAATCCTTAAGCTTCTCTATCGTGAAAGCCGGGTACTTATTTTTGATGAACCCACTGCGGTTCTTACCCCCCGTGAAGCCTTCCGTCTTTTTGAGGCACTCTGGGCTATGACACGTCAGGGTAAATCAGTGGTCTTCATCAGTCATAAGCTGGAAGAAGTCATGGCTATTGCGGACGAGGTCGCTATTCTGCGCCGTGGTAACATTGATGCCGAAGTTTCCCGCGATAAGATTACCTCCAAGGCTGATCTGGCCTGCCGTATGGTCGGTAAAGAAGTAATTCTTGAGGTGGATAAGGAAGATGTTGAAATTGGCGACAAGGTTTTGGAAGTCAAAGACATGACCGGGATCGGATTGCGCGATATCAACCTTGAAGTTCGCAAGGGGGAAGTTGTTGCTATTGTCGGTGTTGCCGGTAATGGTCAGCAGGAACTTGTGGAAGGCGTTTGCGGTATGCGCAAGCCTCCAAAGGACAAAATTTTCATCATGGGTAAGCCATGGCGTAAGTTTTTTGCGGAGATGACCTGGAATAACTCCATGTCGTATATCCCCGAAGATCGCCTTGATCTTGCAACTGCCCGGAACCTTGATCTGGTAGACAACCTGCTTCTGAGCACCCGTCAGGGTTTTTCCGCAGGCCCGCTGCTGCAGCACGATAAGGCTGCCAAAGTAGCAGAAGAGCTGGTGGAAGAGTACGATGTGCGTCCCGGACGTATCCGTGCTCTGGCGTGGCAGCTTTCCGGTGGGAACCTCCAGAAGATGGTGCTTGCTCGTGAGCTTTACCGTCAGCCGCACCTCATTGTAGCTGAACAGCCCACGCAGGGACTGGATATTTCCGCAACTGAGGAAGTCTGGAACAGACTGCTTGAAGCGCGTAAGATGGCAGGTGTTCTGCTTGTTACCGGAGATCTTGGTGAAGCTCTTCAACTGGCTGACCGCGTGGCAGTAATGTACTGTGGTCAGATCATGGATGAGTTTTCAGTCAATGATAAAGAAAAAGTTGATAGCATCGGTCTGCTCATGGCAGGTGTTCGCGAATAGATTTTAGCTTGTAAGCTGTAGGAAAGATTAAAATTGTAAGCCCTTCTTTGCATTGCAGAGAAGGGCTTTATTAGTTATCCTGTTGCAGAGTAATCTAGCAAAGTGTTCCCTGCTTCTTCTTTACTTTGAATACAAATTCGTCGGTTGTTGACATGCATTCTTTCTGAAGATTGTAGATGTTATTTATAGTACCGTCTACAGTGTCATGCACAACTCCTTCAATACTACTGGAGCTAAGTCCTTTTTCTGCCATAAGCATTGCTTGTAACGCACCGCTAAGTCCGGTGAAGGAACGAAATGCACAGCTTGGTTTTGCTCCATCACAAATAACACCGGCAAGGTTACCCAGTGTTGTTCTTACTGTGTCGGCAATTTGCTTTTTGGTCGCACCGTGCAGGAAGGCAACACCACTCGCTGCTGCTGCGGGAGCAACCCCAGAGCAGTAGCACATGGGGGAGAGATGTGCGTATTCATTAGATTTATAATCCAGATATATATTCATTAAGTTGGACATTGCCACTGCGCGTATGATTTCTTCCTCGCTGCTTTTGCGGTAATCTCCGGCAGCAGTAGGGGCCATACTGCATATGATGCCTTGGTTCCCGCTTCCTGTGTTGCTCATTGCGGTATAATCACTACCGCCCATGCGCGCGTCTAATCCAGCTGTTGTCCATTTCAGTATGTGTGAGAGTTCATCGTCTGCGATGATACCGTTGTCGATTTGGTCTTGTACAGTACGGGCAACTTGCAGTCCGAAATCATTCTCCATACCGTCAGTACATATCTTTCTGGTTAACTTAATGGCCTCTTTAATATGGTCAAGTTCGTTAATATCGCAGCTTTTGCAAAAGTCGTAAATACTGTCCACAGAGAGGAATGAAGAGTCGGCAATTTCACCTTTTTGATTTTTGAGAGCGGTAGCTTCCTCGTCTCGTGAACCAATCAGTACATTTCCATCCTGCTCAATTAACTTAACACCATTGTGCTCGTTCCATAAGCTGACAGAAGCAGTATGCTCAGCAGTTTCAACGGTAGTCTTGAGGTAAATGGAAGGGGCGGGGGTGACCATATCGATGGAGATTTTACCTTCAGCAACCAATGCCTCAATGAGTTCTTCTGCTAATTTTACATCAGCCTCGGTTACTTTGCTGAGCACTTCCATGTCCATATCAGCGTCTCCAGCAAGCACTCCAAGAGTGGATGAGAGGAACCCCCCGCGTTTTCCGCCAGTGTTTGGTATTCCCACTGATTGTACACCAATTACCATAAGGCCTGACCCTTCCATGGTAATTCGTTTAATTCTGCCCGGTGCATATTTGCAGGCGGTAGCTGCTGTCAGAGCAAAAGCTACTGGCTCGGTGCATCCGAGAGCGGGGATAAGCTCTGTTTCTAAAACTTTCACAAAATTATTGGTTCCCATATCTAACTCCTTTTGTTCTTGAACAAAATTAATTTTCGGCAGAATAATTGGTTAAAGTTTCAATTTATTCTGCACGTACTTGCTAATTTGTTCTTAATTGTTGTTTTCAGACTATAGCATTTTGTACTTCATAAGGGAGATCTGTCCGTAATTGTGGACATATAGGATGCAAAAACATACAAACGTTCGTTATTGCGTACTAGGCTTGCAAAAAAAAGCAAGCAGTTCTCTGAATTAATACCTTTTGAAATAAAGCAGAGGTATAGGAAGGAATTCTTTTTTATGCATATTCTGATAGATATATTAATGAATTTAATGAGTTATTCGTAGCTGATAATAAAATGGGCAACAGCGTCAACATCGCCATTGTTTATGTACGTGTGGTATTCTCTGGAGTCAAATGTGATAAAGCTACCGGCTTGAAGTTGATAAGTGTTTGATCCGACAACCAATTCAATTTCGCCTTGGGAAATCATTAAATGTTCTGTGTGGCTATTTTTGTGGTAGGTCGATGAATAGTTACAGCCTGGCTTGAGTATACCATAAAAAACTTCGAAACCACTCAGCGGGGAAAAAGGGCAGATACAGTAGATTTGAATTTGTCCCTGATCATCCATTAATGGGGTCATGGAGCTAATATTTTTTACTTCGGATGGTCTATCTGTATTCTCAAGTAGTGTTTGGAATTTGATTCTAAGTCCGTTTGCAATTTTCCAAACCGTTGCAATCGTTGGGCTTGATATTGAGCGTTCTATTTGACTCAGCATGGTTTTGCTAACGCCTGTCATGGAAGAAACTTCGCTGAGACTGAGTCCCATCTTGTTGCGGGTGCTTTTAAGTTTTTCGCCAAGTGCGGAAAAATCATTCATGAATAATACCTCTTTGCGTTCTCATTTTGAGAAGGATAATTTATGCAGGAGGTACTTGATATAAATTTTGTTATCAAGAAGAAATATGGTGATAGTATTCAAATTTATATTGTTGCTGATAAGAATAAAATATTTTTAATTTTATCACGTCTAGCGAGAATCATAAGCTGGCTGTTCCTGTTTGTTGTGGTTAATAGGCTGTTTTAATTGTTTTTATATTGTATTTAAAATGTTTGTTGACAAAGCTTGCGTTGCCCGTATAAATTTTGCGTACGTTATAGCACACGAATGTCCTGCATTTCAAACGTTATTGGGAAGTCAGCAGGTGAACATTCAGGGAGAATGGTTGCAAATAACAAATATGAAATTCGATGTTGTCTAATTTTATGTCGTTTTCATATGTTGCTCGATGCGAAGCAAACGATTCAGGATACCATACCGATATGTTTTTTTTGATTCGTTATTAACCATTAAAACTGGGAACTAAGCTATGCAAAATATAGATAATAATCCTATAAAACCTACGTTTGTTATGGCAGTGATGCCAATTTTGCTCACTATGGGTTTGATGATGCTGCAGCTGTTTGTTTACGATGATTTCACTCCGCATATTCCGCTAACCATTGGTATTTGCATCACCGCTATTTTTGGGAAAGCTTGGGGGTTCGGATGGGATCAGATGGAGAGCGGTTTGTGCCGTGTTGTCGCGGTGGCACTTCCGTCATTGGGAATAATGCTAATCATTGGGATGATTATCGGGGTCTGGATCATATCCGGCACAGTTCCGGCTTTGATCTACTACGGCTTGAAGATTCTTAATCCATCCATTTTCCTTGTAGCAGGTTGTCTTGTTTGTTCAGTAATTTCTGTCGCAACCGGAACTTCTTGGGGGACTATCGCTAATAGCTTCAATTTGTCCCCGTTGGTTCTGCTTCCGCCATTAGTAGTCATCGTCTTGGCAGTTAAAAGAATGCCGGCTCTTCCTTCTCTTTTTGTCGGTGTGCTTGCAGGTGGTCTTGTGGCACTTATTAGTCAGGGGGGGGCCGTTCATGATGTTTTCAACGCTATGCAAAACGGATTCAAAAGTAACACAGGCGTTGCGGCTGTTGATACTTTGCTTAGTAAAGGCGGTTTGATGTCAATGCTTTGGACAGTTTCACTTATGATGATTGCCCTCGCTTTTGGCGGTATTCTTGAGAAGACGCGTTGTCTGGAAGTTATTCTTGATAAAATTGTTCTTGTAGCAACCGGAAGATTAGGAATTGTTGCTGCAAGTACTCTGTCTTCAATTGGGACCAACACTATTACTGGTGAAATTTATCTTTCAATTGCTCTTCCCGGCAGAATGTTTGCCCCAGCCTATAGAGCTCAGGGACTTTCAATTACTAACTTAACTCGTTCTGTAGAGGATGGGGGAACGCTGGTCGCACCTCTTATCCCTTGGAATGTTGGCGGTGCCTTCACTGCCGGAACACTTGGAATAAGTACTTTGGCATATGCGCCGTTTGCATTTGCTTGTTGGCTATCCCCGTGCTTTGACATCCTTTGGGCTGCAACAGGTTTCTTTTGCCCTGAAGCATCTGATGAAGAGAAGCAACGTTGGATAGATTTGAAAGAGCCTGTCAGGGGACAGGGTGATGGTGAAACTACTCAGGTTTTTTCCGAAGTATCATTAGAAAAGGCTTAGCCTGTCATAATATAAAGAAGAGGCTGTTATCTACGATTTGTTAATGACCATCAACGAAATGAGGGATTATAGATGGCAATTATTACTGTTATTGGTGCCGGGAATGGTGCCCATGCTCTGGCTGCTGACTGCAAACTTGGCGGTGCGGAAGTCAGAATGTATGAATTCACAAGATTTAATAACAAAGTAAAGGGTATTCTGAATAGTCGTCGTATTAAATTTGAAGGAATTGAAAAAAAACATAAGAATTTCAAACGGAGAGGTACCGTTGAAATAGACATGGTTACTTATGATATGAAAGAGGCCGTGCAAGGAGCAGATCACATTTTGATTTCCTCTCAAGCGCAAGGCTTCGAGGAAACATTCGATGAGTTGGCTCCGTTACTTGAAGACGGACAGACTGTCAGTATCTTTCCAGATAATTTTGGTAGTTTAATTCTGCGGCGAATAATGCATGAGAAAGGCCTTAGCACGAAGGTCCTCATTGCGGGATACTCTTCGCTGGTTTATGGCACTCGGTTGACAGATTACAACAATATGGAAACCGAAACTGATGTCGTAAATGTTATGTATCGTGAAAATGAGATTCGGGTGGATACTTTGCCCTCCAGTGATTTTGATGCTTATTTGGCTATAAGCAAAGAGATTCCGGCATTGGACGCAACCGCTTTGGTTCGCGGAGATACTGTACTGGATATTGGGTTATCCAATGTAAATGTTTTACTGCATGTTCCGGCTGTTGTCTTGAATACCGGAGCAATTGAAAACTGGGGAATTATTCCTAATGTAGGTTCAGCGGATGCAATTTATGACATCTATGCTCATGGTGTTTCTCCATGTGTAGGTCGTGTGCAGTATGCTTTTTATAAGGATCAAGTTGCGATTGCCGAATCTTTTGGGGTAGGGATTTGTCCTGTTGAAGAAGATGTTTTGCAGTCACGCATGGGGCTCATCGGTCAAATGATGTTCGGGGAAGATTTCCGCCTTCCATTTTCTGAACCATTAGATCAAAACACATGGCTTCCAGCTCCAAAAGGTGTACGTTTCAATATGGACTCAAGATATATAACTGAGGATGTTCCTGTCGGTTGCAGTGCAGCAATCAGTTTTGCTGAAGTTCTAGACGTTAAGATTCCGGTAATACGGGCAATGACGGATTTGTCAAATATTATGATGGAGACTGATTATTGCGAAACCGGGTATGGATTAAAGGATTTTGGCCTTGACGGAATGACTCCAGATGAAATGGTCGAATATATGCGGACAGGTAATCATAGCTAGTTTTTAAGCACAGGTACCTCTCAAGCTTATGTGCTTGATGTATTGACAGAGTATTCAAACTTCTAGTCTGTATGGATCAACCCCGTTTTTTATAAGACGGGGTTGTCTACTTTGTGCTCAGTGGTGATGTTGTTTTTACTATAAAATTGGGTGTAAGTTTACGTCTGTGAATATTCATTATTCAGGGCAGACAAGGTAAGTGGGCCATTATGGAAAAAATGTGAAGTTTTTTTTACTTCTAGTTTTTAATAAGCGAATATTGCTTTTATCAATAATGCTTATGGATTTGTGTAAAATTGATCAAATTAGTTCTTACTGAATATAACTTTTACCTTTTGAGTTGCGGTAATTGATGTTGATCCTTTTAGTTATAGTCTTATTTTGTTTTATAATGCTTGTTTTGCATAAAACTGATTTGTGTGAAAATTTTCCCAATCTATGTTGTGTAGTCGCTTAAACCACTGTTTTCGGGCGTTGCATACTATATACATCTACGTATTTTTATTGAAATAATCCCTGTTTTTGAGTAGGTAGGTACGACTTTCATGAGGAGGAATAGAATGAAGACTAATTTTCTGTATGTTGGAGCGGCTATTATGTTTGCCGTTCTCGTAATTGTGTACTCAACTGCGACTAGCGATCTTAGTGAGGAGATTGCAAGCATCTCAGGTGACAAGAAGGTGGAAATTGTCTCCGAAGATCTGGTCGTAAGATTTCCAGTAAATCTCGAGTTCCAGCGTCCCGAGTCTCTTAATAAGGTTCGTTTTACCCAGGTTAAGTTTTCTCATTTTGATCATCAGGATGTTAACTGTAGCAAGTGTCACCACACTTGGGACGGGAAATCCCAGATCAAAAGCTGTGCTACCCCTGGTTGTCATGACAATCTGAAAGAAAAGGCAGCACCTCATTCCTACTTTAAGGCGTTCCACACCCTTAAGAGTGATATCAGCTGTCGTGGTTGCCATGTGAAGATGAACAAGGAAGGCAAGACCGATCTCGCCGTTGCTCCTTGTGCAAACAACGCATGTCACCCTAAGCAGGAAAGAGCACACAACTAGAAAATATTTCAATTTTTCGAGGTTGTTCGCTAGAGCCGTCTGTGGTTGCCCCACAGGCGGCTCTTTCTTTTTGGATAAGTGTCTTGACGTTGTTTTATGTTTTGTATAATTTGAACATACCATACCGTATGGTATGTTTTGAGAACAGCGAGAGGAATGAGTCGATGGTATGTAAAAACGAAAAATCAGAATCAAGACATTGCGCAATAGATTTGCTGGATGCTGGATTGAAGTTGCTTGAAACCGAGAGTGTGCAGCAGCTTACAATTGACAGTCTATGCCGTAAATTAAAAGTGACGAAGGGTTCATTTTATCATCATTTTAAGAATCGGGGTGATTTTCTGGAGCGTATGCTGAAGCATTGGGTGGAGGTGTGGACGCTTGCCAGTATCGAAGCTGCGGACAAGGGTGTTGATGCAATTGAGCGATTTAACCTAGTGGTAGAGAGTTCACATAAGCTCCCCTCGGGGACTGAGACTAGTATTAGGGCGTGGGCTTTGCGTGATCCGTTTGCTCAGAAGTATATTGAGCGTGTTGACCATATGCGTATTGAATATTTGCGCTCGATTTTTGAAGAAGTGAGTGGAGATTCTGAACGGGCAAAGCTGCTTTCTAAAATCAGCTATTCCATGTTCTTAGGTGTTCGTATGATGGGAGAAAATGTTTCGGAAGAAGATCATAGCCGTATTCTCAAAACAATGAAGCAGGAGTTGTACAAAATTCCTGTGAAATAAATGGAGGCTGGAATGCGAGATGTTTCCTGGAAAGAAGTAATAGATTTGTTTGATTCGGTTCAACATGTCTCTATCGCGACTGTTGATGAGGATGGTTGTCCTCGTATTTCTCCAATTGGCTCTGTCTCTTTTTTCTCGGAAAGAGAAGGATATTATTTTGAGAAATTTCCAAAGGCCATGCGTGAAAATCTCGATAGTACTCCGCGGATGAGCATTTTGGCTGTTCAGCCTGCTCCTTTGTTTTGGATGAAGTCTCTAGGGAAAGGGCGATTTGATTCTCAACCTGCGCTAAGATTGATTTGCGAGGCCGGCAAAAGGCGAACTGCAACTCAATCAGAAATAGACGCTTGGCTGAAGCGTGTCAGAAAGTTTAGTTTTTTGAAAGGCCATGATTTGCTCTGGAAGGATATGAATATGGTGCGGACTTTTAAGGTTCTGCGCATCGAGCCGGTTGAACTAGGGAGGATGAATCCATGAGTCAGTCAGTAGAGATTTTAAATTCCATTCCTCAGCTAAAAGAAATATGTGCTAAGGGCCGATCATATTTATAGTGTGGGCTTTGACAGTCGCCGCGATATGGATGATTTTTTAATCCGCTTGATGTCTTATAAACCCAGTTGGCTTACTTTTTTATACAAGGTCAGAGGCGTACTGGCGAGATTAATGGGACTCAAGCATGGTGAGTTTATGAATCACGGGCTTGAAGTATCTGAGTATGATTTTAACCGTGGTGGGCAGGTGGATTTTTTTAGTCCATTGAGAAACCCCCC
>DDLU01000249.1 GCA_002340305.1 Desulfovibrio sp. UBA2564
GATGCCGTATATAGGTTTGCCCGCCGTTATCTTGAATTTTCCGTGGACCCAGATGAAGACTTCCTGGTGCTGATCAGATGTTCGCCTTACAGTGATCTTAAGACCGGTGAAGATCGTGATGCAATGGTTCATAAGTTTGTCCAGATTCCTGTGCTGCTGGAAAATTGTGTCGCTCGTGGCGTTCGTGATGGCTCCATTCCGAATCTGCCTGTTTCCGAAACTGCAGCCGTTGTGCAGTGTAACCTTGTTGGTGCGGTCAGAACGAATTTGCTCACTCCGTACAGTCCTCCCAGTCTGTACAAGGAAATCTTGAATTTTATCACCAGAGCTTTGAAAGCAGCTTAGCTTTTTACCTGCTGCTATTTTTCAGGCCCGGACAGTAATCTGTCCGGGCTTTTTTTTGCTGGTTTCTGCTGGTATTCTGCATAATTGAAGATAATGTGTGCCATTGTAATAATAGAGAATATCTTTTAGCTCGCAGGTATAAATATGCAGAGTCAGGGAGTATAGGGGCGGGTGCTGGTGATATGCAGATTATTTTCCGCATTGCTGGGAAGGATATTGATAATCTGGAGACAACAGGCATTGACTTTGTCTTTGGTGTCTTACCTAATTGTTACCGAGCGTCATAGTGGAACCATGGAGGTTGATTCTATGTCTGGTAAATGGACCCGTTTCATAATACAATTGCCTATCGAAGAAACTAAATGTTGATGCTTTAAAGGAGGAGCCATGCGAGTCGTGATTACCGGCGGAACCGGATTTATCGGGAAGAGTTTGAGTCGTGCATTGGTTTCAAAAGGGTATCAGGTCATCAGCCTGACCCGTTCCAGCCGTCCTTCTGAAATTTCCGGAGTTCGTAATGTCGTGTGGGATGGTGTGAGCTCCGCAGGTTGGATTGAGTATGCTGATGGTGCGGATGCCATTGTCAATCTTGCCGGGGAAAATGTCGCGTCCGGGCGTTGGTCCGCAGTCAAGAAGAATTCCATTTTAGCGAGTCGTGTTGATGCCGGCAGGGCAGTGAGTGAAGCTGTAGCCAAAGCGAAGGTAAAGCCGAAGGTAGTGATTCAAGGTTCAGCTATCGGTTTTTATGGAGATTGCGGTCCTGAACCAGTCAATGAGAAATCTCCTAAAGGCGATTTGTTTCTTTCTGATGTTGCTGAAAAATGGGAAGCCAGCAGTGTTTCTATAGAAGAGCATGGTGTGCGCCGCGCAGTGATCCGCACTGCAATGGTTCTTGGTAAAGGCGGTGCACTGGCTAAAATGATGGGCCCGTTTAAGGTTGGGCTGGGAAGCTATCTGGGACCGGGGCATCAGGGGGTTTCATGGATTCATATTGATGATGAAGTCCGGGCCATAATTTTTTTGATTGAGAATGAGAAATGCAGCGGAATATTTAATCTCAGCTCCATCCATCCTCTGACGTTTAATCAGTTTGCAAATTCTTTGGGTGCTGCGTTTGGCAGAAAGGTTTGGATGCGCGTTCCCGCCTTTGTTTTAAAACTTGCCTTGGGGCAGATGGCGGAAGAGGTTTTGCTCGGTGGGCAATTTGTGTTACCGACCGGACTGATTGATGCCGGATTCAAATTTAACTTTACCGAAGCTGGCGAGGCTTTAGGGGATATTGTTAAACAGTGACAGTTAAAGTGAATGACTATAAAAAATTAAAACGGGCAGTCTTAAAGACCGCCCGTTTTTTTATTTCTTCCACTTACGGGAATATTGTTTCTTTTTCCCGGACTTTCGTTTGGCTCTTTCCGTGATTTCTTCGGTATTCTTTTCAGCTTCTTCTTTCAGCTTCAGGTAGTTATCAAGTCTGCGCTTTGTGATGCTTTCATTTTCCAGAGCTTCACGGACTCGGCATCCCGGTTCGCGTTCATGGCTGCAATCTGCAAAACGGCACATTTCCTCGGCCTTAACTATTTCGCTGAAAGCCTGATAAATTCCGGCATGGCAATCATGGAGCTGCAATTCGCGGATACCCGGCACATCAATGAGCAGTGCTCCCGTGGGTAATACATGCAGGGAGCGGGTAGTCGTGGTGTGGCGACCTTTCTCATCACCGACACGGATAGCCCCGGTTTTTTCTTTATCAGTACCGTTTACGGTATTGAGCAGGGTTGTTTTACCAACTCCGGAGGATCCTAGTAGTGCCACAGTTTCTCCGGGCTTGAACCATTTTTGCAGGCTTTGCACGCTTTGCGGGTCTTTGCCGTTGATAGTGACAATGGGCATGCCTTCAAAGAGGTGTGTTGCCTGCCTGCGGTATTCCTGTGCTTCTTCGGTGAGGTCTTCTTTGGTTAAAACCAGTACAAAATTTACTCCGGCTTCAAGAGCCAGACAGATGTAGCGCTCGATGCGGTTTAGATTGAATTCGGTATTGCAGGAGGAGACAATGAATAGGGTGTCGATGTTGGCGGCAATGGGTTGCAGCTCAACTTTCTGACCGGGGGCCATGCGCTGGAGCAGACTGGTTCGTTCCAGAACTTTTACCGGAACCATGGTCTCGCGATCCATGAGCAACCAGTCGCCTACGGTGGGCTGTTCATTTAGGCTGCCGATTCCTTTGCCTGCAATCTTCAGCAGCAGTTCAGCCTCTCCGGTGGAAACAACCAGATGCCCTTTATGAGTCATGGTAACCCTTGCCGGGACCATTTTGCTATCGTCTTTAGTGAGCTGGTCTTTAAAGCAGTCCTTCCAGCCCAGTTCATTCAGTGAATAATGTTTTTGGTTCAAGAAATCCTCTGTAGGGAATGCGGTGGTTTGAGTGTTAATTTCAATCCTTGAATTTAAATTACAAATGCAGAACAGGCAAGGGCTGCAAACAATATATTCGTGCATAATTGGTATACGCACATTTTCTGTTTTTCTTTCATTATTGATAGCGGTGTGTTAGGGGTTAAGTAAGGCTGAGGAATTTTTGTTCGGATCAGTATCTACGAAAGTTGTCCAATCCGCTGTAGGATGTACGGTTTGGGTTGTGAATTGACCTTCGTTGGAATTTGATTCTGGAGATTTATGCAGAAGAAAGTAGGCTTTTTTTTATTTCTTGTACTCTTTTTGAGCGCAACAGCAGCTTATGCAAAGCCAAAAGTGCTCTTCATTGAGAGTTACCATTCCGGGTATGTCTGGGATCAGGAACTAAGGAGGGGGCTTGAGTCTGTCTTGGCGGATAAAGTTGGGCTTTCTAGTTTCCAGATGGATACCAAAAGGTATCGTATTAATCAGTATGCAGAGCGGGCAGATCTGGCATGGCAGTATTACCTTGAAATCAAGCCTGATGTGGTTGTCTTATCTGACGATAACGCACTAATGCTCCTCGCTGACCGTCTTTTAAGGACCAATACGCCTGTTGTTTACATGGGGATTAACAATAATCCACGTATGTACGCACCATTAGGACAGAATATTACCGGTGTGCTTGAGCGTCCCCTTTGCAAGCGGACGGTTAAATATTTGAAGGAATTGCTTCCGATTCGCGATGGCAAGGTTCTTATTCTTCTTGATAAGAGCACTACTACGGAGGTTTTCAAGTCTTCTGTGTTTCAGGATAAAAACAGCCTGATTATTAGTGGGGTCAATACTGATATCAAGTTGATTTCATCTTTTACAGATTGGAAGGTCGCAGTCCTGCAAGCACCTATGCATAATTGCCGGGCAATTGTGATAGGGCTTTATCATCGTATTTTTGATAGGGGTGTCCATGTTGATAGCGAAGAAGTTCTTAGGTGGACCTCTATGAATTCTCCTGTTCCTGTTTTTGCTTTTTGGGTTATGAGCGTAGGCAAAGATAAGGCTGTCGGCGGTATGGTTTTAGATGGCGAAGAGCAGGGTAAAAATGCCGGAAAGATTGTGCTGGATATTTTGAATGGAATTCCGGTTAATACGATTGCGCCTGTTGTTCCAACACAAGGCGAGTTTATTTTCAGCCGCTCTGAATTGGACAAATGGAAAATCAGATTACCGCGTCATATCAAAGATCATGCCCGCATGGTTGAGTAATGAGCATGACTGTGTCGATTATGTTACGTTGTTCCGAACAGCTTGACTCGAAGTAAATGCTCATTTATAAATGTTTCCTCTTTGGCAAAACAACCAATAGGTACATAATGATGAGCAAGATAAATCTTCTTTTTTTATGCACAGGTAACTCCTGCCGCAGTCAGATGGCTGAAGGGTGGACCCGTTATCTGAAAAACGATCAGATTAATGCTTATTCCGCAGGGATTGAAACCCATGGGCTGAATCCTTCTGCGGTAAAAGTTATGGCGGAAGCCGGAGTAGACATTTGCGGTCATAAGTCCACACATATCGATGAACTTAGAGGAGTTTCCATCGATTATGTCATTACTGTATGCGACCATGCTCATGAAACCTGTCCGTTCTTTCCGGGCGGTAGCAAAGTTGTCCATGCCGGTTTTGATGACCCGCCGAAGATGGCTAAAAAGATAGCTGAACATGGTGGCTCAACGGAAGAACAACTGGACTGCTTTCGCAAGGTCAGGGATGAGATCAGGAAATTTGTTGAAACCCTGCCTGAAGGATTGGTTGATTAGCATTGTTGACTTAGGGTGTTATGTTAAAAGTCTTCAGCTTTGCAGCTGGAGGCTTTTTTCTGGTTTTTTTTATGCTATTAAAATCAGTATGCAGCTCAGGTGGAACCTCTATGAATTCTTTTCTTTTTATAG
Source organism: Desulfovibrio sp. UBA2564 (assembly GCA_002340305.1). Lineage (GTDB taxonomy): Bacteria > Desulfobacterota > Desulfovibrionia > Desulfovibrionales > Desulfovibrionaceae > Maridesulfovibrio. The sequence continues at coordinate 4,689 of DDLU01000249.1, forward strand.
ATTTTAAAGCAGACTGATCGCGCAATCAGTATTTTTTGGTTGTCTTTTTTGTTTAATGCGTAATATAGGTCTTCTTGATTGTGACAAGCATAATGTGTGCTTTCAGGGGATGATTAATAAATTTTTACAAGGTGGCAAGGATATGGAGTCTTTAAAAGAGTTATACCGTATTGGAGTGGGACCTTCTTCGAGTCATACAATGGGACCGCGTATGGCAGCGGAAAGGTTTATGGAAAAACATTCTGATGCGACCCGGTTCAGGGTGACGCTTTTTGAAAGTCTTGCTGCTACTGGTAAGGGACATCTTACTGATTGGGCTGTTCTTAGCGTTCTCGGTGATGACAAAACAGAACTTATCTGGAAAGCTGAAGAAAAGATGCCTGAACATCCCAATGGAATGCAGTTTGAAGCTTTGGACGATTCCGGTGCCGTTGTCGATACATGGAAGGTATACAGCGTCGGCGGCGGGGCAATTCGTGAAGAAGGTGCCGCAGTATCCAGCGCAAAGCCTGTTTATGATCTGGGCACAATTGCCGCCATTATGGATCATTGTGAAGATAAAGGCATTACCTATTGGGAATATGTAGAGCAGTGTGAAGGAGCTGAAATCTGGGATTTTCTGCGTGAAATCTGGAAGGTGATGGAAGAATCCCTTGAGCGCGGTCTGGAGGAGGAAGGAGTGCTTCCCGGTTCCATCGGTTTGCGCAGACAGGCAAAATCATACTACCGCCGCACCAAGCATGCCGGTCCTGATATGCAGCTGACCGGAATTACCACAGCTTATGCCCTTGCCGTTTCTGAGGAAAATGCAGGTGGCGGAATTATCGTTACTGCCCCTACCTGTGGATCATGCGGTATTGTTCCGGCTACTTTGCGTTATCTTAAAGATACCCAGGAACATATTAAAGAAACTGATTTGATCCGCGCACTGGCGACTGCCGGACTTTTCGGAAATGTGATTAAGACAAATGCTTCGATTTCCGGTGCCGAGGTCGGCTGTCAGGGCGAGGTCGGTTCTGCCTGCGCCATGGCTTCCGCAGCAGCAACCCAGCTTATGGGTGGAACTTTGCGTCAGATTGAGTATGCAGCGGAGATGGGCCTTGAGCATCATTTGGGCCTGACCTGTGATCCTGTGGATGGTCTGGTTCAGATTCCCTGTATTGAGCGTAATGCCTGTGCTTCCACCCGCGCTCTTGCCCGTGCGCAGATGTCCATCCTTTCTGATGGCTCCCACCGTATCCCCTTTGATGAGGTCGTGGAAGTTATGAAGAAAACCGGACATGATCTGCCCAGCCTCTATCGCGAAACAGCGGAGGGTGGACTGGCGAAAGCCTACAATGAACGTGCGAAGTAAGAAGTTAATATTTTACAAAATTTTAAAAGGCCGGGCTGATGTCCCGGCCTTTTGTTTTTAGTATAAATGACAGGCAACTTTATGCCCGCTTACAGTCTCTTTTAGCTTTGGCTGAGTTTGCGAACAAATATCCATCGCTTTAGGACAGCGCGGGTGGAAAGGGCAGCCGGATGGCGGTGAAATAGGACTGGGCATGTCCCCGTCGATTATTACGTCTTCACCCTGCATATCCGGATCAGGGACGGGGACAGCGTCAAGCAGTATTTGGGTGTAGGGATGCAGTGGATTGCGGTATAGTTCTTCTGCTGAAGCAATTTCCATGAGCTGACCCAGATACATTACTGCGACATGGTCACTGATATGACTGACCACAGAGAGGTCATGGGAGATGAAGACGTAGCTCATTCCGAACTCTTTTTGGATGGATTTAAGCAGGTTGAGGACCTGTGCCTGAACGGACACATCGAGAGCAGAGACAGGTTCATCACAGATAATTAAATCAGGATTCATGGCAATAGCCCGTGCAATAGCAACGCGTTGGCGTTGTCCACCGGAAAATTCGTGCGGATAACGTTTGTGGTGTTCCGGGCGTAAGCCGACTTGAACCAGTAGTTCTTCAACGCGTCGTTGAATCTCTGTCTTGCTGCCGGATTTGTGGATGCGCATGGATTCGGAAATGATGCTGCCGATTCTCTGGCGCGGATTGAGCGAGGAATAGGGGTCCTGAAAGACCATTTGAAGCATAGTGCTACGCTCAGTTGCGGTCCATTCATTAAGCTTGTGGCCTTTGAAATTTATGCTGCCGTGATCAGCTTTCTCCAGCCCGGTGAGTAGCCGTGCAAGGGTTGATTTACCGCAACCGGATTCACCCACAAGACCGAGGGTTTCGCCCTTTTTTATTTCGAGGCTAACGCCATTGACAGCTTTGACTGTTGTTTTGGATAGGGACAGCAATCCGCTGCTGACGGGGTAATGGCGTTTAAGGTTTTTTATCTCAAGTATATTCTCATTCATAATGAATCCGATTTTTATCTATGCAGCCAGCAGCGTATCTGCCTGCCACCTCTATCTATAAGTTGTGGTTCCTGTTCGCGGCAAAGGTCAAAAGCGTGGCTACAGCGGGGATTAAAGCGGCAGCCTTTGGGAAGATTCAGCAGGGCGGGAACATTTCCGGGTATGGGATTAAGTTCCATGCGGCAACCCAAGCGTGGTACTGAGTTTAAAAGTCCCTGAGTATAAGGGTGCAGCGGTTCTTTGAAGATATCCGAGATTGGGGCTGATTCCACAATTTGTCCGGCATACATAACCGCTACCCGGGTGGCGACGCGTGCTACAACGCCGAGGTCATGGGTGATAAGCATAAGTGAGCCGTTCATTTTGTGCTTGAGATTATCCAGCAGGCGAAGAATCTGAGATTGGATGGTCACATCAAGTGCGGTGGTCGGTTCATCGGCAATCAGAATTTCTGGAGAGCAGACCAGTGCCATGGCGATCATAACCCTTTGACGCATGCCGCCGCTGAGTTCGTGGGGAAAGTTTTCCAGTCGCTTCTGGGGATTAGGGATACCGACCAGCTTGAGCGCTTCCACTGCTGCTTCAGCTGCCTGCTGCTTGCCCATTCCTTTGTGCAGCCGCAAAGTTTCACCGATCTGGCCCCCGATTTTAAAGACCGGGTTGAGCGATGTCATGGGTTCCTGAAAGACCATGGATAAACTGTTGCCGCGTATTTTCTGCATTTCCTGTTCGGATAATTGCACGAGGTCCTGATCGCGGTAAATTACCTGTCCTGCGGTGATTCGGCCCGGAGGATCGGGGATTAACCCCATCACCGAGAGGGATAGTACTGTTTTACCGCAGCCGGATTCTCCGACAACAGCTAAAGTTTCTCCTTGCCCTAAGTCCAGACTGGCATTATCCACAGCCTTGATGATTCCGCCCGGAGTGGCGAAAGATGTGGTCAGATTCTTGATTTTTAACTTTGGTGCGGTCATAAATGATGGGTTATGTATAAATTTACAGGATCGCGAAGCACATCTATAATTTATTAATTGAGATAACTGAAAAATTCAATCGACTTTGGAGTAATATACGTGGATAAAATTGCTGTAATCGGTGGCGGACTGGCAGGTTGTGAATGCGCAATGCAGCTGGTAAAGGCTGAAGTTCCGGTAACTCTCTTTGAAATGAAGCCCGATAAATATTCCGAGGCGCATCATCTCCCCGGTCTGGCTGAGCTGGTTTGCTCTAACTCTTTGCGTTCCGGTGAGCTGAACACTGCTATCGGTGTGCTTAAGAAGGAAATGGAAGCCCTTGATTCCGTGCTCATGCGTGCAGCCATGCAGGCCCGTGTTCCCGCTGGCTCCGCGCTGGCGGTTGATCGTGAGGTTTTCTCCAAGCTGGTTACAGAAGAAATTGGGCAGAATGAATTCATCAATGTTGTGCGTAAGGAAATCACTTCTCTCGATGATCCCGAATTTGCTGACTTCTCTAAGGTCGTAGTCTGCGCGGGTCCCCTTGCGTCCGAAGGATTGACTGAAAGTCTGATCTCCAAGATCGGCGAGCAGCGTTTATATTTTTATGATGCCATCGCGCCCATTGTAAGCCGTGATTCCGTGAATATGGATGTGGCCTTCTATGGTTCCCGCTACAAGCCCGAAGATGATGATTACCTGAACTGTCCGATGACTGAAGAGCAGTACAATAATTTCATCAAGGAATTGAAAGAGGGCGAGCGCGTTGTGCCTCGTGAATTTGAAAAGGAAATCCATTTCGAAGGCTGTCTGCCCATTGAAGAAATGGCAGATCGCGGTGAGAAAACTTTGTCCTTCGGACCGCTCAAGCCTGTAGGTCTGATTGATCCGCGCACTGAAGAACAGGCCCACGCTGTTGTGCAGCTTCGTGCTGAGAACAAGGACAAGACTGCTTTCAATCTCGTAGGTTTCCAGACCAAACTCAAATACCCGGAACAGAAGCGTATTTTTCGCATGATTCCCGGTCTTGAAGATGTTGAATTTATGCGCATGGGTTCCATTCACCGTAATACTTACGTCAATGCTCCCGAAGTTCTGGACGATAAGCTTGCACTTAAAGCCGATTCACGTATCCATCTTGCGGGACAGATTACCGGTGTGGAAGGCTATCTCGAATCCGCCGCCTGCGGCCTCTGGGTAGGGCGTATGCTCGCTGAACAGGCGAAGGGTAACGAACTTCCCGCGCCACCGCCGGAAACTTCCATGGGGGCACTGCTCGGACATCTGCGTGAGGCCAAGAAAAATTTTCAGCCCTCCAACGTCCAGTTCGGACTTATGCCTGCTTTGAAAAAGCGCGCACCCAAACGTGTTCGTAAAGAACTTTATGGCAAAAGAGCTATGGAAATTTTCGAAGCGTGGTTTGAAGAGAATATTAAATAGCAAAATATCCATCATACGATGCGAATCTTATTAAAAGTTTTGGGATTCTTAAACCTTTTTTAAAAAGGGTTTAAGCCCTCGGAGAGTCGCCGAAGGCATCTTTCATGACAGAAAATAAACAACATCCGTTTGAAATTAAACCGAACCGGACATTGCTGACTTTGGCAATTCCGGTTCTTTTTTCCATGATCGCCGAGCCTTTGACCGGGTTGGTGGATACAGCCTTTGTTGCCAAGCTTGGATCGGAAGCTGCGGCTTCACTGGGAGTTGGGACCATCGTGTTTTCTTCGGTCTTCTGGGTTTTTGGATTTTTGGGTATCGGTACTCAGACTGAAGTGTCACACGCAATAGGTGAAGACGATCTTGCTCGGGCTTCATCCTTTGGTTGGATGGCTGTGGGAATCTCTGCTGCTTTAGGGCTGGCTTTGTTGCTTTTTGTGTTTCCGTTTCTAGGTAATATTGTGGAGCTGATGGGTGGCGAAGGGAGTGTGCGTACTCTAGCGGTAGACTACATGCGATACCGTTTGCTGGGGGCACCGGCAGTGCTCGTTGTGCTGGCTTGCTTCGGTTCTCTGCGCGGCTATCAGGATATGCAGTCTCCACTGTGGATTGCACTGGGTATGAATGCCGTCAATGTTGTGTTGGATTGGTGTCTTGTTTTTGGTAAGGGACCGTTTCCTGTTATGGGGGTTGGCGGTGCAGCCTTAGCCAGTTCTATCAGTCAGTGGATTGGTGCGGCTTGGGCGGTACTAGCCGTCTACAGGCATTACGGTTTTAATAGCGGGTTTCGCCTTGTGGATGTGCGCAGATTATTTGTCATTGGTGGCGATATGTTTGTGCGTAGTGGAAGTGTTTGTGTTTTTTTATTGCTATGCACTCGCTTCGCTACACAGGTTGGAGCTGAATCCGGGGCGGCGCATCAAGCCATTAGACAATTTTTTGTCTTCGTCACTCTTCTTTTGGATACATTTGCAGTTAGCGGTCAATCTCTGGTTGGATATTTTATCGGCCGTGCTGATCGAATTACTGCGCGTAAAGTTGCTGCATTGGTATGTAAGTGGAGTTTTGTTACCGGGATTTTGCTGACTATCGCAATGTATCTTGGGAAACAGCCTGTTTCATGGCTGTTAGTGCCTGACGAAGCCGCAGCTGTTTTTTCGCCTGCGTGGCTGGCTGTAACCTTTTTGCAACCCATTAATGCGCTTTCTTTCGCAACAGATGGGATTCACATGGGGACCGGGGATTACCGCTACTTGCGTAATGTTATGCTTATTGCAGTTCTGACAAGTACAATACTTCTTTTTGTGGTAGACTGGTTCAGCCCTGATCATATGTTGTTCTGGATCTGGGTAGTTGCCGGGGTCTGGACAACGGTACGGGCATTGCTGGGGATGATCCGTATCTGGCCCGGTATCGGTGATGGACCGCTGGCTATGTGTTAATATTGACAGAAACCTCGAACAATCATATCAAGCCTTTGCCTAAGGTGCTCTCACGAGCTTAATAGGGAATCCCGTTAAAGTCGGGAGCGGACCCGCCGCCGTGAGTCCTCAATGGTTCTACCCCTTGTGACCGGATACAATCCGGTTTAGCGCGTCACTGAATATTAATTCGGGAAGGCCGGGTAGAATGGGACAAGCCGGAAGACCTGCCTGGGTGCAAATCACGATCATTCTGTCGGATAACGGGGCTTTTATCTGTCAGAAATTGCTACGCATATTCCGTATGCGTGGCTTCTCCATTTCTAAGCCCCCCAAATTTGAGGAGACTGTTATGCAGTGTCGTTTTGGGGACAAATCTAAGTTCATCCCCGCTATTCTTCTGGTTTGTTGTCTACTTATTCCTTCACTGGCCATGGCCGGACACGGTGAAGCCAAGCCTGTTAAAAAAGGTATTCTGCTCGCAGCTTTCGGTTCCAGTATGCCGCAGGCTCAGGGTTCTTTTGATGCAATCGACAAAGCAGTCAAAAAAGCTTTTCCCGGTGTTCCAGTACGTTGGGCTTACTCTTCCGCAATCATCAGAGATATTCTGGCTAAAGAAGGCCGTAACATCGATTCCCCGGTTATGGCTATGACCAAGATGATGGATGAAGGTTTTACCCACGTTGCAGTTCAGTCGTTGCATACTATTCCCGGTGAAGAATATTGTGGTATTGTTGAAACCGTAGAAGCTTTTGAAAGTATGCCCAAAGGTATGAGCAAAGTTACCGTAGGTAAACCTCTTCTTTTCTCCGATAAAGATATGCAGCGTACCGTTAAGGCTATCATTACCAATATCCCCAAGGAACGTAAGGCCAAAGACGCTGTTGTGCTCATGGGGCATGGTACCCATCACGCTGCAAACATCTATTACCCCGCTTCCCAGGATTACTTTTCGAAAGTTGATCCCAAGATTTTTGTAGGTACTGTTGAAGGAACCCCTTCTCTTGATGATGTGAAAGTTCTGCTCAAGAAAAGCAAAGCCGGGAAAGTCTACCTCATGCCTTACATGTCTGTTGCCGGCGACCATGCCCGTAATGACATGGCCGGTGACGAAGATGATTCCTGGAAATCTGAACTGAGCAAAGACGGTTACAAGTGTGTGCCTGTTCTCAAAGGGACCGCTGAGTTTCCGCAGGTTGTGGAAATCTGGGTTGACCACCTCAAGGTAGCTTTTCAGCACCTCGGCGACCATTAATTAAATCAGGCGGTAGAGATGGAATTATCAGGCAATAAAAGGGCGCAGGCAGTACTTGTTCTGTCATTACTCGTGCCTGTTTCCATCTTTGCCGCCTGTCTCTTTGGTGCCTACACTACTGATGCTGCGCAGGTTTTTGCGGTTTTTAAATCAGCCTTTGGAATCGGCCTGCAGAAGGTTGATCAGGCCCTTTCGTTTATTGTTATTGATTTGCGTTTGAGTCGGGTCTGCCTATCCTTTTTGGTAGGCATGTCTCTGGCTGTGGCCGGGACCGTTTATCAGGGAATCCTGCGCAACCCATTGGCTGATCCGTTTACCCTTGGAGTAAGCAGTGGGGCGGCTTTCGGAGCCAGTCTGGCGATCTTTTCCGGTTCGACAATGCTCGGGGCGGAGCTTTGGGCCAGATTCGGGAATTTGTTCCTGCCGCTGGCAGCTCTTGCCGGAGCTATGGCGGCACTTGGCGCGGTTCTCATGCTCGGACGCATAGGCGGAAGGCTGCGCCGGGAGACCATGGTTCTTGCCGGGATTGTGGTGGCGACATTTCTTTCCGCGCTTATTTCCCTGCTCAAGTCTCTGGATGAAGAGTCGGTAACATCCATTGTTTTTTGGATTATGGGTAGTTTTCAAGGGCGTGGCTGGTCACATTTGCAGTTGTTTCTGCCGTATTTCATCGCCGGAATGATTCCGCTGGTCTACTATTCCCGTGAGCTTGATATTTTATCTCTCGGGGAGACTCAGGCCCGCCATCTGGGCATGGATGTTCCCAAGGTTCGCATGGCTCTGCTGATCGGTTCCGGCCTGTTGACCGGAGCTGCAGTTGCTGTTTCCGGGATCATCGGTTTCGTAGGGTTGATCGTTCCCCATCTGGTGCGCATGTTTCAGGGGGCGGAGCACAGACCGCTTTTGCTATCGTCCTCCCTGCTGGGGGGATTGTTGCTGGTCTGGTCGGATGTCATCGCCCGTTCATTACTTTCCGGTGGTGAGGAACTCCCGGTGGGTGTTGTGACAGCTCTTCTTGGCGGTCCGTTCTTTTGTCTTGTGCTGCGGTCAGGATTCAGGAGCGGATCATGATCACGATAACGGGTCTTAAGGCTGGTTATGGCAGGCGTGAAGTTCTGCACGGGTTGAATCTTGAATTTCCCGCAGGCTCAATGACCGCTATTCTGGGACCCAACGGTAGCGGCAAGACTACGCTTGTCTCGGCTATTTCCGGCGTGCTTTCTCCCTTGGCAGGGCGCATCGAAGTTGAAGGAAAAAAGGTAGATGCCTACCGTCCCCGTGAACTTGCCGGGGTTATGGCAGTATTGCCGCAACGCGTTGATCCGGCTTTCGGGCTGACTGTAAAATCCATGGTCATGATGGGGCGTTATGCCCATGGTTCTGGATTTTTCGGCTATGGTGCCGAAGATGAAGAAATCGTAGCAGAGGCAATTGAGAGGGTAGGGATTAGCCCTCTGGCAGGGCGGTCAGTAGCAGAGCTTTCAGGTGGAGAATTTCAGCGGGTGCTCATGGCTCGTACAGTGGCCCAGC